>NZ_CAMYPD010000003.1 GCF_947286155.1 uncultured Tessaracoccus sp.
GCTCATCACAGCTCACCCCCGGCGACGTAGGTGGCGTTGGGGTCGTCGGTGAACTCGCGTAGCGCCTTGATGTCGGTTGCGAGCAGCTCGGGCAGCACCTCGTAGAGGTTGTCCTCGCCGGTCTCCTCGTCCTCGCGGTAGAGGCCCGCAGTCTTGGCGCGGTCGATCATGTCGACCATGTCTCGGTGGTAGCCGTAGCGGAAATGGTCGTTAATCAGCTCAGCGATGGTGCCCCGCCAAGGGTCACGACCGCCCCGGATGAGGTCTGGCAGGTGCACGATGGTGGCTTCGTGTTCGGTGGTCATTTTGGTGTTCCTTTCGGTGCTGAAGGGGGCTAGCTTTGGGGTGTGTTGTTGGCGGTGATGCCGGCGGCTGTGAGTGCTGCGGTGATGCGTGCGCGTTTCTCGTCTTTGGTGAGCAGCGAGCTGTCAGAGTGGTAGTCGAGATGCAAGACGTCATCCTCGTCAAGCCATACTTTCCCTGCGGCTGTGGCTCCGCCCTTGCGGTTGGATACCGAATCCTCGAAATCGTCAATCACCACACCACAGACATTGCCGCTCTTGTAGTAGTTGACCCAGATTCCTGCCAACTCATTCCAGTTGTTGACGTAGCGGCGTACCTGACCGGTGCCTGGCTTGGTCCACTCGGCGATGTCGGGGGTAATGATGTCGTCCATGGTAGTTTCTCCCTGTCGTTTCCGTCCTTGTGTCTACTACTATACACCGTTGCATAGTGATGTACAAGTCTGGATAGGGAAAAGCAGAAAATCTTTTATCTGTCGTCGTCGGCACTCGCTAGCTGGAGTTGCTCGGCCACCCGGTCTAGGGCGCGCGACAGCAGCTCGGTAGGAGCGTGCAGATAGGTCTGTGTCGTGGCGTAGTCGCTGTGGCCCATAATCGCAGTGATAACCGCCTCATCTACCCCGGCGGCGAGTAGGAGCGTCGCAGTCGTATGCCGCGCCTCATGTAGGACGTAGAGGCCATCGCCCTTACTCACGCCCGCAGCGGACTGGAGTGCCTTCCATGCCTCACTGTCGGCGCGTGAGGTTTGAGGCCTGCCGTCCCGACGCGGCCAGACCAAGCCGTGCGGCGACCCCGGTGCGGCCTCGCGCCACTGCCGCAGCGCCGCGTCCAGCCACGGCACCATCGGGATCATGCGCGGACGCGACTTTGGCCGCACCAGATGGAACGACTTGTAGAGCTGGCGCACCTCGTAGCCATCAGGAATGCGGAACTCTCCAGACCTGCCCGATACATACGGCAGCGGCTGTAGCTGCCACGACACGTCCAGTGTTCTTGCCTTGAAGTTGACGGCCTCCCATGTCAGCCCCAGGCACTCCCCTTGCCTCATCCCCTGCAAGAGAGCTGCGACCCAACGTGCAGCATCCGGCTGGCGTTGAGCCTGTTCGATCAGCCTAATGGCGTCCGTGAGGGGGATCGCAGTTCTGTCATTGACAGCCTTTGATGGACGCCTCATCGCAAGAACAGACTCGGGCACGGCGTACCCCTCGACGCGGGCCGCCCTGAGGGCATTTTGTAGGCATCCCTGGATGCTGGCGGCAGTGGTAGTGCTCGCCCCGCTAGCCCGGATCGCATCGACCAGCCGGCGCACGTCAGCTGGCGTCAGCTCCTCGAGCTTTCTGCGCCCAAGTTCGGGGATGATCCACCGCTTCACCTGTGACCGATTGTTGCTCCACGACTTCGGGCGTAGCGTCTGCTGTGTGGCCTCCAGCCACCGCTCGCACCACACCTGGAGCGTTACTGACCGCTGGAGCGCGGTAGCTACGCCATCGATTTCGAGCGCCTTTCGACGCGCTGTGAGACGATCCCAGCACGTGTTCTTGTCCCGCGCAGTGACCTGGATGCGTCGACGCTTACCGTCGGGCGTCCATCCTGCCTCAATCCGGCCTATCCATAGCTGTCGCGTCTCGTCGAAGAAGAAACTCCCCTCGCCATATTCAAGGTCGAACTTTTTCCGTCGCGCCACGTCGCCCCCTTTGGTGTACCCATTGGTGCACCCATTCCGATACTGTTTCCATGGTACCACCGAGGGGTAAGGAAATGGCCCCGTCTAGGCATTTCCCCTAGTCAGGGCCATTTCACCTGGCGCGCACGGGAGGACTCGAACCCCCAACCTTCTGATCCGTAGTCAGATGCTCTATCCATTGAGCCACGTGCGCTTGGGCAGAAAAGAACTATACCCACCCCTCGCCTTCAGCACAAAATCCCCTGGCGAGGCACCGTCGCAATATGGAACCGCCCGGCGCAGGAACGCGCCGGGCGAGGTGGCGGAGGTGGCGGGATTTGAACCCGCGAGAGGGTTGAAGCCCTCAACCCGCTTAGCAGGCGGGCGCCATAGACCGGACTAGGCGACACCTCCATCGACGGCCAACTGTACCGGCCAAACAGGGTGAGCGCGCAACTTGTCTGCTGTTCGAGGCGTCGCGACACCATTTTTCTTCCTCTGCGCGGTTACACTGGCGCGAGGAGGAAACGAATGGACGAGCCCAACACTCCCGCGCCACGACGCGGAGCTGAGAGCGACGCCGACCTCTCGGGGCTCTTCCGAGATGCGCGCCCGCGACGTCTTCTCACCGACGACGATCCCACCGAGGTGCGCCCGCGTACCCGTGAGACGCTCTGGCGCGCCGACGAAGCATCTCACGCCACGCAGTCCGCCACGTCGCAGCGAACCTCCCTCGACGACTTCCTGCGCGAGGATGACGATCCCGCACCCGAACACGCCGACGTCGAGGACACCACGGCTTCCAGTTCGCAGCCTCGTTTCCGCCGCACGGTGCTGTTCACCATCCTTTCGACGCTGGTCCCAGGCCTCGGCCTGGTGGGCAGTCGCCAGAAGGCAAACCGCTGGCTGGGCGGGCTCGTCGCGCTCGGCTTCGTAGGTGCGACGATCGCCGGCGTCATGTTCTTCACGTCCCGGGTGAAGCCCGACCCAGACGAGAGTTTCATCGCGGCGGCTGCGTCAGCTGCCGTCGGCCTGGCATCGGGCAGAGGCGTGCTGCACATCGTCACGGCCCTCCTGATCGGCATGGGCTTGCTGTGGGTGGCGCTCATCGTGATGACGCATGTCGCGACGCGCTCCAGCGCGGTCAGCCAGGGCAAGCGCCTCGCCGGAGCGGTCCTCGTCGGGGTGTTGTCACTCGCAGTGGCAGCGCCGGTGGCTGTGGGTGCCGCCTATTCGCAGGTGTTGGCGAGCACGCTGAGCAAAACGTTCGGCTCAGATAACGAGGTGGTGTCGAGCTCCAAGCCGACGCTGGACGGCAGCGGGGAGAATCCGTTTGGCGACCTCAAGCGTCTGAACATCATGCTCATCGGCTCCGACTTGGACGAAGGCCGTATCGCGAGCGGTGTGAAAGAGAGCTCCGGGTTCCGCACCGACACGGTCATGCTCGCCAGCGTCGACACCACCACAGGCGCCACGACGCTCATCCAGATCCCCCGCAATCTGCAGTACACGCCCTTCCCCGAGGGCAGCGAGATGGCCAAAGAGTTCCCCGACGGATTCCGCGGCGAGGGCGACCCTGCGGAGTGGCACTTCAACGCCATCTGGGAGCGCACTGATCGCGACTACCCTCACCTGTTCGAGGGTCAGACGTACCGCGGGGCTGAGGCTCTGAAGCAAGGCGTGGAGGGCATCACCGGCCTGCCCGTGCACTACTTCCTACTGCTCAACATCGATGGGTTGCGCAATCTCATCGACGCCATGGGCGGCGTCACAGTCAACATCAACGAGCGCCTTCCGATGGGCGGTAACTCCGAGAACCGGCGCGCGAAGGATTGGCTCGAGGTTGGCGCGAACCAGCACCTGAACGGAGACCAGGGCCTCTGGTACGCCCGCAGCCGTTGGAGCACCAGCGACTACTCACGCATGGAGCGCCAGTCGTGCCTCATCAAGGCCATCACCGACCAGGCCAACCCCACGACGCTTCTCACTCGTTTCGAGGCCATCGCGGGCGCGTCGAGCGACATGGTGCTCACCGACATTCCGCAGCACATGCTCGAGTCGCTCACCGATCTCGCGCTGAAAACCCAGAAGCAGAAGATGCTGCGCCTCGCGTTCACGATGGGCAAGAACGGCTACTCCTACCAAAACCCCGACTTCGACGCCATGCGCGCCTACGTCCAAGAAGCCATCAACGGGCCGAAGGAATCGACGGCGGCGCCTACCCCTAGCGAAGAGCCACACGACACCGACGAGGGGAACAGCAAGAACAACGGTAACGGCGCCCAAGATGTCGCGGACGCCTGCGCGTTCAACCCTAAGGAAGACTGAGGTTCAGCCCTGCTTGACGCGTTCGAGCCGGGCCATGATCTCGTCGATGACATCCTGCATCTGGGCCTGCGCCGGCCCGCCGGGGAAAATGAGGTGGGTGCGGCGGACGTCGCCGTGGTAGATGGTGATGTGCGCGCCTTCGACGGCCTGGGTGACCTTCGAGACATCCTTCCATTGCCCTTCGCGGGTGGCCTGCGTGCCCGACACCTTGTACCCGTCGTCGGTGATGGTGATCCGCACGCCGAGCCTGATCGTCGCCATAATCGCGATGGTGAACAGCGCGATGCCCAGTACCAAGACGATGATGAAGAAGGCGACCGCCAGTGCGTTCCATCCGTGTTGCAGCGATAGCACGGTCAGCACCCCGCCGACGAGGCTCAGCAGCGCAGCGAGGAGAAATGCGCGCAGCGGCGGACGAGATTTGAGGAAGAACGTGCGCTCGGGCATACCGGCAGTGTACTCACGTGGCCGGCCAGTCCCGCGCGGCGTCGGACTTGTGGTGTTGGCGGCGAGGGTGGGATTCGAACCCACGGAGGCTTGCACCTCGGCCGCTTTCAAGGCGGCTGCACTAGTCCACTATGCGACCTCGCCAGAGCCACGAGCTTAGCGCACCCGCCCGGTATGCTCACGCCACAGCACCACCATCGATCAGTGAGGACGCCCGATGCCGCCCAAGTCTCCCCTTCCGCCCCGCCACGGGCTGCAAGCGGCGTGGGTGCGCACCCCTGATCGCGACCCGAACAACGCGCTCCCTTGGCCGACGATGGGCGCGTTCTTGCGTGACAAGCTCGCCGCCGACGGTGACCGCGTCGATGCCATGCTGGAACGCGGCGACTTCGTCGACCAACAGGGGCGTCCGTGGACCGGCGACGAGATCTACCGACCGCACACCTTCGTGTGGTTTCACCGTGAGTTGCGCGACGAGCCCGAGGTGCCCGGGGAACTCACGGTGTTGCATCGCGACGAGCGGATTGTGGTGTTCGATAAGCCTCATTTCCTGTCGACGATCCCCCGCGGCCGCCACGTCGTACAGTCGGCCGTGGTGCGGGCGCGGCAGACGCTCGGGTTGCCGGAGTTGTCGGCGGTGCACCGACTCGACCGAGCCACCGCGGGCGTGCTGCTCATGGCCACGACGAAGCGCTGGCGAGCGCCGTACCACTCGATCTTCGGGGAGCCGACGACGCACAAAACCTACGAGGTGATGGCCCCCGTCGACGATGGATTGACCTTTCCGCGACGTGTCTCGTCGCACCTGGTGAAGCAGGTGGGAACGATGCAGGCCGAGCGCCTCGACCTGCCACCCAACGCGCACACCGACGTGCGGCTGCTGGAGACACGCGACGGCTGGGGTCGGTACGAGGCGACGCCGCTGACCGGCAAGACGCATCAGATCCGCATGCATTTCCTCGAGCTGGGCATCCCGCTGTGGAACGACCCGCTCTATCCCGTGGTGCAGCCGTGGAGCATCGACGACTTCACCCACCCGCTTGGGCTGCTCGCTGCCGAGCTGCGGTTTGTCGACCCCGTCGACGGCTCCGAACGCGTCTTCCGAAGTGGTCGCCAGCTCCCCTGGCCCGACGCTGCGCCTCCAGCTGGTTGAGCGGTCCGCGCCTCGGCGCCGGGTGCTTGAGCCGCCGGCGCGCTCCAGGTGGTTGAGTAGCGCCCGAAGGGCGCGTATCGAAACCAGCCACCCGCTAGGTGGCAGATTCCGGTCCATGTTTGGGCGCGAACCTGCCACCTAAGCTCAACTGAAGTGATTTCGATACGCGGGCTACGCCCGCTACTCAATCACCGAAAGTTGGCCAGGCCTACTCGACGATCGGGGGAACGCTGGTTGAGTAGCGGCCAGCCACCAGCGGCGTGCACCACTGAAGAAACTGCAAAACTCGCCAACAGACGCACCCCTCTACGCTCAGCCAAGCGTGAGACACGCAACTGATGGCGAGTTTTGCAGTTTTGAGGCGTTGCATCTCGGGATTTCGATATGCGGGCTACGCCCGCTACTCAATCACCGAGAGACGGCCGCCTGCTACTCAATCACCGAAGGTGACCACGCCTCAGTCACCGAGCGAGATCACCCCCACCACCCCGGAGCCTTGCTGTGTGTGGCAGGGTGGAGACATGAAGGCAGTGATCGTTCCCGAACCAGGCGATGCGTCGGCACTCACCATCGCTGAAGTCGAGAAGCCCTACCCAGCCCCCGGTGAGGTGCTGGTGCGCACCACGGCAGTCGGCGTGAACCGCGCCGACGTGCTGCAGCGGCAGGGCCACTACCCGCCACCGAAGGGCGTCACCGACGTGCTCGGCCTCGAGGCGTCAGGAGTGGTGGAAGCCGTCGCGGAAGGATGCGAGCGCTGGAACGTCGGCGACGAAGTCGTCGCGCTCCTCGCGGGTGGCGGCGCGGCGGAGTACTTCGTCGCTCCCGAAGGTCAGCTTATCTCCCCACCCCCTGGCGTCGATCTCGTGAGCGCCGCGGGTGTGCTCGAGGTGGCGGCCACCGTCGTGAGCAACCTGGAACATACCTCCCTCAAGGAAGGCGAGACGTTCCTTGTGCACGGTGGCGCGGGCGGCATCGGCACGTTCGCCACCCAGTACGCGAAGGCGCTGGGCGCGCGCGTTGCAGCCACCGCAGGCACGGAGGCGAAGCTCGAACACTGCCGCCAACACGGCACGGACATCGCGCTCGACTACCACGGCGACTGGGTGGCAGCCCTCAAGGAGGCCACCGACGGGCATGGCGCCGACGTGATCCTCGACATCATTGGCGCCAAGTACCTCGAGGCAAACGTCAAGGCCCTCGCCCGTCGCGGGCGCATGGTGGTGATCGGCCTGCAGGGCGGCGTCAAGGGCACGCTCAACGTCGGCTTGCTGCTCAGTAAACAAGGCACGGTGACGGCCACGTCGCTGCGCTTCCGCCCCGAGGCCGAAAAGGCGGAGATCTGCGCCCAGGTGGAGCGCCAGGTGTGGCCGCTGATGCGAAGCGGCAAGGTCAAGCTCTCGCCGGAAACCCGGATTCCCTTCGACGAGGTCCGTCGCGCACACGAACTGCTGGAGTCCGGCGACAACGTCGGCAAGATCGTACTGGAGCTGTAGAGCGTGTTGCAGGCTCGGCGAGACTGAAACTGCCAGTGGGATGCGAATGCCCTAGGGTAGAAGTGTGGTTAAGGTACTGACTTCTCTTCCCGTCGGCGAACGCGTCGGCATCGCTTTCTCTGGTGGCCTCGACACCTCGGTGGCTGTGGCTTGGATGCGCGAAGCAGGTGCGATTCCCTGCACCTACACCGCCGACATCGGCCAGTACGACGAGCCGGACATCGAGTCGGTGCCTGGGCGTGCGAAGGAGTACGGCGCTGAGATTTCGCGTCTCGTCGATGTACGCGGCCCGCTCGTCGAGGAGGGCCTGTCAGCGCTGGCTTGCGGCGCGTTCCACATCCGCTCCGCCGGCCGCGCCTACTTCAACACCACCCCGATCGGGCGCGCTGTCACCGGCACCATGCTGGTGCGCGCGATGGCCGAAGACGACGTGATGATCTGGGGCGACGGCTCCACCTACAAGGGCAACGACATCGAGCGCTTCTACCGCTATGGGCTCATGGCTAACCCGCAGTTGCGCATCTACAAGCCCTGGCTCGACGAACAATTCGTCAGCGAGCTGGGGGGTCGCGACGAGATGAGCGTGTGGCTCACCGAACGAGGCCTCCCCTACCGCGACTCCAAGGAGAAGGCTTACTCCACCGACGCTAACATCTGGGGCGCCACGCACGAAGCCAAGACCCTCGAGGCACTCGACGTGTCACTCGAGACGGTCGAGCCCATCATGGGCGTGAAGTTCTGGGACCCGGCCGTGAGAATCGACACCGAGGATGTGCGCATTGCCTTCGAGCAGGGCCGCCCCGTCGCCATCAACGGCAAGCGCTTCGACGACGCCGTCGCCCTGGTGATCGAGGCCAACGCCATCGGTGGCCGCCACGGCCTGGGCATGGCTGACCAGATCGAGAACCGCATCATCGAGGCAAAGTCGCGCGGTATCTACGAGGCGCCGGGCATGGCGCTGCTCTGGATCGCGTACGAGCGCCTCCTCTCCGCCATTCACAACGAGGACACCCTCTCAAACTACTTCCAGCAGGGGCTGCGTCTGGGCCGCCTGCTGTACGAGGGGCGCTGGCTGGACCCACAGTCGCTCATGCTGCGCGAATCCATCCAGCGCTGGGTGGCGTCGGCTGTGACGGGCGAGGTCACGCTGCGACTTCGCCGCGGCGACGACTACACCATCTTGAACACCACCGGCCCGAACCTCAGCTACGACGGCGACAAGCTCTCGATGGAACGCGTCGAGGATTCGGCGTTCGGCCCCACCGACCGCATCGGCCAGCTCACCATGCGCAACCTGGACATCGCGGACTCGCGTGAGAAGCTCGAGCTCTACGCCTCCCAGGGCACGCTCGGTGTCCAGCAGGCGAAGCTGTTCGGCGAGATCGAGGCCGGCGGCGCTGCGCAGATCGCAGAGCTCGGCGCGCCCCAGCCCGATGATGACATCGACGCGGCAGGGCTGCGCTCGTCGTTCGACTCCGGCACGGACTGATCCGTACACCTTCTTTCGACGGGGTGAGGCTGCACGTATGCACCTCACCCCGTCGCATGTTTGACGCCGCCCCTCAAGCTGGGAATTTGCTGAGAACTTCTCAGGATGATGTACTGTATCGGTCAACAAACCTGCACCACAGTTCGGGGGAATTCCTATGGCACGGGCCAACACCCAGTCTGCGCTTCGTCGTTGCATGGCCGCGGTATTAGCTGCCGTCTTACTCAGCCTGGGGCTACCCGCCCACGCCGACCAGCAGCGTCCGACGGCAAACACCGCAGGCACGAAGCTCACCGGCGAACGCACCTTCCTGTGGGGGGCTCTTCCGTCAGCTCCAAACAGCAAGGTTTGGACGGAGGTGCGGCTCCCCAGCGGCGACTGGTCGCGTTCCCAGTTCGCTCAAAGCAACGCCAAGGGTTCCTACACGGTGCCGCTCACGTACGGTGCCACCACGCCCGGGACGACGCATTGGCGCCTCGCAGTTGCAACGCCTCAGGGTGTCGTGCGCTCCGCAGCGACGACGCTCACCCGCGTCGCTGCGCCCGTCGCGAAGGGTGCGCCCAATAAGCTCATTCGGCAACCGACGTTCACGTGGGGCACGTTCCCAGGCCCCGCGGGCACGAAGGTGTGGACCGAAGTGCAGCTTGCGAACGGTTCGTGGTCGCGCTCGCAAGCATCAACCACTCGGGCTGGCGGCGGATTCACCATCCCTCTCACCTACGGCGCGAACAGCATCGGCACGTACCGCTGGCGTGTTGCCGGCGTGTTCCAAGGGCGAGTTGTGCGCTCCAAGCCGTTCACTCTGAAACGCCGGGATTTCAATTTTTCGTCCTGTTCTCGCGCGGCCCATGCCGAACGTGGGCTGCAAACCCGTGCGAAGCGAGCGCTGCGCGCGGTATGCCATGAGTTCCCCAACGTCACTCGCTACGTGGGCCGTGGCTCCCGGTACAACGCCACGTTCCACTCCACTGGGCGGGCCATCGACGTGATGGTCTCTGGCTCGCGGGGCTGGGAAGTAGCCCACATGATGCACCGCCACGCTGACAGGCTGGGCGTGCAAGAGATCATCTACGAGCGTCGAATCTGGACGAGGCAGCGCTCCAGTGAAGGTTGGCGGCTAATGCGTAGCCGAGGCAGCGCCCGCGCTGATCACTATGACCATGTGCACATCTCCATCCCGTAAGGGATAACGGCTGGTGTCCGGAAAAGAAGTGGGCACGTGAGCCCAGAGTTGGTTGAATGGCCTCCGAAGTGTCATGCTTACCTTGCCTTCAGGGCACTGACTTCAAGTTTGGGGAGAACGACATGAAGACCAACGACACGGGGACGATGCCAGGCGCCTGGCGCGCAGCCGCAGCTGCAACACTCGCACTCTCGATGCTCGGCACCGGGCTGACTGCAGCGGCCGCACCCACCACCGAGTGCACTGTCGACGTGAACCCGGCACACTCATTGATCGTTGGCTCGGCAACCGAGATCACCGGCTCTACGTCGGGGTGTGAGTCTGGAAAGCTCGTGGCGAGCGCATACTCAGACGGACGCTGGGTAACCGTCGGAAGCACCAACACGGCAGGCAACGGTTCGTTCACGTTGCAGCTGTCCGGTCTCGAGGCTGCAGGCACGCACGACGTGCGCGTCTCCCTCGGCAACACAGAATCGCGGACGGTTGAAGTCACTCGCCTGCGCAAGCCCACCATTTCCACCGCGAATTGGTCGCTGGTGGGCGCCACAGCGAATGCGTGGGGTGTCATCGACGGTGCTTCCTCGGCAGAAGTTTGGACGGAGGTGTGGCTGAAGAACGGCCGCTGGTCGCGCTCCCAAACCCGGACTACTGACGCGCGTGGCAACTACGTCATCCCCCTCACCTATGGTGCAAACACCCCCGGCAGCTACCGCTACCGTGTGGGCGCTCGGTACGCGGATGGCACCGTCGTCTACACAGATGATGCGCAGGTAGTTCGTCGTGCGCCCCAGGCCACCGTCAAAACCGCGGGTACTGCACCGGTACGCCAAACGGCAAACGCGTGGGGCACGTTCAGCCAAGGCTCAAACATCCAGGTATGGACCGAAGTGCGCCTCCCCAACGGCACCTGGTCGCGCTCTCAAACCAGCAAGACGAACTCGTCGGGCTTCTACGCCATCCCCCTCACCTACGGCGCCAACACCCCCGGCACCTACCAATACCGCGTTGCAGGCCGCTACCCGGGCGGTGCCGTCGTGCGCACGAATTCCGTGAAGCTTACGCGTGTCGCTGCGCCGTCCATCAAGACCGCGGGTACTGCGCCAGTACGCACAACGGCAAACGCGTGGGGCACGTTCAGCCAAGGCTCAAACATCCAGGTATGGACCGAAGTGCGCCTCCCCAACGGCACCTGGTCGCGCTCTCAAACCAGCAAGACGAACTCGTCGGGCTTCTACGCCATCCCCCTCACCTACGGCGCCAACACACCCGGCACCTACCAATACCGCGTCGCAGGCCGCTACCCGGGCGGTCAGGTGGTTCGCACCAACACTGTCACCTTCCGGCGCACCAATCCTGCCTACAATCTTGATTCGCGCTGCTACTCCGGTGCCCGCGTGATGTGCGCGTCGAAGAAGGACCGGAAGCTCTACTACGTGATGGACGGCAAGGTCGTGAAGGTGCTCGACGCCCGCTTTGGCGCCCGCAGCAACCCGACGCGCAACGGCGTGCACTACGTGTACTGGAAGTCGCGGCACCACGTCTCCAGCATCTACGGCACCGCGATGCCGTGGGCGATGTTCTTCGATGGCGGCCAGGCTGTGCATTACTCGTCGAACTTCGCTCGCGTGGGCTGGAACCATCCGGGTTCGGGCGGTTGCATCAACATCCGCGATGCAAAGACCCTGGATTGGATGTACAAGCAGATCCGCAACGGTGACAAGGTCGTCGTGTACTGATCGACGCTCAGTGAGCCGGGCCACTTCCCTCTGGAGGTGGCCCGACTCGTTGTTCTAAGCACCTGCGTGTGCTTCAGTGTCAGGAATTGGTTCGTTGACGAGCAAACTTCTGACACTGGGACTGCATGACGGGCATGTTCCGCTCCCTTGCCACCCGTGGCTGCGCAGCACCTCGACGATCTCTGCCGCGACGGCACACGCGTCGAACATGACGCGTTCCCATGTGTAGCGCAGCGTGGTAATCCCACGACGAAGCGCGTTGCGGTTGTCACGTCGGGCGTCGCTGCGTGCGTCGTGAAACTCTCGCCCGTCGACTTCCACCGCGAGCAGGTAGTCGTCGTAGAGCGCGTCGACGAACTCGCCATCTTGCACCACGGCTTGGCGCGTCGGAGGCGGCAGCTGGTGCGCTCGCTCAACGCGCTGCTGAAACATCCACTCCAGCGGGCTGTGAATGCCCTCACTCTCCGAGGAGCACAGCCCCTCAAGGAGCGCGCGCCGAGCTACCCTCGTGCGGCGCGAGGCGGCGTCGAGCACCCTCGACGCGGTGGTGCGCTTGGTCTGCAACGCGCGAGTGACGCCCTCCACAAAGGTGACTTCGTCGGCTTCCGACGCCATGTCGAGTAGCGCTTCCTCGAGCTTCGCACGTGCGGGGACGCCGAATGCTGGTCGGGCACCCCGTCGGAAGGTGGCTCGGTAGGCACCAAGCTGGAGGCTGTCTCGTCGCGATGACGCCCACACGACGATGTGGCCGGGCTCGCGTCGGAGCGCGCCGTGGATGAATCCAGCTGCCGCCCCGCTCACGTGGGCGCCTGGCCCTCCGCGCAGGAGCGCTGCATGCACGAACCCTAACCATGTGACCGTACCGAGGATGTACAGCCCTTCGGCAACCCGAGTCGCACGTCGCAGATGGGAGCGCAACGCGCTGCGTGTCATGCCGTGTTGCAGCGCTTGGGCGACGGTGAACGCTCCGTGCTGGTCGGTGATGCGGGCTCGGAGCGACGGCGGCAGTGCGGAACGCTGGTGCATGTGCCCATCGTCGCGGCCATGGCTCCCGGAGACGAGATCTTACGCGTCGTAGGACAACACTATTTCGCTGTTCGATTGTGTCAGTGTCAGGAATTGGTTCGTCGACGAGCAAACTTCTGACACTGAACGCTCACCTCGCAGTCAGCAGTGAGGTGAGCTCGCGGCGGCCGACCGGCTGCACCACGACGGTGTCGATGGCGTCGCTGCGCATCTGCTCGGTGATCTGCGTTTGTTTGGCCTCCTGCGGAGCAATACCGACGGTGATCGCTCCGGCGTCGTGCCACTCGGTGAGGGTTTCGGGCGCCGCGTCATCGCCCAGATACGTCGCAGCGACACTCACCTCGGCAATCGCTCCGGGCTTGAGCACGCCGTCGGGCTTCACCACGGCACCAATTTCCTTGAGCACGTTGCGTTCCCGGTAGTCAGCCAGCACGTCGAGGAGCGCTCCGGCGTGTTCGGAGACGAGGTCGGCTTCCTGCAAGAACACCGTACGTAGCGCGGCATGTCCCGATTCCGTGCGCGCGCGTTCGATGCGGTAGCGCAGCTCCAGCTCGGGCGCCGGCGATTCGATGACGGACGGCAGCACCACAGAGACGCCCATGCGCTGCTTCAGCATGGGCAGCAGCCCGGTCGCGACCAGGGGGGCCGCGTCGGCAGTGCACACGACGTCGGATACCCCGGCCTCTACCGCCCGGGTGAATACCTCGCGGATGGTCGCCGCCTCATGCTCTTTACCGTTCCATCCCAGGTTGTCCACGCCCAGTACCAGGCTGGTGAGCCGCGGTGCAACGTCGGGCACCACGTTGGCGATCGGCCCGAGCGCTCGCACGTGTCCGACGAGGCTGTCCATCACGTCTGCCCAGGGGACGGTGACGGGGTCGGCGTAGCCGTCGAAGAGTCGGGAGACGCGGATGAAATCATGAAGGCAGTCGACGGTGGCGCGGTAGACCGCGGGCTTGCCGGGGTTGCGTCGGGGTGCGAAGAGCAGTTCGTCTGTGTGGCGTCGGATCCAAGGGGTGACGTGCTCGCGGTCGTACGAGTCGACGGCCTCCCTGCCGGCCTGGCGCAGCAGCCTAACAGGGAACACTTCGACGCCGAGGCCCTCGGGAACGACGTCGATGTCGACGCGTCCGTATTCACGCCCGGTTCGGTCCATTTCGTCGATGAGTTCCTGGACGAGATCCGCGTCGGCGACGGGGTTGTCGCCAGTCAACCGCACCACGCGGTCGTCCTCGGCAAGGTCGGATGTCGCGTCGAGGAAGCGCGAGAGCACATCGTCGAGCGAGCCCCGAAGCACCCGGATGCCGGCGGGCTGGAGTGTGGCGGCGATTCTGTCGTCGTACATCTCAACCGACGTAGCCACCACAACTTCAAACCCAGTACGCGAGGCCCTACGGGCAACCAGTTCGACAAGCGGCATGCCTCCAACGGTCATGAGCGCTTTGCCGGGCAGCCGGGACGACGAAAGACGAGACTGAATCACCACACGGGTACGCATACCGGCCAGCCTACTCGTGCACCACCTCGACTGATGCTCACGCCTCGGATAATCAGCGGGCGGCAATGCCTTCCATCGCTGCCACCACTCGACGACGTCCCTCGCCGTCGACGAGGGCTCGGCCTTGCACACTCAGCTCGTCAAGCCATGCCCGGTCTTCGAGCATCCGGGTGAGTGCGACGGAGGCGGCGGTGCGAGCTTGCTCGTCGGCGCGCAGCGCTTCGAGGTGGCCCACCGGGACGGCGAGGGATTCCGTCGCCGCCTCGTAGCCAGTGATCTGATTATCCGTGACGCACACCAGGCCGGTGGGGATGCCGAGGCAGGCGAACTCCCACACGCTCGACCCCGATGCGGAGATCACGAAGTCGCACGTCAACGCTAGGCCGGGGAGGTCGTCCTGCGTACCCAGCACCTCCAGCGACTGACTCTCGGCAAGCTCCAGCGCCTCAAGCGCGGCCCGACGTTCTGGCGACGCAGCGATCGCCACGACGTGGACCGGCAGCCCCGTCGACAGCAGCAATTCAGCGGCGACGGGGCATCCGCCGAAGGGGTCAGACCCGCCGAATACCACGAGCACCTTGGGCGGTCGGTTTGCTGGACGGGGGGTGCCTCGTCGGTGTACAACGACGTCGCGAAGCAGCACATACTCTGGGCCGACAAGCCAGTTCGGTAAGGCGGGGTCGTCGGAGCCGAGGTTCTGGTCGATGTAGATGTCGGCCTCCTGGTGACGCCCGAAGTCACCATCGACCATGGCCAGTACAGGGAATCCTGCTGCCCGCGCGTCGGCGCCGAGTGACGCTGGAAACTCGTACCCGTCAATCATGAGTGTGTCGCAACCGGCTGCGGTGAGCTGCGCCACGAAGTCGTCGGCAGGGGGCACAAACTCGAGCCCGACGGAGGCTGCCTGCTGGCGAGCCCACTCGACGTCACACTCTCCAAACAGCGTTGCGACATGTCCTCTGGACCGCAGTTCCTGCACGAGCGCGGTTTGCCGCACGAGGTGTCCGGTACCGCGGGTAGAAAGCGCGTCGCACCGAATCGCAACGTGAAGGGGCGTAGATTGGTGGGAGTCCATACCGCAAATGGTAGGCTTTGCCAACGGTAACTGTGCGGTGGCATGCCTGCTTCCGTCTGTCTCATTCACAACATAGGAGTACTCGTGAGCCTTCTCGAGAATTCGTCGATCCTCATCACCGGTGGCACCGGGTCCTTCGGCAAGGCGTTCATCACGCGTGTGCTGAAGGACTTCAACCCGCGCCGCGTGGTTATCTTCAGCCGCGACGAACTCAAGCAGTACGAGTGCCGCCAGATGTTCGACAACGACGAGCGTCTGCGTTGGTTCCTGGGTGATATCCGCGACCAGCACCGTCTTGCGCGCGCCATGAAGGACATCGACTACGTCGTGCACGCCGCCGCCTACAAGCAGGTGGATACCGCGGAGTACAACCCCTACGAGTTCGTGAAGACGAACGTCATGGGCTCTCAGAATGTTATCGAGACCTCTATCGACGCGGGCGTGAAGAAGGTCGTCGCGCTCTCCACCGACAAGGCTTCCTCCCCCATCAACCTCTACGGCGCCACCAAGCTCACCGCCGACAAGCTGTTCATCTCGGGCAACCACTACGCTGCTGCCTATCCGACGCGGTTCTCCGTCGTGCGCTACGGCAACGTGATGGGCTCGCGCGGCTCCGTGATCCCGTTCTTCCGCAGGCTTGCTGCGGAAGGGAAGTCGCTCCCCATCACCGATTTCCGCATGACGCGATTCTTCATCACGCTTCCGCAGGCCGTGCAGTTCGTCGTCGATTCGTTCGAGGAGATGCAGGGCGGCGAACTGTTCGTGCCGCGCATCCCGTCGATGAAGATCACCGATCTCGCGCAGGCCGTTGCTCCTGGCGCCGAGATGCACGAGGTTGGCCTTCGCCCGGGTGAGAAGCTGCACGAGGAAATGATCTCGGAGGAAGAGGGGCGACGCACCATTCAGGTGAGCGACACCCGGTATGTGATGCAGCCCGACCTTGCTACGTGGGGCTACGAGGCGCCCGAGGGCACCCCTGTTCCGGAGGGCTTCCACTACACCTCTGACCGCAATGACCTGTGGTTCACGGGCGAGGAAATGATGAAGATCCTCGAAACCGAGGTCTGAGCCCATGCTTCCCTACGGACGCCAGTCCATCAACGACGCCGACATCGAGGCCGTCGCTGAGGTGCTGCGCGGCGACTGGCTGACCACCGGCCCGTTCGTCGCACGTTTCGAAGAGGCCCTCGCGCAGTACACCGGCGCGAAGCGCGTCGTGAGTTGCACGTCCGGCACCGCCGCGCTCCACATCGCGTATGCGGCTGCGGGCGTTGGGCCAGGCGACGAGGTCATCACCACGCCGATGACCTTCGTCGCGACGGCATCCGGCGCCCTAGCTTGTGGCGCCAAGGTGCAGTTCGCGGACATCGATGAGACCGCCAATATCGCACCCGACGCCGTCGAAGCCCTGGTGAACAGCAACACGAAGGTGGTGGCGGGCGTCGACTACGCCGGCCAACCCGTCGAGATCGACCGCCTGAACGAGATCGCTCATGATGCAGGGGCGATCACCGTCGAGGATGCAGCCCACTCCATCGGCTCACACATCGGGGAACGCGCCGTCGGTTCCATGGCGGACATCACTACGTTCTCGTTCTTCCCGACGAAGAACATGACCACCGCCGAGGGTGGTGCCGTCGCAACGCTCGACGAGGAACTCGGCCAGCGTGCGCACGAGTTCCACTTCATTGGCCTGGTGCGCGACAAGGCCCGCATGCGCTACCCCGACGAGGGTCCCTGGCACCAGGAGGTGCACGAGTGGGGCCTCAACTACCGCCTCTCCGACGTGCACGCCGCTCTCGGCTTGTCGCAGTTGCAGCGCCTGGAGCAGTTCAAGCAGCGTCGACGTGAAATTTTCGAGCGCTACCAGCGCGACCTGGCGGGCATCGACGGTGTGGAGACGCACACGGTGCGCGACGGCGTCGACCCCATCTGGCACCTCTACCCCGCCCGCATCCTCGGCGGACGGCGCCGCGAAGTGTTCGAGAAGATGCGCGAGCGTGGCATCGGTGTGCAGGTGAACTACATTCCCGTGTACTGGCACCCGGTGTTCGAAGATCTGGGCTACAAGCGCGGCATGTGCCCCAACGCAGAGCGCTTCTACTCCGAAGAGCTCTCGCTGCCGATGTTCGCCGATCTCACCGACGATCAGCAGACGCAGGTCATCGAGACTCTCGCCGACGTGCTGGCGTCGTAGCTGTCGCCTACATCGTTTCAGTGTTAGAAGTTAGTTCGTAGTCGAGCACACTTTTGACACTGAGCCGATGTCCTATCACCTCCGAGATGTACATCTGACTGGCTGACGATACAAGCAGGTGCACGGACCCATGCACCTGTTAACCACCAAACAGGAAAATCCAGCGTTCCCTGCCTACAATGTGGAGCGGCCCTCTACAGAAAGCTGCTCCTATCGTGCATCACGCAAACCACTTCTACGGACACGCGAACATCCTTGCCCGATATGCGGGGCTCTATGGCGGAGAAATGCAGGATTGGGAGGGCACACCCGGCCCGAACCCACCGCGTATCGAGGGCTACGTCCAGCACGGTTGGAATCTATGGGACGGGTACGCCGTCGGCACCGAGTTGGTTCCCAGGTTCAAGAAGTTTGTATGGTCGCGCGCCGTCGCGCGCCGTGGGCGCACCGTCGGCCTGAAGGACTACGTCGTGATCGGCTCGCCTTGGGCATATTTGCTAAAGCTCAAGGGCATCGACCCGATGCGCCCGCCGAAACCAAAAGGTAACAGCGTGATCCTCTACCCGTTCCATGGGTGGGAAGGTCAGAAGCTTCAGGGCTCACACGAGGGGCTGCTCGAGGAAGTACGTGCCGTCGAAGGTGATGTACCGCTGACGGTGTGCCTCTACTGGGATGAGTACCGCGACAAGTCGATCCGGCATGCCTACGAAAGAATGGGTGTGAGGGTCATCACGCACGGCACCCGTGGATTCATGTACAAGGGCGGCGACCACTGGTTCCTCGACAAACAGCTCGCGGAAGTGCAACAGCACTCGCGTGCCATCAGTAACCGCATGGGCTCAGCCCTGCTCTACGCTGCGTCCCTCGGACTGGATATCGGCGTCTATGGTGACCCGATGACGCTTGAGGGCGACCATGCGGTGTTAGGCGGGCTCGAGAAGCAACTGCGGCTTTTTCCGGAGGCCCATCAGGCGTTCGTACCGAAGGGCTACGCACGCCAGCTTGCCAACACCGAGCTCGGCACGCAGGAGCTGCTCACCCCCGACGAACTGCGCATGCTATTTGGTTGGAAGGGTATAGAGCACCAGACATCGGAGTTCGCGCCTATGGATGACGACGGCGGGCTCGATAGCGCTCCTACACAGGACCTGATCGCAGTATTGAGCGACGACGACTGACTCCAGCCGTCAGCTGGGATGCCATATGGCTCGACGTCAGACGATCAGCGCAGCCGTTTCTTGGCGAACGAGATGAGCCTCTGCCACGCCGACGGTGGGAGTGCGCGCTTAACAATGCCCTTCGCCCCGCGGATCGCGGCGCGGCCGGGCCATGTTATGCCTCGGGCAATCTTGTACGGGACGGACGCTTCGATGCTTTCAAGCTGCCGCTCGAGGCCGTTGAGCTGACCGTCGCGACGACGCACGTGCCGCTCGTACCATTCCATCTTCAGCTGCTGTTCCGCAGCCTCGTTGCCGAGGCGGTTGAGAAGACGCTGCTGTGCCTCGCGGCCCATCGCGGCTCCCAGCGAAAGCTGGTGCTGGCGCCCGAGGATTAGGCTACGCTCGACGAGATCTTCTACGTGAGATTCGTCGGCGATAGTGCTGAGCAGCTTGATGCGTTCGCCGACACGCACGGCCCGTTCGAGGAGGTTTTCACTCCAGCAAAGCCCAGCCATGAGGGCCAAGGCTTCCGTGACACCGTCGAGAGTAATGTTGGCCGGCCACGGGTGCGATGCACCGGTGGCAAGCATCCTCATCGCGAAGCGGCGGAGCCCTAGCACCTTTGCAGCGTTCGGGTCGTTCCCTTCGATCCAACGCCAGCTGGCGTCCAGGAGGCTCAGCGATCCGTCCGGGTGGACAGCCACATTGTCAGGGGTCGCGAACCATGCCTGTTCATGGTCCAGGGCGTCCACCCAACGAGCCCAGCGGCGAATTTGGTCGCGCAGCGGCTCGAGCTGACCGGAAGCTGCCGCTTCACGCCAGCGTGCCTCGAGCACCACGCTGGCCAGCTGAGCCTCAGCACTCACATCGACATCGCGCCAAAGAGGGCCAAGTCCCGTCATACGGCCGAAAGCGCGAACGGTGTAGCCGCCCTCATCGTCGGCCTCGATCCAGCGAGACCAGGAACTGTCAGGTTCGCTCGAATCCTCACGTTCTGGATCCTTTTGCGACTCTTCCTCCAGCCCAACGACCTCTGCCTTCGGATCACCGAACGGATGGTCTGCGTCGATGAGCAGCAATGGCAATTCGTCGACGCTACGCACGAGAATCCAGCTCGGCGCGAGCCGCATGAGTTCGCCTGCCTCGACGATAGACGGCACAACGCTCATGGGGTCACGCAGGATCGTGTCGGGAGCGAGTTCATCGATGAGTGCGCTACAAGTTGCCGTGGTGAGCAGACCCGCATAGCGCTCATCCTCCGCGACGGACTCCGATACCAGCATTCGCGGTACACGGCCGACCACGGCCAGGGTGTTCGCCTTGTTCGCGAAGGTGGCCAGCTCTCTCTGAGTGAGACCGGGGTCGGTGGCACCCCATTCTTCGCCCACCGGGGCATGCTCAGCCAACAGCGTGTCAATACCCAGACGGTTGGGGATGCGCAGGCAGAGCGAACCACCGTCGGCGGCCCATTGGAACGCGCGACGCACCAGCTCTTGGCTGGTAGTGGGCTCATCGTCGGGCGTGACGAGCGTTTCCACCGTGTCCAGTGAGACAACGAGGTCGTAGGGCTCGGTGGAGTCGAAGCGCGTGTACGAGCCGGCCCATACACGTGTCCCGGGACGGGCTGCGACGACCACGCCGGCGTCGGTACGGGATCGCACGATCACGTCAACTTGTGCGTCGGCGGGCAGCAACCCTATGCATTTGGCGGCCTCAGCGCCCAGCAAGAGGGTGCGCCCAGTGGCGCGGCTCAGGGTGGGCTGCAGCAGCAGCTGCCAAAGCTTATGGGGGCGGGGCAAGATAGTGAGATCATCACTCATGCGGCCCGGATCGAAGTCCGACCACATCTGCATATCGCCGCCCAGCAGCTGCACACCGGGGTGATTGGGATCCGGGGTGGTCACCACGTTGCATCGTCTCCTTGATCCGGGGATACCGGCAGGCGGGCCTGCCATCGCAAGAGATTACCATCGAGGCTCCACGTTACGGCGTGTTCGCGGCGCATACGCCTGGGACCCCTACGACTCAACACGTTTACTGCCCCCTGCCGAGTCGAAACCAAGTGCTGCCAGGGCGTCTTCCACAGCGCCCAGTTCGAAGTATCCGACAAGCAGAATGAACAACGGCAAACGCATCGGGTAGGTAACCGAGTGGAACCAGTCCATAGCCGTACCTCGAGAGCCGGTGGTACCGTCAACCATGTGCCCAGAGGCGAAGTGCACCGCGACGACGAGCGAGCCCGCAAGCCAGCGGGCATTGTCTTACCAGGGGACGCGGATGAGAGCCAAGTGGTGCGAACGTAACACCATTTATTCCCCCGCGCCCGGGAATCGCACCCGGGAACGGACGAAATTGCACAGGATTAAAGCAGATCCCACGTGAGCGGCGTGCCCTTCACAGCGTCGACGCGGAACTCGCGCCCTTCGACGTTCTGGAACTCGTCGGGCATCAGACCGCCTGCGGGGCGGATGGAACGCACGTTGTCTGGGGCCACTTTCTCGCCGGCCTTCACGTCGCGGGTCACGAACAGCGAGCGGCGGAAGCGCAGGCCCTCGCGCTCGGATTCCTTCGCGCCGATGCGGGCTTCGCCAAGCGCTTTGCGGGCGATGGCCGTCTCGCGGACCATCGCAGCGAGCTCGTCGGGCTCCAGCGAGAACGCGGAGTCGACGCCGCCGTCGTTGCGGGCAAGCGTGACGTGCTTCTCGACGAGCACCGCACCGAACGCGATGGACGCGACGGGCACACCGATGCCCATCGTGTGATCGGAGAGGCCGACGAGCACGTCGAACGCATTTGCCATCACCGGAATCGAGCGAAGATTGGCCGACGCCGGGTCTGCCGGGTAGTCGGCAGTGCAGGAGAGCACGACGATCTGCTCGTTCCCGGTGGAGCGCGCGGCCTTCACCGCGTCGTCGATCTCAGCGATCGACGCCATGCCCGTGGAAATGATGATCGGTTTGCCCGTCTCGGCCATCGCGCGGATCAGTGGCAGGTCGACGATCTCAGAGCTCGCCACCTTGTATGCCGGGGCGCCCAGGCCCTCCAGGAAATCCACCGCCGTCGGGTCGAACGGCGACGAGAACGCGAGAATTCCCTTGTCAGCCGCGTGTGCGAAGATCTTCTCGTGCCATTCCCACGGTGTGTGGGCCTCGTCGTAGAGGTCGTAGAGGCGCCGCCCGCCCCACAGTTCGTGCCCGTCGGAGAGGCGGAAGCTGGGCGTGTCGGCGTCGATCGTGATGGTGTCAGCCGTGTAGGTCTGCAGTTTGATGGCGTGCGCCCCGGCCTCGGCGGCCATGGTGACGATGTCCAGCGCGCGCTGCAGATCGCCGTTGTGGTTGCCGCTCATCTCAGCGATGATGAATGGATCCGACTCAGGTCCGACGGGAACCCCGCCAATCTGGATGGGCTCGGCCATTACTACTTCCCTTCAAAAATCTTGCGCGAGTGGATGACCTCAACCGTCTCGCCACCCACTTCACGAGCGTACCGCTCCACCTCGGTGAAGCCCTGGCGCGTGTTGAAGTCGACGGCAGACTCATTCGCGACGAGCGTCTCACCGTCGAGCTGCGCCAGGCCCATCTCCTTACGCGCAAACTTCACAGCCTCACGCTGAATAGAGATCCACGCGGGGAACATGGCTCCGCGCTCGGCCAGCCCGTCGTTATCGAGGTAGTAGCCCCACCAGGCTTTGTCGCCGTCGATATCGAAGAATGTCACCACGCCGGAGGGCACCCCGTCGCGCTCATAAATGAGCACTCGACGGGTTGGGTCCTGTTTCGTCTTCTCCCACCAGTCGGCGTGCTCGTCGGCACCGATCTCATGTTGGGTGAGCGAAACACGGCGCACCTCGTCGTGGTTGCGCCAGCGACGCATCGCGTCGAGGTCGGCGTCTGTGGCATCACGAAGCATGGCGGTTCCTTTCGATGAGACGCACTTATCTTACTCAGGCGTGGCTGGTGACACATCTGCGAACTGCTTAAGCACCCCTGTATATGACTTGAGCAACCCGCGGCGCTACCATGTGGCACAGAATTAGGGGAACGAAGGCTGAATCTGATCTGAGGAGGCCATACGCCCACTTCAGGATCATTGTTCGGAGGTCTCATGCCTAAGCTCCATCGCTCGGCGTCGATACTCGTCGCCCTCTTCCTCATCATGACCGCGTGGGTGATGCCCGCGTCAGCTGCGACCCTAGTGAACGCGCACTCCGCCGGCACCAAGCCTGTCGGACAGGCCACCAATACCTGGGGAACCGCTACCGAAGCACCTTTGACTGAGGTCTGGACCGAGGTTCTGTTGCCGACGGGGTGGTCGCGGTCGCAGACCCGTCAGACGGACGACTGGGGTGACTTCGTCATTCCCCTCACCTACGGCACCAACACCGAGGGTGTCACCACGTACCGCGTCGGTGTTCGCGCACCCGAGGGCGTCGTCTATTCGGAGCCGTTCGATCTGCTGCGCACGGCTCCGGCCGTGACTGTGTCCGCCTACAGCGCGGGCACGAAGCCTGTCGGCCAAGGCACCAACACGTGGGGCACCGCCAAGGGCGCACCCAACTCCCGCGCCTGGACCGAAGTCCGGATCGGCTCGGGCTGGTCGAAGTCGCAACAGCGCACCACGGACACAGCAGGCAACTTCATCATCCCCCTCACCTACGGCACCACGATCGTCGGCGCGACCACGTATCGGGTCGGCGTCAGCACCGGAGGACGCACGTACTACTCCAATACCTTCTCGGTGACACGCACTGCTCCCTCGGTGACCGTGACCGCCTACAGTGCGGGCAGCAAGAGGGTGGGCGTCGCCACCAATACGTGGGGCACCGCCAAGGGCGCACCCAACTCCCGCGTCTGGACCGAAGTCCGGATCGGCTCGGGCTGGTCGAAGTCGCAACAGCGCACCACCGACGCAGCGGGCAACTTCACTATCCCCCTCACCTACGGCGTCAAGACGGTCGGCACCACCACCTACCGTGTCGGCGTCCACACCGGCGGCCGCACCTCCTACTCCAGGCCCTTCGCTCTCACCCGCGTCGCGCCCGCAAAGCCGGCGCGTACCGCGAAGAAGCCGGCTCCGAAGTCCCCCTCCAAGGTGTACTACAAGAACTGCGCCGCTGTGCGTGCAGCGGGTAAGGCACCGCTCTACCGGGGCCAGCCGGGATACGCGAAGCACCTCGACCGCGACGGCGACGGCATTGCCTGCGAGTGATCGGGCCGCTGAGCGAACCACTGCAGTGATTGGGCCAGCCAGTTCATCTGGCTGGCCCAATCTCATTGCAGCCTGTGCGCGTTGGCGGTGCACGGCGTCGCGACACTATCTTCCTTGCCGGCTCGCGGTAAGCTGGCATACGACTGAATCGTTCCCCAAGGAGAAGTGATGGCCCAACTCAGCCGCGACCAGCTCAAAGAAATGATGGCCGAGGTGCTCCGTCGTCAAGATAAGACGATGCCGGAGTCCGAAGACGCCGCGCTCGACGAGATCGGGTTCCGTTCCCTCGACTTCTCGGAGCTCGCGTTGCGCGTGGAGGATGAACTCGACGAGGAAATGAACTTCGACGCTCCTGGTCTGCGTTCCATCCGCACCGTCGCCGACGTACTCGACTTCATCGACGAGTTGCAGCAGCAGGCATGACCAACACCCACCCCGACGCCCCCCAGCCCCCACTCACCGCGGCGAACCGCATCGTCGCCGGAGAGTTCGACGGCACCTGGGCCGACCTCGAGCCCCTGGAACTGCCCGAGTGCGCCGCCGTATTCGTGCGCGACGACCTCGAGGCGCTGCGCGCGGTGTGGCACCAGCAACAACATCAGCGCGAGTTGCTCGTCGCGGCAGCATCCCGACGCGAGCCCGGCCTCGAGCAGGATCTGCTCGATCTTGGGCTGAACATCGTCGCCGACGGTGCCGTCGTCGCGGAGCCTGCCGAACAGCGCCGCCCCCGTCGCGGGCGTGTCTGGCTGCTCACGTCGGGGTCCACCGGGCGCCCGAAGCAGGTGGGTCACACCCTCGACACCCTCCTTACGGTGCGCGGCAAACAGCCCGCCCGCACGTGGCTCAACCCGTACACGCCGGGCGCCTACGCGTGGTGGCAGGTCACCACGCTCGCGCTTGCGCACCCGGGCACGTCGATGGTGTGCGTCGACGGCGGCCACCCCTGGGCGGAGCAGGCAGCCAAGTATGGCGTCGACGCCGCCTCCGGCACGCCGACGTTCTGGCGCCAAGCGCTCCTCACACAACGCGACGAGCTGCGCGGTGTCGACTTCAAACAGATCACGCTGGGCGGCGAGCCCGTCGACCAAGCCGTGATCGACCTCCTCAAGGACGCTTTCCCGAACGCGCGCGTCTCCTGGATCTACGCCTCGTCGGAGGCCGGTGCTTCCATCGCCGTCCACGACGGTAAGGCCGGCTTCCCCGAGGCATGGCTCAGCAACCACAAGGAAGGACGCCCGGCGCTCAGCGTCGACGGTGACGAGCTGCTCATCGCGTCCCCCCACCGCGGCGACGGCGTGGCCGAAACCCTGCGCACCGGCGACCGCGTCGAAATCCGCGACGGCCGCGTGTACATCACCGGCCGGCTGGGCTCCGACGAGATCAACGTCGGCGGCACCAAAGTGTCCGCTGGCAAGGTGCGTGGCGTGCTGTTGGAGCATCCGGGCATCGCCTGGGCCGCCATCAAGGCACGCAAGGCCCCCATCGTCGGGCACATGGTGCAGGCCTCCGTCGTGCTCGACGACCCCTCGCTCACGCAAGACGACATCATCCGCTACTGCACTGAGCGCCTCGCCGAGACCGAGGTGCCCCGTCGCGTGCGCATTCTTGACGAAATCCCCCTGAAAGAGAGCTTGAAGTCCGATGTCTAACCCACCCATCGAACCAGCATCCTGCGTCGTCGTCTCCGGCGGCTCACGCGGGCTCGGCCTCGCCATGGTGAACGCCATCCTCGACCGGGGCGCGAAGGTGGCAACCTTCGCCCGCACCATCACGCCGGAGCTTGAACAGCTGGTTGAGCAATACCCGGATCGCGTGCACGTTGCCTCCGTCGACGCCACCGACCACAAGGCCCTCAACGCGTTCGTGAAGGATGCCGAAAAGAAGCTCGGGCCTGTCGACGCGCTCGTGAACAACGCCGCCGTCGGGCAGGATTCGCTGCACGTGCACACCTCGCCCGAGCGCATCGAGCAGATCGTCAACACCAACCTCACTGCACCGCTCATCCTCACCCGCACGGTGCTGCGTCGCATCATGGCGGGGCGCGGCACGGGCCGCGTCGTGTTCGTCACTTCCATCTGCGCGCAGCGCGGCTACGCGGGTCTCGTCGCATACTCCGCGACGAAGGGCGGCCTCGACTCGGCGATGCGCACCATCGCGCGCGAGATGCATGGGCGCGTGCTGGCGAACTCCATCGCGCCGGGCTTCTTCGCCTCCGAGATGAGCTCGGTGTTGGGCCAGACCCAGCTCGACACCATCACCCGCCGCACCCCCACCGGCCGCTTGGTGGAGCCGGAGAACGTCGTGCCGCTGCTCGACATGCTCCTGTTTGAAGACACCAACATCAACGGCCAGACCCTGGTGGTCGATGGCGGCGGCTCCATCTGATTCCACACTCATCACCAGCCGCCGGGGTGTCCACTGCCCCGGCGGCTGTCTGCATATCCACTCCTACACCTCCGATGGGCTTCGCTGGTGCTGGCGCCCAGCCCGCCTCGAACCTGGGGTGAGGTATGCCGTCGATGTTGAGCTGACGGCCAACCCACCCGCCGCCTTGGCGCGGCGACTGCACTCTGACGACAACTTTTGGCACGCCTGGACGAAACTCGAGGTGGTGGCGAAGCTGCTCGACACGCCCGTGCTCACCCTGGTCGGGCGCGGTGAGCTCGGCGCCCCGCCGCCGTCGGGCATCCGTATCGCGTACGTCGAGCTGGACGGCGCGCTCGCCTGCCTTGGACGCACGAGCTAACCCAATATCCACACGCGTTTGCCGAAAAGGCCCAAACTCGGCGATCTGAGGAAACGCGTGTGAATATTGGGTTACCCCACGCAAGTAACCACACCCGTTTTCGTTTATTTCGAACAAGGTACGCTGGGTGCATGACCACCGACACTGCCCCACACACGATCTTTCCGCCCGACGATCTCCGCCCGCTGGATGATCTCTCATTGTTCCTTGAGCAATCCCCTCAACCAGCAGCGCTGCTCGGCCCAGGCGGACAACAGGTCCCGTTACCGATGGAGGCGTATCGCATTCTGCTAGACGTAGTCACTGCAATGCGCCAAGGCCAGGCCATCACCATTGCCCCGCAAGAACAACAGCTCACCACACAGCAAGCTGCGGACCATCTCGGGATCAGCCGCCCAACGTTGGTTCAGCTCCTCGAGTCGGGCCAGCTCCCGTTCACCAAGTTGCCGGGTAGCCGTCATCGACGTGTGCTTCTCAAAGATGTTCTCCGCTATCAGCAAGACATGCGCCTCGCCCGAAAAGCAACGCTGGACCAGCTCACTGCGGAAGCCCAATCCGATGGCTTGCTCGACGCACCAGCAGCTGACTACCGAACCGCTTTACGCAAGACCCGACACAGCAAGCACCCGGAAAGCTAAGTCGTGGCGCGTTTCTCAGCCTTCTTGGACACCTGTGTGCTGGTTCCAATCATTTCGACAGATGTACTGCTTCGGTTGGCCGATGCGGGGCTCTATCGGCCTCTGTGGAGCAGCCGTGTCCTGGAAGAGTTGGAATCTGTGCTCCTCGGACTCCACCCGAAGCTTGCCGACGGGGGCAAGGCAGCGAAACGGATCGCCGCCATGCACGCGAGTTTCCCTGACGCCACGGTTGCGCATTGGCAGCCCCTCGAGAATGCGTTGGTTCTTCCTGATCCAGACGACCGTCACGTACTCGCAGCGGCTATCCGGGGCAGGGCGGATGTGATCGTCACGAATAATTCGCACGACTTCCCTGCAGAGGTGCTGAAACCCCTCGGGCTAGACACCAAGTCGCTCGACGATTTCCTACTCGATCAGCTCGACCTGGCACCATCGCAAACCCTCACTGTCTTGCATGAACTAGCCCTCGCCGCTCAACGCCCGCCCCTCGATGTCCGAGATGTACTGACAGCGCTGGCTCGGGCAGGAGCTGAGCGTTTCGCAGAAGCCGCCGAGGGGCTGCTGAGCTAAGGGAGTCTCCGCGACGAGCTAACCCGATATCCACACGCGTTTGCTGAAAAGGCCGAAAAACCGCCGTTCTGAGAAACGCGTGTGGATATTGGGTTAGTTTCCCGAGCGCCCCCACTCCGCACCCGCTCTGCGTGGTGCCGAGCCCGGTGCGGGAACCCCCCAGGTAGGGTGGATGGCACCGAAAGGAGACCCGCATGACGAGCCATCCCCTCCCCACCGTGGGCGTTGCGTTGCTCAGCATGGGCAACCGCCCTAAAGAGCTGGCCGCCGCACTCGATGCGCTCGGCAAGCAGGAGGGCGTGGAGCTCGACGTGATGCTCGTCGGTAACGGCTGGCGCCCTGAGGGGGTCCCCAGCTGGGTGCGCACCCACTATTCGGAAGAGAACCTCGGTTGCCCGGCGGGGCGCAATCTGGCCGCGTCCCTCGTCGACGGCGAGTTCCTGTTCTTCTATGACGACGACGGCCTCCTCCCCGAACCCGACACTCTCGCCCGGATGGTCCGACGATGCACCCCCGGCGTCGCAGTGGTGCAGGCACGCGGCGTCGACCCCACTGGCGTGCCCTCCCCGCGTCGCTGGGTACCCCGCCTCCGGAAGTCCGCAGAACTGACCGGCGGGGACGTGGCCATCTTCTGGGAGGCCATGGCACTCTTCCGCAGGAGCGCGTTCGACGAAGTCGGCGGCTGGTTCGGTGAGCTCTTCTTCGGCCATGAGGGCACGGACATGGCCATGCGCCTCATCGACCGCGGCTGGCGCATCGTCTATGCACCCGACATCGAGGTGAACCACCCGGCCACATCGGCCGCGCGCCATCCTCACCACTTCTGGTCGACCATGCGCAACCGAGTGTGGGTAGCCAAGCGAGACCTCCCCTGGCCGATCCTCCCCTTCTACCTCGCGCTGTGGACGGCCGCCACAGCGCTGCGCGCCCGCAGCGGCGAGCGCCTGCGCAATGTCTTCAAGGGCTTCAAGGACGGCTGGTCGACGCCACTCCCGGTGCAGCGCGAGCCCATCCGGTGGAAGACCGTGTGGCGGATGACGAAGCTAGGAAGGCCCCCGCTGTGGTGAGACACGACGTCTGGTGGGCTGGGGTGATGAGCCGTAGCCACATCCCGTACGGCGTCGCCTGGCTACGCGAGCTGCTGCGTCGCGAGCCAGGTGAGGTAGCGCTGCATATGTTCTCTTCCCGTTCCTTCCACACCTCTGAAGAGATTTCGACGAGCCTCATCACTGCAGAGCTCGACGATCCCAGGCTCACCGTCGACCGCTGGGACGGCGCCAAGGCTCCCCGCAGCTCACGCCACTGGCTGCTTAGCACCGGCGCCGTGGGCATCAAGCCGTGGCTCCGGCTCACTGCGAAGCATCCCTTCAAGCGTCTCACCGTGGTGGTGATTGACGAGGGCCTCGGCACGTACGGCAACTGGAAGTCGCGCCACGACGCCACGCTCCGCCAGGGCGGCAACGACCCCCAGGCGGCACTGCGCACGACAGCCGTGGAGGGTGCGACGAGGCTCCTCACCCACATCCGCTGGCCGCTGCACGTCCAAACCTCTCCCGGGCGCTGGGCGCTCAACAAGCCGGTGGCCGACGAGTTTCGTCGCATCGCCCCGGCTCCAGACCGCTCGAGCGAGCGCGTCGTATTCCTCACCCAGCCCTGGCCCGAGGTGGGGGTCCTGTCTGAGGTACGCTACGCGGCACATGTCGAATACGTGGCCCGCGCCGTGAAGACCGCCGGGCTGGAGTTCGTCGTCGTGCCGCATCCCGGAGAGCCCGCCGGGCGCTACGCCCGCTACGAAACAACCTCGACGTCCGCCCTCGCCGAATGCAATCCGCTGGTGCTGGGCGCGAGGACCATCGTCGGGGCTTCGTCGACGGCGATGCTCAACGTGGCTGCCATTCACGGCGTCCCAGCGCTGAGGGTAGGAACCCCGGATCTCAGCCGGCTCGACTACGAAATGGCCCCCAATCAGCAGTCGTTACTGGGGCAATACGCCGCGCCGAGCGTTACAGCGGCTGAGCTTGGGCGTAGGCTATCGCAAGGTTTCGGGCGCTAAGCCCACCGGATCAGTGTTGGAAGAGGCCAGATTTGTCGACTGTGAAACGTCTCTGGGAGGAGCGCAAGGTGTTGCGGCTCCTCGTGAAGCGTGACCTTCGCGTGCGGTATTCGCAGAGCGTGATCGGTTACCTGTGGACGGTGCTCGATCCGCTCGCCACGGCCCTCATCTACTTTATGATCTTCGTGGTGATCTTCGAGCGCAGAGACGCCGGGCATACGCCGTACTTCTTGTTCCTGCTCGCAGGGCTACTGCCGTGGCAGTGGTTCAACGCTTCGGTGAATGAATCGATGCGCGCGCTCATCGCTGAACAACAGCTGGTGAAGTCGACGCAGTTACCACGCGAAATTTGGGTGGTGCGCATCGTGGCCTCCAAGGGCTTGGAGTTCATCTTCTCGTTGCCGGTGTTGGTGCTCTTCACCATCGTGTACATCATCCGAGGAGAGACACACCTCGATTGGGGGCTCCTGCTATTCCCCCTCGGGATCGCGCTGTTATTCCTACTCATCACTGGCTTCGGCCTTTTCTTGGCCCCGCTCACGGTGATGATGTTCGACATTCAGCCGACGGTGCGCATCTTCCTGCGCGTCTACTTCTACATGACGCCGATCATCTTCAACCTCGAAAAGCTGGACAAGCTCCAGGGCTGGCAGTGGGTGTTCCAGATCAACCCGTTGGCGGGCATCCTCGAGCTCTTCCGGGCGGGCTTCTTCCAGAATCCGGTGCGGTGGAACGTCGTGGGCATCTCGGTGCTCGGCACCCTCTTGATCTTGGGTATCGGAGTGTGGACGTTCAAGCGCCTGGAACGAACCGTGTTGAAGGAGATTTGATGTCCGACGTGGTGATCTCTGCGCAGAACGCCGGCATCGAGTTCCTGCGTTCTAGGAAGCGTCAGCTCTCCTGGCGCGAACTCATCTTCAAGCGTAAAACGACGGGGGACCGTTCCACCTTTTGGCCGCTGCGCAACGTGAGCTTCGACATCACTGCTGGCGAGGCCGTCGGCCTCGTCGGCGCGAACGGTGAGGGAAAGTCGACGCTGCTGAAGATGATCGCTGGGGTACTCCTCCCGGACGAGGGCACCGTCGAGGTGCACGGGGGCGTGGCCCCCATGATCGAGCTCACGGGTGGGTTCGTGGGCGATCTCGCGGCGCGAGAGAACATCTATCTCACCGCTGGCCTGCACGGGCTGAGCAAGGAAGAGATCGACGAGAAATTCGAGGAGATCGTCGACTTTGCCGGCCCGCAGGTTCGGGATGGCCTCGACGTACCATTCCGGCATTTTTCCTCGGGCATGAAGGTGCGCCTGGGGTTCTCCGTGATCACGCAGCTCGACCAGCCCATTGTACTCGTCGACGAAGTGCTCGCCGTGGGCGACAAGGCATTCCGCGAGAAGTGCTACCGGCGCATGGAAGAACTGCTCAGCACGGGCAAGACGCTGTTCCTGGTGTCGCACTCGGAGGCCGACTTGAAACGCTTTTGCACGCGCGGGCTGTACCTGCGCGGCGGAGGGCTCCACATGGACGGTGAGATGCTCGACGTGATCGCGGCCTACAACGAAGACATCGAAAAGCAGATGCCCTGAGCGTCCGACTCCGCTGCCGTCTCCTGTCATCCAGCGTGGCCGGATATGCTTCCCAGTAGCTTGGTGTTGGCTTGTAGGAAGGAACGAGCGTGAAGATCGCGGTCATTGCTCTTGGCAAGATCGGTCTACCTCTGGCCGTCCAGTTCGCGTCGATGGGCCACGACGTCATCGGCGTCGACGTGCAACAGTCCGTGGTGGATCAGGTCAATGCCGGGCGCGAGCCGTTCCCCGGCGAAGCGCACCTGCAGGAGAAGCTGCAGGAGCTCGTCCCGGCAGGCAAGCTGCGCGCCACCACCGACTACTCCGACGCGATCCCCGGCGCAGATGCGATCGTGATCGTCGTGCCGTTGTTCGTCGACGACGGCACCTGGCAGCCTGACTTCGGCTGGATGGAATCCGCCACGCGCAGCCTCGCCGAGCATCTCTCCCCCGGCACGCTCATCTCCTACGAGACGACGCTGCCTGTCGGCACCACACGCGACCGCTGGAAGCCGATGATCGAAGACATCTCCGGCCTCACCGAGGGCAAGGACTTCCACCTCGTCTTCTCCCCCGAACGCGTCCTCACCGGGCGCGTCTTCGAGGATCTGCGCAAGTACCCGAAGCTCGTCGGCGGCCTCAGCCCAGAGGGCACGCGTCGCGGCATCGAGTTCTACGAGCAGGTGCTCATGTTCGACGAACGCCCCGATCTGCCGGAGGGCAATGGCGTGTGGGACATGGGCACCGCCGAGGCCGCCGAGATGGCGAAGCTCGCCGAGACCACCTACCGCGACGTCAACATCGGGCTGGCCAATCAGTTCGGCAAGTTCGCTGCCGCCAACGGCATCGACGTGCACAAGGTGATCGACGCCTCCAACTCGCAGCCGTACAGCCACATCCACCGCCCGGGCATCGCCGTCGGCGGGCACTGCATCCCCGTCTATCCGCGCCTGTACCTCTACACCGACCCGGAGGCGACGATCGTCCGCACCGCCCGCGAGGCCAACATGACGATGCCCGAGTACGCGGTCGGCCTGGCAGAGGGGGCGCTTGGCTCGCTCGAGGGCCGCACCGTCGTCGTGCTCGGCGCCTCCTACCGAGGCCGGGTGAAGGAGACCGCCTTCTCCGGGGTGTTCCCGACGGTCGAGGCGTTGCAGGCGCGCGGCGCGCATGTGCTGGTGCACGATCCAATGTTCTCCGACGATGAACTCGCCGGGTACGGTTTCAATGCCTACCACGTGGGTGAGCCGGCCGATGTTGCCATCGTGCAAGCCGACCACCCGGAGTACAAGGAGTTCACGCCTGCCGATCTGCCGGGGCTGCAGGTCGTCGTCGACGGTCGGAGCATGCTGGACGGCGCGAAGTGGGAGGGCGTGCGTTTCTTCCGCGTCGGCGACGGGTCACGTAGATGACCGATTCCATCGACGCTCGGGTGGCGCATCTCTCGACGCTGCACCCCCCGCGGGATAACCGGATCTTCAACAAGGAGTGCTGTTCGCTGGCCGCCTCCGGGGTGGACACGTGGTTCCTGGGCGCGCAGGATCACGACGAGGTCGTCGACGGCGTGCACATCGTCGGGCTGGGCACCGCGAGTGGCGTCGTCGGGCGCTTGAAAGCGCAATGGCGCGCGTTCCGCGCCCTCAACCGCGTGCGTCCGCAGCTGGTGCACGTGCACGATCCCGAGCTGACCCCCATGGTCTGGCTGTGGAAAACGCTCCGGCGCAAGGCCGCCATCTACGACGCCCACGAGGACCTCGTCGGGCAAATGGATGACAAGCCGTACATCCCGAAGCTGCTGCATCCGCTGGCGATGCTGCTCGCCAAGGGCCTCGTGAAGCTGGCCGACAAGGGCTTCGACGGCATCGTCACCGCCACCGAGCACATTGCTTCCCTCTACTCGCACCCGAACAAAGCCGTCGTCTACAACTACCCGTACCTGAAGGACTACCCGGCCTCCACCGGCGAGCATGTGCCGGGCCGGGTGGTTTACGTCGGGATGCTGTCGCAGGGCAGGCAGGTGGACGTGATGATCGACGCGGTGCGGAAGGTGCCGGGGGCCACGCTGCTCGTCGCGGGTAAGGCCGACGCCGACATCGCCCCGCTGCTCGCATCCGACGATCCGCGCATCGACTATCGCGGCATGCTCCCCTCGTCGGATGTGCCCGAGATCGTGGCTTCTGGTTCCATCGGGCTGGTGTTCCTGAAGCCGCTGGGCAACTACGTCGACTCCCTGCCGACGAAGCTGTTCGAGTACATGGCCGCCGGCATTCCCGCGGTGGTGAGCGACTTCGCGTGGCTGCGCCGCATCCTGGGCAGCCACGACTGCTGCGTGTTCGTCGACACCTCCACCGCCGACGCGCCTGCGGAGGCCATCGCAGAGCTGGTGGCGAACCCGGAGCGCGCGGCCCAGATGGGCCGACGGGGCCGTGCGGCCATCGAGGAGGAGTTCAACTTCGAGGCGGAGGTGCCGACGCTGCTCGAGGTCACCGCACGGGCGGCTCGTCGGGCGCGATGATCCGCCGGTTGAAGGAGTTCCTGGGCTCACACGAGTTCGTGGGTCACGTGCTCACCCTCATGACCGGCACGGGTGTGGCGCAGCTCCTACCTATTCTCACCATGCCGATCCTCACCCGGATCTACTCGCAGGAGGCGGTCGGGGCTTGGGTGGTGGTGATCGCCGTCGCGGGTTTCGTCATCCCCGTCGCCAGTTGGCGCTACGACCTGGCGATCATGCTCCCCGAAGATGAATCGGATGCCCGCAGGCTCGTCCAGATCGCATCACGCATCAACCTCGCGATGGCCCTCATGACCACCGTCGTGATGGTGCTGTTCGCTCCCAGGATCGCAGCCCTGTTCGATGGCATGCCAGAAGGCGCGTCTGCGTGGCTGTACGCCGTCGGGCTGATCTCCTGGGCCTTCGGGCAGATGGCGATCTACACCCAGTGGCTGATCCGCAACAAGCGGTTCAACCTCGTGAGCCGCAACAAGGTGTTCCAATCCACGACGGTCGCCGTCACCCAGGTGGGCCTCGGGCCCCTACGGGCAGGCACGCTGGGGCTCGTGCTGGGCACGCTGCTTGGCCAGGTGGCGGCGCTATGCAACCTCTGGCGTGGCGGCGGGATACCGGAGCGCGTCGAGATGTCCAAGGAGCACACGCGTCGCCTCATGCGCGAGCACCGCAGGATGCCGCTGCTCAATGCCCCCAACGCCCTCATTGACGCGGTGCGCTTGCAGGGCATCACGCTGCTGATCGGCGCCACCGCCGGTGCGGCCGTCGTTGGTCAGTTCGGCCTCGCGTGGATGCTGGTGCAAGCCCCGACGGCCCTCATCGCCTCAGCGCTGACGCAGGTGTTCTTCCAGCGCCTGAGCGTCACCCCGCGCGGACAAATGTCGGCGCTGGTGCGTCGGACACTGCGCACCACGCTGCTGGTGGCAGCCGTCCCGTTCCTGCTCATCTACTTCCTCGCCCCGCCCGTGCTGCCGTGGGTGCTCGGCTCAGGCTGGGCCCAGGTGGGCCTGTTCGCCGCTGCGCTGACGCCCTGGCTGTACATGAACTTCTCCACCGCCCCGTTGTCGAACCTGTTCGTGGTTGCTGGCCGGCAGGGGCTGATGCTGGTGTTCGCAATCGTGTACGCCGCGACGCCGCTGGGCATCATCTGGTTCGGGCGCCACGGCGATCTGATGCATACCGTGCAGCTCATGAGCCTTGGTCAGGCAGCGCTGCTGGCGGTGCTCATGGGGCTGGCGTTGCTCGTCGCTCGCTCCTACGACCGCGACGCCAGCGAGGCCGCATAAGCTCGCAGCTGATACCTCGAACCCCAGGGCTCGGAGGGTGATTCCGGCGGCACCCTCGTCGGGAATCTACCTGCGCTCAGCGCCACCGACATCATGCCAAGCGATGCGACGTGCAACCAGGCAATCGGCGAGTCGAGGAACGTCGAATTCGCGAAGGACAGCACAAGCATCAACACGACGGACACGCACACCGACTGCTCGGCCACCGTCAGGCTCGTCGGCTGGGTAGCGCCGCCCGTGAAGGCCTTGAGCCGAGGCCACACAGCCACGACGAGGCACGCAATAACCACCGCTGTGGGCAGCAGCCCGTACTGCGACATGAGCTCGAAGATGCCTGCGTGCGGGTTGATGGCGCCCTGGGTGTCGTAGGGGGCGGCGCCGCGGGCGATCTCGGTCTCGAAGCGGCCTGCCCCCACTCCGAAGCCGAACGAGTCGGTCCACAGATACACGCCGCTGCGATACAGGTTGAGCCGGCCCTGCGTCGACCCTTGGCTCTCCATCTCCATCCGTGCCCAGAAACGCGGTGAGTACAGTACGACGAGCCCCCCTGCGGCAATCGCTACCGACGCTACGGCCACCAGCGCGCGTCGGACCTTCGGCCACCATGCCCACACCGCCCACGCCAGCACCAAAGGGCTCACCAGCAACGCCAGGCGACTTCCCGAAAACAGCACGAACACGGGCGTGATCGCTGCGGGCAGCAGCATGAGCATGCGGACGACGCGGCGTTCGGCGAAGCCCGCTAACGCCACGAGTTGGAACGCGGCCAGCGTGATGAAGTAGGCGAACAGGTTTGGGTTGACGAAGAACGACGCGATGTCCTGCGACGCGAGCCGGATGTGTTCGGGCGAACCCTCGAGATAGTTGGGCAGGCGGGCTCCGGTGAGGATCTCGACGACGGCAGGTGCGCAGGCTGCCACCCACGCCAGCCCCCATCCTGCGGCGAACGCGCGAAAGGTGCGAAGTGTTGCGGGTTCCACGGTGACTGCCGCCACGGTCATGAGGCCCAGCCCGATGCTCATCAATTCAGCGAAGCCAGCGTGGCTGTACGGCTGGAAGAATCCCCAACCCACCCAGGCGAGCGCAAGCACCACGGTGACCACGCTCTGTGGGGAAGGTGTGCCGCGAAGGCAGAACAGCGCGAGCGCTACGAGCAGCGCCCCCACTGGACGTGCAGGTGCGATCCCGACCACGGTGACGAAGCTGCCCAGAGCGGCAGCCAACGGCATGCACAGCAGCACCAAGCGGAATGCTACGTCCAGGCCGCGTTCGGTCATGATCGGGCAGTCTACTCGTCTGGAACGGCAACCTTGCTCGGTGCGACGTAGGCGGCTCGGAGCGAGTAGCCTGAAGCACACGTCTGAACTGACAGGAGACCGATGTTGCACACCCACCTCGTCACCGCGCGGCGGTTCGCCTTCTCAGCCGTGCTCGTCGCGGTGGCGGCGATGGTCGTGGCGCTCCTCGCGGGATTAGTGCTGTTCCGACCCGTGTGGAAGGGGTCGGCGACGATCCAAGCTCAGCTCGTCGGCAGCGAATCCGGCGACACCGGGCACGATCTGGCGTCTTCCACGGAGCTCATCAGCACAGCACAGACATTGCTCCAGTCTCCACGCGTGATGGGTCCCGCAGGAGAGAAACTCAATCCGCCGGTGAGCGCCGCCGCGCTCGCCAACCGTGTTGAGCTCAGTGCCCCACCCACGAGCCTCGTGATGGTGCTGCAGACGAGCGCGACGAGCACGTCGGAGGCGGAGGCGACGGTGCGCGCCGTCGCCGAGCAGTTCCGCGAGGAACTCGATGCCGTGCCGCTGCGCTCCTCGGATGGCCGGGTGACGCTCGAGTGGCGTTCGGTTGATTACCAGGTAGAGCCGGACGCCACCGCTCAGGTGGGGGCCGCGCAACGCGCGGGGTCGGCGGCGCTGGCGGGTGTGCTCGTCGGCTTGGCCTACCTCATCGCTCGCGTTGCGCTCGACACCACCGTGCGCTCGCACCGACATGTGGCAGACATCACCGACGACTCCATTGTGACTGTCGTAAATCCCGAGCCGACGCCTGCCCAGGCCGACCTCTTGGCGGGCGCCATGCGGTTCCTCGTCCCTCGCGACGTGGCGCAGCCGGTGCTCGGTGTCGCGGCCATCACCGACGCACACCGTTCGGCCGCCCTCGTTCAGGCGCTCGGCGACGCGCTACGTCGGCAAGGTAACGACGCGGTGATGGTCGATGCGGACCTGCGCGGAGCACCGCTCGGCGATGCCCAGGAGGGGTTCGTCGACGTGTTACTCGGGGGCCACGCCAGCCCACGCGACGGTGTGTTGGTGGCTGGGCAGACGCCTCCGAATGCCATGGAGCTGCTCGCGGGTGCCGACTGGGATGCCGTCACCGCGTCGCTTCGTCACGACGGGGTGACGCTCGTCAACTGCGCTCCCCTGGCACGCACCTCCGACGGGGCCGTGGTAGCGAGCCGCTGCGACGCGGTGCTGCTCGTCGTCGCGGAGGACCATGATCGTCGAGGCGACCTGGCCGAGGCGAGGGCATTGTTGGCTGCGCTGGATACGCAGGTGGCGGGCATCGTGTACGAGAGCGCCCGGCCGGTGAAGGCGGCGTCGCCCTACGACGTGGGTGCGGCAGCGCTCGGGCACTGAGCCGTCACTGCGCCCGGCCCCGCACATCGGCGACGATGTCACGCACATGGGCGACGAACCGCGCCTGGTTCACGCTCGCGTCGAACTCTTGCTCAATCCGTTGGCGCGCCTGGCTGCGCCACGCAGTGCTCTTGCATTGCTCCGCGTGTGCCGCGAGGAAGTCGCCGATGACGTCGCCGGTGGTGTGCGCCGGCAGCAGCATCGCGTCGGGCACGAGCTCACGGACTGCCCCGATGTCGGGCGCGACCGCCGGGATTCCATGGGCCATGGCTTCCATGAGTGAGACGGGGATGCCTTCGGAGTCTGAAGTGTTGAGCAGCACGTCGACGGGCGTGTGCTCCAGGAATCCGAGCACGTCCTCGTGCGGCACCGCCCCGAGTAGGTCGACGCGGATGCCAGATGCGCGCAGTTGTTGGGCGTGCTGTTCGAGCTCCGCCCGCAGCGGGCCGTCGCCGATGTGTGTCCACCGCAGCTTGAGCTCCGGCCGAAGCGCGTGCAGCCGCGCCAGGGCTTCTGCAGCGCGATCGAGCCGCTTGAACGGCGTCATCGAGCTGAGTGTGACGACGCGGAATTCGCCAGGCGGTGTGAGTGGCGTCGTCGCGCCAGGGATCGATACGCCGAGTCGGGAGCAATGGCGCTGATGTTCGGTGAATCCGTAGCGGGCGAGGTGTTGGCGCCCTGCGTCGGAGATGGCGTGGACGCAGCGAATCCACGGGGCGAACTGCCGGATGAGCGGCGTGTACTCAGCCTTTCGGGAGGGTTCCCAGAGGTCGGTGCCGTGCGCCCGCGCCAGCGCCGCGCCGACGCGTGCCTTCCTCGCCAGCATGGCGCCGGCCATCACACCGGAGGAGAGCCAGTACCCGTACACGACGTCAATCCGAGCCCGGTCACGGCGGGCGATGTCGGTAAGCGTGCGGGCGATCAGGTAGACCTGCGCCAACGTGCGCACCGCAATCCGAGCGCGCAGGGGGTTGAGCCGTCGCTCTCGGGCAAGCCGCCACAGTTCGCGGGCGAGGATGGGTGAGGTCAGCGCCCTGGCAGCCGACCACGCCAACCACCTTCGGGACGCCCAGCGGCGCGCGAGGGTCTCGTCGACGCGGACCGCGTCGGGCACGGGGCGAGCCGCAGCAGTGGCGCGTTTCTCGGGGAGAAGCACGACGTCGTCGCTCGCCTGCCAGTGCTCGAGTTCCGGGGCGATGAACGACTCCCCTTCCCCGAACGGGAAGTGCGACGTGACGATGACGATCATGCTGCAGCCCTCACCTGTGCGCCGAGTTCCCGAAGCGCCCGGGATCGTTGGCGACGGTGTGCAGCAGCGTGTGGAACTTGTCGGCGAGCACCGGCAGCGCGTGGTGTTCGCGGACCCACTGCACCGCCGCGGCTCCCAGGCGGGCGCGCTCGTCGTCGGGCATGCTCGTCGCGGTGAGGATTGCCCGGGCGATGTCCGTCGGGTCTTCGGCGCGAGCAGGCACGGCTGCGCCCGAGTAGGCCAGCGGCGAATGGTCGGAGGCGAAGGCGTCGATGATGGGCACGCCGGTGAGCATGTAGTCGAAGATCTTGTTGGCCGAGACGCCGTAGGCGTACAGCGGGCTGCGTTTCGAGCCGATGTAGAGCGCGTCGCACAGGCTGAGCGCGGAGTGCACCTGCGCCTTGGGAATCGTGCCGACGAACTCGATGCGCGCACCGAGCTGCCTGGCCCGCTGCTCGAGGTCATCGCGGTGGAGCCCATCGCCCCACACCAGCGCCGTGACAGGCTCGTCGGTGATGCGTCCCATCGCCTCGACGAAGTCGTCCATGGCGTTGGCCGTGGTCAGACCGCCGGCGTACGCGACGATGCGACGCCCCTCGCCGCGCAACCGCTCGACGCGCTCGACAACACTCGTCGGCACCGATTCGTGGGGCTGATCGATCTCGATACCGTTCGGAATCACGACGACGGGGGTGTCGACGCCGAGCGACCGCACGTACGGTTCGGTATTGGGCAGGATCGAGACGATGGCGTCGCTGTGTTGGTATGCCCAGCGCTCAGCCACGGCCATCGCCCACATGAGCGGGTGCTTCGGCGAATGCCCGCCGAGCTCGATGGGTGTGAGTGGCCACAGATCGTGAATTTCGTGGACGAGCGCCGCGCCAGCACGCCTAGCCACCGCCGCGGCGAACCAGGTGTCGAACGGGTACGTCGACGACGCGATCACCACGTCGGGGCGCGTGGCCTTCGCGATGGCGCTCGCTCGCAGCATCCCCTTGCCGACGAAGTCCGCCCAGCTCAGTATCCGTCCGAGACCGTTGCCCTGGTAGCTGCGGGTGCGCAGAAAGCGGAACGGAACGTCGTCGATCAGGTAGGGCTGCCCTTCGATGGCGTCGGGGAAGTTGCGGGTGCGCAGGTGGGAGTAGGTGCCGGCGAGGATCGTCGTCGAGGAGCCAAGTTGTTCCCATGCACGCGCCATCGCGTGCGGGCGGTACTCCATGCCCGAGGTTGGGGATCCCGCGTAGTGATCGATGTAGCAGATGCGCACCAGATGACCTTTCGTCGTGCAAATTCAGCGCTCGTCGTGCGCGCAGCGTTGGTGGATGAGCTGGGACATCGAGCGAGGCTCTGAGCCGTCGACGAGGTCCAGCTGGGCTGGGTCCAGCGGCGGGACCTGCACCCGTGAGATCAGTGCGTGGCTCGTCGGTTCGGCGTGTTCGTCGTCGCTGAACAGCACCTCGTGCAGTTTCTCGTTGGGGCGCAGGCCGGTGAAGACGATGTCGATGTCGCGGCCGGAGCGTGCGATGAGGTTCTTCGCCACGTCGAGAATCTTGACTGGCTCACCCATGTCGAGCACGAGCACATCGGCGGGCTTGCCGATTGCCCCAGCTTGGATGGTGAGTTCGCATGCCTCAGGGATGGTCATGAAGTAGCGGGTCACGTCGGGGTGGGTGACCGTGACGGGGCCACCGGCGTCGATTTGGCGGGTGAAGGTGTACAGCATGGATCCGCGAGAGCCCAACACGTTGCCGAAGCGCACCGAGAGCCAGTTTTGGTCGAGCCGCTGCGCGAAGCAGGCGGTGAGCTCCTCTGCCAGTCGCTTGGTTTTGCCGAGCACGCTGGTGGCGTCGGCGGCCTTATCCGTGGAGATGTTGACGAGCCGTTCCACACCGTGACGCTCAGCGGCCCGAAGCACGTTGAGGGTACCTAGGGTGTTCGTCTTCCACCCTTCCAGCGGGTATTGCTCCAGCAGAGGGAGGTGTTTGAGGGCGGCGGCATGGAACACGACGTCTGGGCGGTGGGCCGCAAACACCGCGTCGAGCGCCTCGGCGTCACGGATGTCACACAGCACGACGTTGGGGGTGTCGAGCAGGCCCTGGTTGAAGATCGAGAGTTGGGTGCCGTGCAGTCCGGACTCGTCACGGTCGAGCATGACGAGCTCTTTCGGGCCGAATCGATGCACTTGTCTGGCGATTTCGGACCCGATCGATCCCCCCGCGCCGGTGACGAGTACCACCTTGCCCGAGAGGTAGTCGGAGATCTCGCCCAGGTTGGTCTCCACTTGGGCGCGACCGAGCAGGTCGGTGATGTTCAGCTCGTGAAGGTTGGACAGGCGCACCCGCCCGGACACCAATTCGCGGGCGGGCGGCATCACGAGGGTTTTCAGGCCCGCATCGTCGGTGATGGCTGATATCTCCCGCATGAGTCGGGCGTCGGCGGTGGTGATGGCGACGATCACCGTGCCTACGCCTAGACGACGGGCCACCTCGACGAGCTTGGAGCGATCCCCCAATACTTTGGCGCCGGAGAGGTGAAGGTTGCGCTTACCAGGATCATCATCGATGTACCCCATGATCTCGAATGGCGCGTTCGGGTCGAACTCGATCAGGCGCCCGAGCTGCTGTCCGGCATTGCCTGCTCCGTAGATGAGGACGGGTTCGGCGTCGCCGACGTGTGGTGTGCGGGTGACGGTGCGGAACAGAAACCGGCCAGCAGCCATCAAGGTGAGCGCGGCGAGCGGCACCGTGAACGTCACCACACGGGGGTACCCGGGTGTGGCGAAGTACGCTGACAAAACTCCGAGTCCGAAGCCGACCCCCAACACGACTGCACCGAGCTGAGCGGCCTCGTCGAACGAAGCCACTTGGTGTCGGCCCCGGTACAACTTGGTGGCGACGCCGATAGCGAGCTGCAGCACCACCGCGAGGCAGACGTAGATGATGACGAACTCCGCCTCAGGGCCGGAGAGGCTGAAGCTGTAGCGAGCAATCACGAGTGCGACAGCCGCGAGTCCCCAACTCAGGCTGTCCCACAACGCCAGCCCGACGCGCAGGAGGCCGGTCCTCACCACGTTGTTTACCATGCCACCTCCCGGTTGGGCTTCTCCTCGGGAAGTCTAGCGTCGCGAGCGTGTTCGGACCGCAACGGCTGCGGCTGGTGTGCGCCCCCTTTCGATGGCGCCAGTGTATTGTCCGTGACGTGGCATTCCTCCCCTTCGCGCGCCCGGACATCACCGAGGCCGAGATCTCGGCCGTCGTCGAGACGATGCGCTCCGGCTGGCTCACCACCGGCCCGAACGCGGCCGCCTTCGAGCAGGAGTTCGTCGAGTTCCTGGGCGCCGACGCCCACGCCGTCGCCGTGAACTCCGCCACCGCAGGCCTCCACCTGGCGTTCGAGGCCATCGGCGTGCGGCCCGGAGACGAGGTGCTCGTGCCGACGTGGACCTTCACCTCCACCGCGGAGGCGGTGCGCTACTTGGGCGGCGACCCGGTGCTCGTCGACGTGGACCCGCGCACGCTCTGCATCGACTTCGAGGATGCCGAGCGGAAGGTCACCGACCGCACCGTCGCGATCGCGCCGGTGCACTTCGCCGGGCTGGGTGTCCCCGACGGTGCCCTCACCGCGTTCGCAAAGCGCCACGGGCTGCGCGTCGTCGAAGATGCCGCCCATGCGCTACCGACGCTCAACGAAGGCGCCCTCATCGGAGCTCATGGCCACGACGCCACCGTCTACAGCTTCTACGCCACCAAAACGATGACCACCGGCGAAGGCGGCATGGTGGTCACTCCCTACGCAGATCTCGCCGCTCGGATGCGCACTATGCGCCTGCACGGCATCAACCGCGATGTGTTCGACCGCTATTCCTCCAAGAAGCCGAGCTGGCACTACGACGTCGTCGCGCCCGGCTACAAATACAACCTCACCGATACCGCCGCCGCGATGGGACGGGTGCAGCTCGGGCGCTCGCGGGAGATGGCCGCCCGTCGGGCCGAAATCGGCGCCCGCTACGACGACGCCTTCGCGGGCCTGCCAGTCACCCTGCCAGCGCACGCGCCCGAGGGCTCGTCGCACGCCTGGCACCTGTACGTACTGCGGCTCACCGACGACGCACCCGTCTGTCGCGACACCTTCATCCAGCGCATGGCCGATCACGAGGTGGGCACGAGCGTCCACTTCATCCCGCTGCACCTGCAGCCCTACTGGCGCGACACCTACCGGCACGCGCCGGAGGACTTTCCCGTCGCCACCGCGCAGTTCCAGCGCTGCGTGAGCCTGCCGATCTTCTCCTCCATGACCGACGACGACGTCGAGCAGGTCGTCGGGGCCGTGCGGGAGATCCTCGGGTGAGTATCGCCAAGCGCGCGTTCGACGTCGTCGCCTCTGCGGTGGGCCTCGTGGTGCTGTCGCCGGTGTTCCTCGGCGTGGCGGTTGCTATCAAGCTCACCGACGGCGGTCCGGTGTTCTTTCGTCAGGAGCGGGTGGGGATGGGGGGCCGGGTGTTTCGCATCCACAAGTTCCGCTCGATGCGGGTGGCCAACGAGGGTGCGCTGGTCACCAGCGCCAACGATGCCCGCATCACGCCAGCGGGCGCGTTCCTGCGCAAGTCGAAACTCGACGAGCTGCCCCAGCTCATCGACGTGCTGGTGGGCGACATGTCCGTGGTGGGGCCGCGCCCTGAGGTGCCGCGCTATGTCGAGCTGTGGGGTGAGGAGGCCCGTCGGGAGATCCTGAGCGTCAGGCCTGGCATCACCGACCCGGCAGCCATCGCGTTTCGCAACGAGCAGGACGAGCTGGCCGCCGCCGACGATCCGGAGCGGCACTACGTCGAGGTGATCCTGCCGAAGAAGGTGGCGATGTACCGCGACTACGTGCAACACCGCTCGTTGGTGGGCGACCTCGCCGTGATCGCGCGCACGTTCGCCGCCGTCGTGCACGGGTGAACTTGGGCGGCACCAGAGGGTCCGCCATCGTCGCGGGGGCGGTACTAGACTGACAGGCAGTTGACCTAGGAGAGACAACGCAGATGGCCGAGCCCAGAATCCTCCCCTCCGCGGACCTCGACGATGACGTGTCGATTGGCGACGGGTCCTCGATCTGGCATCTCGCGCAGGTGCGCGGCGGCGCCCGAATCGGCGAGAACGTCGTCGTCGGCCGCGGCGCCTACATCGGCACCGGCGTCCACGTCGGCGACAACTGCAAGATCCAGAACTACGCGCTCGTCTACGAGCCCGCGCATCTCGAGGACGGGGTGTTCATCGGACCCGCCGCGGTGCTCACCAACGACACCTTCCCGCGCGCCTGCAACCCCGACGGTTCGGTCAAGAGCGCTGACGAGTGGGAGCCCGTCGGAGTGACGTTGAAGCGCGGCGCCTCCGTCGGCGCCCGTGCCGTGTGCGTAGCCCCCGTCACCATCGGCGAGTGGGCGACGGTGGCCGCCGGCGCAGTCGTCACCCGCGACGTGCCTGCCTACGCGCTCGTGGCCGGCGTGCCTGCCCGCCGCATCAAGTGGGTAGGCCGCTCCGGTTTCCCGCTGGAGGCCACCGGGGAACACACGTTCCGCGACCCGAAGACCGGCGACGAGTTTGAACAGCACGGTGAGGCCCTCACCCTCGTGAAAGAAGCATGATGTCTGAAGCATTCATTCCCCCAGCCAAGCCGATCATCGGCGACGAGGAACGCGCCGCCGTCGACCGCGTTCTGCGCTCGGGCATGATCGCCCAGGGCCCAGAGGTCGCCGCCTTCGAGCAAGAGTTCGCCGAGCACTTCAAGTTGGGCCGCGCCTGCGTCGCGGTGAATTCCGGCACGTCCGGCCTCCACCTCGGGCTGCTGAGCGCCGGCATCGGCGCCGGCGACGAGGTGATCGTCCCATCGTTCACGTTCGCAGCGACGGCCAACTCCGTGGCCCTCACCGGCGCCACCCCCGTCTTCGCCGACATCGCGCTCGACGACTTCACGCTCGATCCGGCCTCCGTCGAAGCGTCGATCACCGAGCGCACGAAAGCGATCATGCCGGTGCACCTCTACGGCCATCCGGCCAAGATGAGCCAGCTTCGCGCCATCGCCAGCCAGCACGACCTCCTGCTGTTCGAGGACGCGGCGCAGGCGCACGGTGCGTCACTTGGCGGCACCCCCGTCGGCGCATTCGGCGCATTCGCGATGTTCTCCCTGTATCCGACGAAGAACATGACCTCCGGCGAGGGCGGCATGGTCTCCTGCGCGGATGCGACGATCGAACGAGGCGTGCGCCTCTACCGCAACCAGGGGATGCTGCAGCAGTACCACAACGAGGTCGTCGGGCTGAACAACCGCATGACCGACATCCACGCCGCCATCGGGCGCGTGCAGCTCACCAAGGTGGACGCCTGGACGCAGACCCGCCAGGGCAACGCGGCCTTCCTCTCCGCGAACCTGGAGGGCGTCGTCGTGCCGGCTGTAGCGGAGGGAGCAGTGCACGTCTACCACCAGTACACCGTGCGGGTGGCCGAGGATCGCGACGGCTTGGCGAAGGCGCTGAAGGAGGAGTACAACATCGGCTCCGGGATGTTCTATCCCGTGCCAAATCACCGCCTGAAGCCATTCCAGTCGGCGGTGGATCTGCCCAACACGGAACTGGCGGCGAAGGAGTGTCTGTCGCTGCCGGTGCATCCGTCGCTCTCACAGGGCGATCTGGAGCGCATCGTCGCCGCCGTCAACGCCCTCGTGAAGGCGGGTGCATGATGGCGAACCTCCGCGCTGGTCTCATCGGTTTGGGCATGATGGGACGCCACCATGCCCGCAATCTGCGTGCCATCGACGGGGTGAACCTCGTCGCGGTGGCCGATGCCCAGGGCGATCCGCACGGCCTGGCGGGCGATCTGCCAGTCCTCCCCGACGTGCATGCGCTGCTCGAGCAGGGCCTCGACTACGTGGTGGTGGCCGCCCCGACGATGTTCCACGAGGAGATCGGCATCGCGATCGCGGAGGCAGGCGTCGCAGCGCTCATTGAGAAGCCCTTGGCCAAGACCCCCGACGGCGCGCGGCAGCTCGTCGACGCGTTCGGCAGCCGCAACATCGTCGCCGCAGTCGGGCACATCGAGCGGTACAACCCCGCGCTCCAGCAGCTCCGTGCACGACTCGAAGCCGGTGAGTTGGGAGAGCTGTACCAGGTCGTCACCCGTCGTCAGGGGCCATTTCCTGCACGCATCGCCGACGTCGGCGTCGTGAAAGACCTCGCCTCGCACGACATCGATCTCACCGCATGGGTCACCCAACGTGACTACGAGTGGGTGGCGGCACGATCGGTATTCAAAGCGGGGCGCGAATACGAGGACATGGTCTCCGCCACCTGTTCCCTGACCGGAGGGTTGATGTCCAACCATCTGGTCAACTGGCTCACGCCCACCAAGGAGCGTCTGACCGCGGTCACTGGCGAGAAGGGCATGTTCGTCGCCGACACGCTCACCGCCGACCTGTCGTTCTACGCCAACGCATCCGTGCAGCAGACGTGGGACGACCTCGCACGCTTCCGTGGCGTGGCGGAAGGCGATGTGACCCGGTTCGCGTTCCCGAAGCAGGAGCCGCTGCGCACCGAACACGAGCGATTCCGCGACGCGGTGCTGGGCAAGGAGTCTGACATCGTGACATTGGAGCAGGGCGCACAAGTGGTGCGTGTCTGTGAGGCGATGATCGAGTCTGCGCGCACCAACGCATTCATCGACGTGCGCCCGTGAGATTTCCCTCGAATCGGCGCCGGGCGTGGGAATATGGGCTGCGTGAAGGCTGTCGAGAATGACGAGTTCATTCGTCGGGGCAACCGTGTTGCGTGGGCGTTTGTTCCCTATCTCGCGCTGTGCCAGGCGGTACAACTCGCCTACCGAGTACCGGGCGCGCGGTTCCTGACGTTCGAGCTCATCGCGCTCGTCGTGTTAACGCTGGTGACCGCGCCCTGGTGGCTGGGCCGACGGCGCGAGCTCGGGAAAGCGACGTGGTGGCTCGTCGGATCGTTCCTCGCGGTCGTGGTCTACGGCATCGTGGCCCTGCCTTTCCACGCACCTGCGGTCGTGACGACCGCGGGGGGTGGCGTCGTACCACTGCAGTATCTGGTGGTCCCGTTGTTGAATGCGGGGCTCGCCACCCTCACTGGGCTCGGAATGATCCTGGCCGCTGAGCCGAAACTCCGGTTGCGCATCGTCGCGGCTGCCGGAGCGGCGTCGCTCGTCGTCGCCTTCATCGGATGGCCCTTCCAGTCCCAGTATCGGCGCTCGATACGGCTCGCCACCGGGCAAGGTGGGGCCGCGGTGGTGCACGTGATCTTTCTGCTGCTCATCGCGGTGGGGCTTGCGGAGTTCCTGCGACGCGGCGGCAACCGCAAGCTCGGCATCGGGCTGATGCTCGGCGCCATGGTCGCGACGTTGGCGACGCAGTCGCGCGGCGCACTGCTGACGCTGGGCGCGTTCGTCGTGCTCCTGGCGCTGGGGTGGGTGCTCAATGGCACGCGCAGCATCTGGAAGCTGTGGCCTCTGGCGTTGGCCTTGGTTCTGGGGGTGGCGCTGGCGCCGTTGGTGCCCGGCTTCGACCGAATCTTCAGCCTTTCCGACACCAAACGGTCCGCCAATCTCACGGCTGCGCTCGGGCTGTGGAATGAGGACTGGTCGACGCGCATCTTCGGTGTGGGCTCGGGGCACGCTTGGCCGTGGCCTGCGTATGAATCCGGTTTGTACCGCTTCCCCCCGGAGGGGCATTCAGGCCAACGCCCGACCGCGTACGGCGACCTCTTGCTCACCCCGCACTCAACGCCCCTCGCGCTGCTGGTGGAGCACGGCCTCGTAGGAGTCCTCGCCGGCGCAATCATGGGCGTGGCGGTGCTGGTGCTCTGGTGGCGTTCGCGGGCGTCGCTGTCCAGGCTCGCGGTGGCGAGCGCTGTGCTGGCGTCGCTGATGGCGTTCCTGTTCGACACCTACCTGTTGCGCAACTTCGGCATCAGCCTGTGGTGGTGGGCATGCATCGCGCTGGTGGCGACGTGGAAGGAACCGGGCCCCGACGATGCTCCCTCGCCCAGTGGGCTGACCGACTGAGCGCTGACGAGCGCACCGGCGGCATGAGCAAGCACCCGCGAGGCGCGTTGCACGGACGAGCCGCCGTCTTCGTCATACCGATCCGATAACGTTCCTCGCCTTTCGCCTCTCTGCGGCTTCGGTTGACCCTCAACGGGTGCAACCATGGCCGGGTGCAGCCAACCGTCGAAACCGAGCAGTTCCGCCTGAGGGGGAACCGGATCGCTTGGGCGTTCGTACCCTACGTGGCGTTCTGCCAGGCTGTGCAGCTGGCGTTTCCGGTTCCTGGCATGCGCTGGTTCACTTTCGAGTTCTTCGCGCTGATCCTCATCGTGTGTGTCACATCCCCCTGGTGGAGCCGTCGCTGGCGTGAATTGCAGGCGACGACGCTCGTCGCCGCCGGCGCGTTCCTGGCGTTGGTGGCGTATGGGCTGGTGTTGCTGTTCCTCTATCCCCCGCCCGTGGTGCGCACGCCTGGCGGCGGGGTGATGCCGCGCTACTACGAGGTGGTTCCGCTACTCAGCGCGGCGTTGACCGTCGTCGCGGGCTTCGGCGTCGTGCTGGCCGCAGAGCGCCGCTTTCGGTTGCGGATCCTCACCGTCGCCGGTGCCGCCGCGGTGGTGGTGTCGTTCCTGGGTTGGCCGTTCCAGTCTGCGTATCGCGGATACGTGCGGCTCGCGACGGGGCAGGGCGGCGCTGCGATTATTCACGTGATGTTCCTACTCATCATGTCGCTGGGGCTCGCGCAGTTCGCGCGCGGCTCCCGTCCGCGGCTGGGGATGGCGATCGTCGTCGGCGGGCTCGGCGCCCTCATCGCGACGCAGTCGCGCGGGGCGTTCATCAACGTCGCTGCCTGGGTGGGGTTGATCGTCGTGGGTTGGCTCATCTCGCATCCGCGCGACGCGAAGCGCCTCTGGCCGTTGGGTGCTGCGGCGCTGGTGGGGCTCGTCGCGCTGCCATTCATTCCGGGGATCGACCGCATCACAGATTTTTGGGATCCGAAGCGGGCAAAGAACATCGACAACGCCTTGGAGCTGTGGGGGGAGCAGCCACTCGGCCAGATGTTCGGGCTCGGCCCGGGTTCGGTGTGGCCGTGGCCGGCCTACGAGTCCGGGCTCTACCCGATGCCCGAAGAGGGGTACGCCGGGTTCCAGCCTTCCGAGATGGGGAACGTACTTCTCACGCCCCATTCGACGCCGCTGCAGATCCTGGTGGAGTTCGGCATTCCGGGCGTCATCCTGGGCGCCGTGATGGGCATCGCACTGCTCGTGGGTTGGTGGCGCGCCCGCACGACGCTACCTCGGTTGATCGTGGCGAGCGCAGTGTTGGCTTGCCTGGTGGCCTTCCTCGTCGATACGTATCTACTGCGAAACTTCGGCATCAGCCTGTGGTGGTGGGCATGCGTCGCACTCGTGGCAACGTGGGAGGCACCACGCCCCGACGACGCGCCCGCGCTCAGTGAGCCAACTGGCTGACGTTCCCGACCACCGGCTGGGGTGAGTAGACCCGGGCAGCGGGAATGCGACGGGGCCTCGCCCAACGCGCGCGGCTCGCAGATCACCCAACAAAGATCGTGCCTGAGCGAAGTGGGCGCCGAACCTATAGTGGAAACTGTGATGCGCGCACCTTCCGAACAAACACCCGTTCGCTGGCCAGGTGGTCGGGTCATCGCTGCCGTACTCCTGTTCATGATGCTCGTAGCGGGGGCAGCGCTGGTGTTCTTGCCGATCGGCTGGCAGCTGAACCGTTTCGTCGTGTGGCTGTACTACTTCAATCGGAACACCTTCGGCATCCGCGGCATTTCCGTGGATGGTTACGCATTTGCCCTGAATGTCCTGTTGTTTTTCGTCCCGACGGTGCTCCTCACCATCGTGTTCCCCCGTGTCCGCCGCTGGATATGGCCGCTGCTGGGGTTCTGCCTGTCTCTGGGAATCGAGACGGTGCAGTGGCGCTATCTTCCCCGTGAGGCCGGCTGGGATGACGTCGTCGCCAACACCCTCGGAGCCTGCCTGGGGGCGATCTGCATCGGTCTGTGGCGCCGCTTCCGGACACAGAGGGCAGTGGGACGCCCCGGTACGAGGTGACGTCTACTCAGGGGGTGTCCCAGATAATCCCCTAGTCAGGGGTGATGCAGGAGTGCCAATGTGGTCTCGGTCGAAGTCGTCCTCGCACTATGGCGTGCTGTCGACGCCTTCTGGAATCGGTCCGCCCGGGTGCTCCGAGTCACACTGCGTGCCGTAGTGCCTCGCTCCGTTCTTGGCATGGCCCAGTCGCGAGCCCTGCACAGGAAGCGACTAGATGTAGTTGGTGTTCTCGTCGCCCGACTAGACGCCAGCCTCGAACGCTCCATGTCGGACTGCCCAGGATTCGTCGTTCTACAACCCAGCGCACCCCGATTCTTGGGAAAATCCCAAGAGTGCTCTAGGATGGCACCCATGAACCCCAGCATTGGCGAGCGGGTGCTCGAGGCGCTCCCAGCAGGCACCCCCCAGAAGGAGATCGCGCGTCAGGTCGGCATGACCGAGGACGCCTTCTCGCGCGCTCTGCGGGGCCAGCGTGGCTTCTCAGCCCTCGAACTAGCACGTCTGGCGGAGATCCTAGACCAAGACATCCACCTGCTGATCACTGGTGAGCCCGACCCGAACCGGCTCGTGGTGTCGGGACGCCACAACTTTGACCGAGAGACGTGGGCGCGGAGTATCGACGGAGGCGAGGGGGACAAGGCCGTTTTGTCTGACGTACTCCTTGCCTACCGGCAGGCGGAGTGGGTCCACTCGCTGAAGCCCAGCCGCGTACCTTCTGATCTGCGCCAAGTGCGTGAAGCCCTTGGAGCGGACTTTGTCCCTCAGTTCATCGACCGCCTCGCCGCCATGGAGATCGACACGGTGCGGCTGTCAGGGCTCAGCACCGCCTACTCGCTCCATGTCGGGGCGCGCGCCGTGATGGTCATTCCTGAGACGGGCAACTGGTTCAAGGAGAACTTTGACCTCGCCCACGAGTTGGCCCATCTGGTCCTTGGACACGAAGGCGTGTGGGCCTCCCCGGACCGCGAGGTAAGCCGGGAGGAGTCTGCTGCGAACGGGTTCGCCGCCGAGTTGCTCCTGCCCCAGGAGGAGATGCGAGCACTCGACTGGACTACCGTCTCTCCTGAAAACCTTGCGGCGCTGATCTGGGGTTGGGGAGTGTCGACTCAGACTGTGAAGTTTCGCTTGGACACTCTCCGCCTCCAGGTGTCTCCCCAAACTCAGTCGCTGTTGGACCTGACCACGCAGGGGCTACTCCGGCGGCACTGGAAGCACGACGCCGTGGGTGACGCGATCACGGAACGGATGACACTGGCGAGCGCACGGCGGTTCCCTGCGTGGCTCACTGAGGCGCACGTTGAAGGTGTGGCTAGAGGGCGCCTTCAGAAAGGCACACTCGCTTGGATGCTGGGAGTCGACCCAGAGGCCCTCGAGGTGGAACAGCCGCCAGCACCGACCATGAGTGACTCCGACCTGATGTCCCTGCTCGGATAGCCTGACAGGGGTGCAAACGATCGAGACTCGACGGCTGGTGTTTCCGGACACCACCGTGCTCGTCAACTTCGCTTTGGTGAACGAGATGTCACTCTTGGAGCGTCTCGTCGGAGGCAATGGCCGTTGGTGTGACACCGTCGCGAGCGAATGCCAGGATCAGAGCAAGAAACAGGGGTTACCTCAGATGCGTAGGGCTGATGACATCTCCGGGTTGTCCCGGGTCATCAAGTCATTGGTGGTGGCAGACGACAAGGCAGTACCACAGCGTTTGGCCGACTTGGATCTCCACCCAACAATTCAATCAACCACCTCATGGCACCTCTTTCGGGTAGCCCACTGGAAGGGCTATATCAACCGGGAGCGGTTCGGCGAGATTCGACGAGTCCTGTTAGCGCACGGGCGAGGTTGCCCTGATGACGTTCGCGATCCGGCCAAGTTCGCTGTGTGGATTACTCCTCCGTCGTGACTGAGACAGGAAGCGCATCCTTGCCCCTCGCCATCAGGAGCACCCCGCCAGCCCAGACCTCAGGGGCGCGGGCGTTGGCCAGGATCGAGATGACGAGGGTGGTTCTCGGCTAGCAGTCGTGGGAGATCATTGAAGTTCGCGGGCAGTTAATTATCCCATGTGGCCCTTTGATGCCTTGGGTCATAATTAATGAGCGAGTTAATTATGACCCAAGGCATCAACTGTGCGTTGAGCGGTAGTGGAATCCTCTGCCGCGTCGTGATGGCCACGACGGCTCGACCAAGCCGGCATCTTCCAAATCTTTGAGCACCCGCCCTACGTTGCTGGGTGCAGCGCGTGTAAGACTTGCCAGTTCAGTGGAGCTAATGCGCCCTCGCTGATCCACGTAACTCCGGGCGATCTGCTCACGACTCGGCCACTGCCGCATCCGGCCGGTCTGCATATCCAGTTCACGCAACGCATCCTCCGCCTCGTGCGACAGCCGCCAGGAAGGTCCCTGCTCGTCGACGGTGCCTTCAACAGGCATCAACGGCGCAAACTCACGCCCCTGAGCGACGAGCAACGCATAGACGCTACTGCGTGCGACTGCGGAGGAATCCTGAATGATCCGCGCAATGGAAGTTTCGTCTGCCCAGCCCCGGTCGAGTACGAGGCGAAGTGTCAGCAGCGAGTTCAGATCAATGGCCGCCGGACGACTGCCCTGAACACGTCGCAGCCAAGCGATCCAGGCCCGATCAGCCTCCCCACCAATCAGCGTGGTCCGGACATAAGGACCATCCAGCTCCTCGATCGTTGGTGGTTCATGCCCAAGTCTGACCATGTCACGAAACATGCGATCCACGCCGACACCCTCCCGCTCGGCGACACGTAGAGAAGCAAGCAGCTCAGCAAGAGAGGTGTTTCTGGAACGCGATGGATGGGTGAGAATGTTGTCCGGGGTGATTCCCTGCACGAAACCGCCCGGACTCGTCACCCTCAGGTAGCTACCAACATACTCAACCACTGTCGGCCCGGGCACCGACCATTCCCGGTGCGCCACGCCGTTCACGATGGCCTCACGGGCAGCCCCCAGAGGGATCTCTCGCGCCTGGCCGACGATGAGTCCCTGCGGCATATGGACCGCGGGCACGGTTCCTTCTAACGCCTGGAATACCTCAGCCAGCTCCTGGAGCAGCGATCGCCCATCGCGTCGAATTCGGAGCTGGCTGTCCTCACCGGCTCCCGGTCGTCGGATGAAGTCCAAAGCGGCCTCGCCCCGTCCAATGAAGGCCAACACTCCAGCATTCGTGAGGGTCCCGTTCGGGGCGATCACGTTGAGTCGCTTCAGAAGATCGAGGTCCTGCGCTTCCGCCAGCTCCTGCGCGTGGTCCTCGCCGGATGCCCTCAAGAAGTCACGCGCCACCACGAAGGCACCTGCGGGGATTTCTTCCCAAGCAACGTTGGACGCCTGCACCGACCAATCGAACTGTTGCGTCGCCATCCTTCGCGCATGCCACGTCGCTGCGTCGATCTCCACACATTGCGTACCCACCCGTCATCGCAGCTTCTTACGAAAGGGCACCGGCTGCAAGGCTTGCGGCACGCGAACCACCAGCAGTCGCACCGAGCGGACTTCGACGTCTCGCACGGCGACGGTCAGGAGACGGTCAGTCAACTCCCAGATACGCTGCCTCAGCCAGCCGCCATCCAGCCTCATGCCAATGAGCTCACCGAGATCCGACACACCGACAATGAGAGCGCCACCCCCATCGCTGTTCGCCATGCATGCCGCCGCTTCGGCGAGCTTGGCTGCTGCCACCTCGTTGTGAGGCTCACCCGGGAGCACCTCTCCGCCCGGACCACGCCGTCCTGCCTCTTCCTTGAGGTCAACATGCTCGCTCTCGTCCGGATCTCCAACTGCTTCTCCTGCTTCCAATCGATCAAGAAGCAATCGTGTCCGCTCCTCGATGGGATCCCGGGCAAAAGTCACACTCATGTACCCCAAACTAACACAGGCATAATTAACTCGCTGATTAATTATGCCTGTGCATGCTTTCGAGCAGCCAACCCTTGCGAGGCGAATTGCCAGCAGGTGTGGCGCATCGGTAACGAACAGCCACTGGCGCCTTTCGTCACGAAGGACGTGTGCGGTGATGCGTCACTGTGCGGGATGACCTGCAACATCCTGCACGCGGTATCGACCGAGCCAGTTCGCTGCATCATCCCTTCGAGCCACACGTCGAATCGGAATGCACAATGAAACCACCTAGGGTAAAGCCCACGAGATCGTCGCCTCAGCATGTTCTACATCAGTCATGGTGGCCTGTAGTGTTCCTTGAACCATAGGCGTCGGCTCGGAGTCTTTGACGCTTTCCCAGTTTCCGCTTCTCGCCTGTTTGGTTTCACGCACGCACATCCATGCGCAGGGGCGCGCTGCGAGGCTGGAGATGACGCCGACATCGGCCTGGAGCCCCAAGATCTCTGTGGCTCGGTGACTGTAGGCACGCAGTGATCCGGACTCACTGCCGCGCAGCGCGGGCAACAGATGAAACGACATTTGAAGGCACTCGCCCCCAGCCAGTTCCCACGGCAGGCCAACCTCGAGCACCACCCATCCGTGGGGGAGCAGGGACGTTCTTCGAATCTCGCAGTTGTGCTCGGCTACCACCCAGGGCCGAGAGAAGTCATGGGGGCATCGATTAACCGCGCGCCCATCGATGACATGAACAAAACGTCTAACGCCATCATACGTGGCTTCAATCTCGAGCAGATGCCTGACCGTAGACCCATCAGGAATGGTGTGGGTGAGCGAGGTGAACGCAAGAGCCATGACCACACCGTCGTTGAACGGCAACCGCCAGCTTTCGTAGACGGATTGGAGCGCTTCGATAACCTCCTGCCAATCATCGTTACCCGTGGTGAGTGTGGGAGAGTTGGCTACCAGGTAGCGCCTCAGCATGCCACTGCCGGTTCCCAGAATCCTTTCGATGTTGTCCAACGCATCCAAGCTGTTGGCTCTCGACGGGACCGACCTGCCGCTGACCCACGTGCGAAGCGCCGGCGCAGTGATCGAGGTGCCCAGCTCAGTGACTTCCGCGGCCAGCCGACTAGCGCTGTAGCCGGCAACACGCATTGCCTTGTCGAGCACGTCGGCGAAACTCGTGCCTTGCCCTGAACTCAGTTCCTGCTTCATGCAGCCTCCTCGCGCAACGCCGCATCCAGTTCGGGGTCCGTCAGGCGCGTCGCCGCAACGTCCTCTTCACTCCAGAGCCAACCCAGTTCCACGCCCCCACCGGTCAAGTCGTTCACCGTCCCGAATGCCTCGTTGCCTCGCACCTCAATCAGCTCGTACGACTTTGTTTCCTCGGGCCGTTCCCCCACTCCTTCAAAGCTCCGCAACCTCACCAACTGGGGAAGCACTTGTGGGCTGAACTCAATGCTCAAGGAAAAACGTCCAATCGTCCGCCCGGTGCTGATCCTTTGCCGGTTCCACCCCGAGGTCGCTGGTTGTGGAGCGCCAGATGGGCGAGTCTCAAACTCGACGGTGGTGATCTCTCCCGGCAGCAGCAGACGATCCAGCAACAGTTCCGCAACTGTCCCACCCGTCTTGGGGAATTCGCGCACCCGCCCCAGCCGCGCCCCGGATCTGGGGTAGATCATCCTGAACAGCGGGGGATCCTGAAGTTCCGGTTCGCGTTCGGTGAAGGTGGAGACTGAGATGCGCTCCACCGCGAACCGGCCAGCCTGCAGCACATAGATAGTGCTAGAGCTGACTAATCGATGCGCAGCGTCGTAGACGTACCGCTCCAGCACGGCAAGGTATCGAAGGTCTTCCGCCTCTTCCATACCAAAGTCGGCACGCGCAACCCTCAGTTCATCACCGTGCGCAACGTTATCAAGCTTGCTGGGGCCTGCGTTCCACCAGCTCGCACCCCGCTCTGGGGAACGATGCTGCGCTTCAGTGAGGTATCCGCGCGGAGTGTCCAAGATCGCTTCCAGCGCTTCAACGGCTTCTAGTGCTGTGCTTCTCACTGGCCGGGTGCGCCCATTGCGCCACAGGCTCAAGGTCGAGGGCGAGCAGCTGATCTTCTGTTCTTTCAATCGTGCGGCGATGCGCTCCAAGGTCAGCCCGCTGCGGTCGATGACCGCAGACAGCCGTACAGGAAAGATGCCGTCGGGAAGGGCGCGCGCGCTGCCCACGTGGGCATGGGGGTAACTGTGCGACACTTCGTCAACCATGGTGCTGCCCTCCTCGTTCACCTATCACCCCACCGCCTATGGCGGGTCGTTCGTAGTCGAAGCATCGTACTGTTCGACAGGTGCACTTCTTCGCCAAGTAGTGCATCACTTGTCAATTGCTAGGAACCCCACCCCGCTGTTCTCTTTAATGCAATGCAACGCAACGTGCCAGTGCAGATGGTCTCGCGCCTACCTCGACGTTCGGAAGGCGCCGGCACGAAGAGGCAGTGTGCAGCAGCGAACGCGAGAGTTCAGAACGCCTCCCTAAACGGATCAGCTGAGTGAAGTCGGCCCATGCACCCCATCCAAGATGCCGCTTTGGCTCGAAAATCACGTCTGACAAGGGCATCTTCAGGTATGGCGCTTGCCCTCTCACCATGCGATAAAAGTTCGTCAGCGAAATCGCATCGCGCGGCCACTGCAAGACCAACGGCGAACCCTCGCAACTTTTGCATTGTGCATTGCATTCAGGTTCATGGCAACTGCAGGAGGTCGAACTCACATTTTGGTTGAATCATCTCACCATTTCCAGATTCTACCTTCATCACCCGCGGCACCGCTGCCCGAAGGCAACAAAAACTCAACGTTTGGCCTACCGAAGGGGTTGTCTTCACAACTTTCCAAGTCGGAACGTGAGGCCCGCCAAAGAGGTCATCTTGGTTCAGCGTACCGAGGCTGCCCAGCGAGTTGAACCCCATCGGGTGTTAGGTTCTCATACACTTAGTGCTCGACAGGCAGCCTCGTTTCCGGGGCGCGCCTGCGGGCACAGGCGAGCGGGTTCCTTGAACTCCGCTCCATAATTTTCAACTGAGGAAGGAAAATCGTGCGACGAATTCTCTTGGGTATCGCCGCCTCGGCGGTCGTGGCTAGTTCGGGAATGTTCGGGTCCATGGCAGCCCACGCGGCTCCGGCACAGGTGTCGCAGGCGACCACCACTACAGCGAGTTTCGGCTACCACCGCATCTCCGCTGCCTACAAGTATGGGGTGAAGTACGAGTTCGCCAACAAGTCTTCCCGGGTCTACGCATACTCCCACGGCTGGTTCTACCTGTTTGCCCGCAACGCAGACGGCACCTACCGACTGATCTGCATCACCTGGTGCAAGCCTTGCTACGTCCCGAAGGCTCGCCCCATCCAGGACAACATTGAACCCTTCAGCAGCGGGGTGCGTTCTTGATGGTTTCGAAGCCTTCTCGCCGTGCCGTCGCAGTAGGTGCCGCATGGACGGTACCCGTGATGGTTGGCGCTCAATCTGTTCCTGCGTTCGCGGCCTCTGACCCGGGTGGAGATATCCCCGTCCCTCCGGACGAGGGTGATTCCAAAGTCGGCTTGCAGGGTCTGATTAACATCGCAAAGGGATGTGGCGGCTACCAGCGTGGTCCGTACAGCATGGTGGTTAACACAACGGATATCTCGGACACCAAGCCGGTTTACGACGACAAGGGTGAGCTTGTTCGTTATGGCTTCTACGTGGAAAACGGCACACCCACCGTCGAGCCCAAGAACGCAAAGCTCACCATTTACGTGCCGTCGAGGCTGGGGAATATCAGGTGGACCAATCGCGAACCTTCGAGCGGCTGGTCGAACTTGACAGTGGATCGCACTGTTCCCCAGCACCGCGGAATGACGGCATACTCGGCGGTGTTCACCGGCCAGTGGGTGTACGACGATTCGAAGCAGTGGATCGCAAGTGGCCCTGCCCCGCAGTGGGGATCCAACCCGCCGAACCTCAGCTGGGAGGGCACCGCGCGCGGCTACTGCGACAACGGCACTATGCCGGGCGCCGCCCGCCGCGAGGTGACCGTCGGGGACAAGGTCCTCACGTTCACCCGAGGGGTGCGCAACCTTCTGTGAACTCCGCGCTGCGGCGCGGCTGGAAGTCGAAAGCCACGCCGCGCCGTCGGGGGGCTTCCCCTATCCATCTCAACCCCCTGGGCCAGAGTCTTTGTTTCCTCTGACCGAAGCCATGTCGGGCCTCCTCGATCATCCTTCGAGGAGGCCCGATTTGCGTCTCTGGGCGACTCAGATCACGTTGCGAGCCACCTGCCAGCTTCGCGCGATGCGTGACTCGAACAATCGCCGATCGGCTGACCCCCAACCGGAGCCCTCAGGTCAGGAACACACCCTTCGATCAACTGTTGTAATCACTTCAGAGGAGGGGCCTGATCATTCTTGGGCCGCCTGTCGGGGATAGTTTCCGATGATTTCGACGGGCCGGGCATCCGCGCCCTGATCGATCCTCTTAAGAGTCTCAATCTCAGGTGGCTGAGCAGGTAGCGACGCCGCAGCCGAGGCTTACAAGCGCTCCTGCACCGGGCGCAGCATCGCATGCACCGGCACGTCACCGATCTGCAACACCTGGATCGTGCCGAAACCATGGCGTCGGTACAACGCCGCGACACGTGGGGTCGAGGCTTCCAAGTAGGCCGGCGCCTGATCGGCATCCACCCTGCCGAGGCCATGTTCGAGCAGCCGCCCTCCGATGTTCTTGCCTCGGTGGCCGGCATCAACCGCGATGTCCATGAGATGCCAGTGCGGCACGCTTGGCACAGCCGCGGCCAAGGCTCTGGTGGCCGAGACCAGACGCGGCAACCGCCGCGCGGGCGGCAACGCACGCACGAGTGCCGGGACGTGTGCCAGCAACAACCGCAACCGACGCGCGAGCCCCTGCCGCCGTCGACCCTTCGGCGCCAACCACAAGGCCACACCGACGACCTCATCGCCATCCCTAGCGACGTCGACTGCACCCGCCTCCAGATACACCGCATCGATCATGGCGGTGAACTGTGCACGCAGACCGGCCTCCGGGTGGGGCCCTGCCTGCTGGGCCACGAGCGGGTCGTCCACGAACGCCTCAACCAGCAGATTTACGTACGCTTCGATCTCGGTTCGCCGGCCATCGGTCACGGTGATTCCCATAGGCTCCAACCTACCGACGATCGAGAGGCCGTCAATCACTGCTCGTCCACGCTAACGCCTTCGATGGCTTCGAGCAGCCGGGTGCCGATGCGTTTCAGTAAGGCCGGCTCCCGCCGTCCTCACCGAATAGCTTTTCTCTACGTCGATTAATTGCAGACTCCATATTCTTATGGGTACAGCTGCGATGGTTGTTCGTTGGCCCCGCGAGGACTTGACAGCCACCTGCGTGTCGTGCTTGATTCCCCTTGTCAACCCAGCTCTGCAACCCTGCGAAAGGATGGGCAATGCCCTCTCATGAAACTCCTGCGTCTGACGCAAATATCCAACAATCCATGACGCTCAAAAGGCGAACCCTGGTGGCCGGTACGGCGTGGGCCGCGCCTGCCGTCGTCGCTGCCAGCGCGGTGCCCGCCTTCGCCGCCAGCCAGACCGACTGCGAAACCGTAGTGAGCGTCTGGCAGCCGACCGAAATGAACCTCACCGGCGGGCCCACCTACACGCTGACCAAGACGAGCAACTGTCGCACCTGGGACGACAACAACGTCCACAGTCACTGGTGGCGGCGCATGCCGAAAGACTACGACCTCACCCCCACTGATAAGGCAACCATCAGCTCGTCTTGGCTGAACATTGCGCAAGCAGTGCAGATCGATGACAAGAAGGGGGAGGGCCAGACGATCACGGTGCGGTTCCCGCAGCCGGTGTATGGCATCACCTTCTACATTGGCCAGATCGACTCCTCGAGCGACGCGCCGTCTTGGTACCGTGACCAACTCATCGTGTCGGTGTCGGGGCCGAACGGTAAGCTTCCCATCACCACGAGGCACGACTACACCGACGGAGCCGCGCTGCCGAGCACCGTCGTAGTCGAAGGCGACGGCTCCACTGAAGTGACTGCCACGTCCCCGAACCGGGTCTCACAGTTCCCCATCACCGGTCGCGACCATCGTGGCACAGTCAGGTATGACACGGCCAAGGATCAGCCAGTCACCGAGATTTCCATCTTCTACGGCGACGCCAAGTACGGCGCCAATGCGGTGCTCGGCAATGGCGGCATGGGCCGCCAGTTCATCTCGGTGAGCCCGATCCGTTGGAGCACCTGCTGAGCGACGTCGGGGCTTACCCAACTGCACGCGGGCGGCGACGATCACACACCCGCTCGAACTGCTCGCTGAGATGACGCAGAGCTGCTCACATTGCAGATGACAACCAGCAACAGCCACGTGCCCAAGGCCCCAGGCCGTTGGGTGCGTGGCTCGTTTGCTGTTCGCACTCGACGGCCAAGCGTCAGGTGCGTCGTCGAGCGGCAGGCGGTGAATAGACCAACCAGGATCGCCTCCATCGAGGCCCCGCCCTGGGTAAACATTGAGAATTCCTTGCCAGGTGGGTGACACCAGATCTCTATCGACGTGCTCGATCAATAACTGTGTGAATGCACTGCTGAGGACAATTGACGTGGATGTCGTGATCGGCAACGCCACTACTTACTCGACACGAGACATGGTCAGGGTTCAGCAGATCCGGCAGCGAGAGAGCCGAGCACGTGGGCCATGAACGGGCTTGGTGGGTACAGTATGGAAGGGAACAGGAGAGTAGGATATGCATATCGAACGCAACGTGGTGGCGCTCACCGTCAACAGTCGCGACGACGTCGTGACGGCCATGCGGAAAATCGACGACAACAAAGCCAGAATCGTCTTCGTCGTGGACTCCCACGGGCACCTCGTAGGTTCACTCTCCGACGGCGACGTGCGCCGCTGGCTCATCGCGTCCACGGCGCCCGAGCTCTCCACGCCTGTCGAACAGATCGCCAACCGTCAGTGCCGCACCGCCGCGTCGGACGCAACTCCCGCACAGTTGCGTGAGCTGCTGGACGACACCATCACGCACGTCCCCCTCATTGACGCCCAGCGTCGCCTGGTGGGTATCGCGACGAGCCGCGCCGACGAGTTCGTCATCGGCCGCCACCGAGTCTCCATCGACGATCCGACGCTCATCATCGCTGAAATCGGCAACAACCATCAAGGCGACGTCGCGTTCGCCAAAGAGCTGGTGGATCTGGCCGTCGACGCGGGTGCTGACCTGGTGAAGTTCCAGCTACGCGATATGGACGCCCTGTACCGCCAGTCCGGCGCGGCCACCGCGGGCGAGGATCTCGGCGCCCAGTACACGCTCAATCTCCTCTCGAAGTACTCGCTCTCGGCCGAGCAAATGTGTGAGGTCTTCGATCACTGCCGTGAGCGCGACATGGACATCCTCTGCACCCCTTGGGATGCCCCCAGTGTGAAGGTGCTCGCTGACTACGGCATCGCCGGGCTCAAGGTGGCCTCGGCAGATATGACCAACCACACGCTGCTCAAGCACATGTTCGCCACGGGCCTGCCCATGATCGTCTCCACCGGCATGAGCACCGAGGAAGAAATCCGGCAGTCCGCCGATCTGTTGCGCACCTCCGGGGCGCCGTTTGCGATGCTGCATTGCCAGTCGACCTATCCGGCGCCGTTCAAGGACATCAACCTGCGTTACCTCCACCGCCTCGCGGACATCTCAGGTGGCCCCGTCGGCTACTCCGGGCACGAGCGCGGGTTCCACATCCCCCTCGCCGCCGTCGCCATGGGCGCGCGCATTATCGAGAAGCACTTCACCACCGACCGCTCGCTGGAGGGCAACGACCACCGGGTCTCGCTCCTGCCAGGGGAGTTCCGGCAGATGGTTGAGCGCATCCGAGAGCTTGAGGAAGCACTTGGCGACGGCTCGGCCCGCACCGTCTCCACCGGCGAGTCGATGAACCGCGTCAACCTCGCCAAATCGCTGGTTGCCAAACGCCGTATCGAAGCTGGCGAACGGATCTCCGCCGACGACGTTGACGTGAAGTCTCCTGGACGCGGCCTCCAGCCCAACAAGTTGGACGAGCTCATCGGACGCAAGGCACCCCGCGTGATTGAGGCGGGCGATTTCTTCTACCCCGGCGATCTCACTGACGCCGTGAGCGTCGGGCGCGACTACCACTTCCGTCGCCCTTGGGGCCTGCCCGTGCGCCACCACGACTACGCCAAGCTCATCCAGGGAACGAACCCCGACTTCATCGAATTCCACCTCTCTTACAAGGATGTCGACCTGAAGTCCGAAGACTTCTTCTCGGAGCGGCTGCCGTTTGGGTTCACCGTCCACCTTCCCGACCTGTACGCCGGCGACTTCATCGTCAACCTGGCCAGCGAGGACGACGACATCTGGGAACGTTCCATTTTCGAACTCCAGCGCGTGATTGACCTCACTCGGCACATGACGCAGTACTTCACCGTCGATGAGCCGCCAGTGGTCATTGCGACGATGGGTGGCTTCACCGCGCACGGCTTCGTTGACCCCTCCGAACGGCCCAAGATGTACGCGAGGATCGCTCGGGCCCTCGAGCGCGTCGATGAGCAGGACATCCGCCTCACTGCCCAGACGCTGCCGCCATACCCGTGGTTGATGGGCGGCCAGCAATATCACAACCTGTTCATGGGGCTGCAGGACACCGTCGACTTCTGCAACGAGTACGGGCGCCGTCTCACCCTCGACATCTCGCATTCGAAGCTGGCCGCCAATTTCCACAAGATGTCGTTCAGCACCTACGTCGAGGCACTCGCCCCGCTTTCGGATCACCTGCACATCGTCGACGCGGAAGGCGTCGACGGAGAAGGCCCCCAGATCGGAGAGGGCGAGGTGGACTGGCCCGTACTCGCCGAACAGCTCGACAGACTGTCCCCCGGCGTCGGATTCATCCCCGAGATCTGGATGGGCCACACGAACAACGGCGAGGGCTTCTGGAAGGCGCTCGACCGCTTGGAGGAATGGTTCTGACCTGTGACAACGCCTCTGACACTGTGGGTATCACCGGTGAGCAACCTCGCCGGTGTCGCCCGGCACATCCTCGACGTTGCCCGGGCGGACATCCCCGGCTGGAGGTTGCACGTCGCGGCCCCGGAAGGCCCGCTGCTGGATGAGTTGCGCGCTTTGGGTGTGGCAACCACACCGATTCCGTTCGACTCCTCGTTCGGCAAGTCTGTGCGGGTTTTGCGGGCGCTGGTGTCGCGGCTCAAGCCTCAGATCGTGCACTCCCACCTGGCGAAGGCAGACTTCGCTGTGGCGCTGGTCTGTGTGGGCCTTCCGCCGAAACTGGTCTCCACGGAGCACGGCATTGCCGCTGATCCCCTGCTGTACAACACCAAACCGATCATCGCCTGGGCCAAGCAGCGAGCGCACCGCTTGCGGTGCCGACGGTTTGCCCACATCATCGCAGTGAGCCAATCAACTGCCGAGCAGATCCAACACCACTGGTCTCCGAAGACACCGGTCACCGTCGTCCTCAACGGAGTGGACCGCCCCGAGCACACGCCGGCCCGCCGCCCAGGCAAGCGCTACCTGTCGTTGTCGAGGCTCTCACATGAGAAGAACATCGCTGCGATCGTCACCGCGTTCGCTCGGCTGGATGCGGAGGCGACCCTCACGGTCGCGGGCGATGGCCCAGACCGCGAGGCAATCTCGGCGCAGGTGCGGGAGCTCGGCTTGGAGGATCGGGTCTCGCTCCCCGGGAATCTGGAGGCACAGCAGGCACTGGCCGAGCATGACGTGCTCGTGCAGTTGTCGAAGTGGGAAAACGCGTCCTACTCCCTGCTGGATGCCACCGTCAACGGCCTTGGTGTCGTGGCCACTCCCGTCGGCGGCAACCCGGAGATCCTTCCGCCGCGCTGCCTCGTCGTCGCGGAGAAGGTTGACGCCGTCGCGCAATGCATGCGTGAGCAGGCGGAGCTGAATGCCCGGCCGGTGCTGCGCGAAAGCTGGCCCACCGTCGCGGAAATGACCCAGCAGATCGCGCGCGTGTACATGGAGGTGTCTCGATGAAGCTGGCATTTGCAAGCAACCACGGCGAGTTCGGCGGCGGTGAGGTGATGATGTTCGCGATGGCTGAGATCGCCCGCGACCTTGGGCATGATGTGACCGTCGTCGCCCCCTCCACGCCCAACGACGTCGTGCGGCGGTCTATCGAGCGTGGTTTCCACACGGTCGAGATCCACGCAAAGAGCACGGCGGAATACCTGTGGCGGCTACGTCAGTGGGATAGGCGTCGGGAAGGTCTTCTTTGGTGCAACGGCTTGCGCCCGGCACTCGCGACGGCAGGTCACGGCGAACGCGTCGTCCATCTGCATATTGTGCCCAAAGGCAAGCTCGTACCCGCCGCCCGCGCCGCCGTGGTGGGGGCCAGACGGGTGGTGGTGCCCTCGGAGTTCATGGCAAAGGCAGTGGGCCTCGGCAGCCAGGTGCTCGAGAATTGGAGCGCCGGTGTTAGCCATCCTGCCCGAACGAAGGCAGACGAGGACGCCCACAGGGTTGGCTTCATCGGCCGAACCTCCATCGACAAGGGCATCGACACGCTCGCTGCAGCGGTGGCGCGCCTCAACCATCAGGGCGGGCACTACCGGCTGGTGATCGCCGGCGAAGCACGATTCGTCGATGAGGAGCAGCGGCAGGCGGTCGAGCGTGCGCTGGCCCCCGTCGCGTCGGTCACCGAACGGCTCGGTTGGGTGACGCCTGAGGAGTTCTACGCGCTGACCGACGTCGTCGTCGTGCCCTCCACCGTTGACGAGCCCTTCGGCCTGGTTGTGACCGAGGCGATGTCCGCCGAGGTGCCACTGGTGGTGACCGATGCTGGGGCAATCCCGGAGATCGTCGGCCCCAAGTATCCTTGGATGGCCCGTAAGGGTGATGCCGCCGATCTGGCTCGGGTGATCCGCCTGGCGGCCACGCAACCCGCTCCCGGCATCCTGCGGGAGAACCACCGCCGCTGGCAGGAACGCTACTCACCCGCCGCCGGGCGCGAACGCTTCGGCGCGCTGCTCACAGAGCTGGAAGGAGCCGGACGATGACCCTCGCGTCCATCGTGATTCCCAGCCGCGGCGGCGCCAAGCGCCTGCCCGTCCTGCTGTCTGCGCTCGCGGCCCAAGATGACCGCGATTGGGAGGCCATCGTCGTCATCGACGGCGACATTGACGACTCGGCATCGGTCGTTGCCCGCTACGCGCACCTGCCCGTTCGATCCATCGTGTTCCCGGACAACCGTGGCCGTGTGGCAGCGCTCAATGCCGGCTTCGCTGAGGCCGGGGGCGACGTCCTCATCCGGTGTGATGACGACCTCGTGCCCGCGCCTGATTACGTGCGGCAACACAAGGCGGCAGCCACGGCTCACGGAAGCGCCATCGGGCTGTGCCTCAACGAGTTGCCGGATACTCCCTACGCCCGCGCCTATGGGGCAGAGGCTGACAAGCTGTTTCAGGCCGCCGCCTACCGCACTCCATCGGATTCCGCGTGGCGGTATTGGGGCGGCAACGTCTCCGTCACGAGGGAGATATGGCAGCGCGTTGGGCTCTACGACACTGACTATCGCAGCTATGGCTGGGAGGACGTCGATTACGGTTACCGTGTGTTTGCCGACGGAAACCCCGTGACGATCGTCCGCGAGCTTGCCACCCCACACCGTCTGGCCGCGGTGACAACACGCTTGCGGGTTCTGCGCGCCTTCCACTCGGGTGCCGCCCGCAGGACCTTCGAGGGCAAGCATCCTGAAGCTAGGCTGTCCCCGGCAGAGCCCTCCCCTTCCTCGATGTGGAACAAACTCGTTCTGGCAATCGGCAAGCATTCGACGCGACGAGGGCTGGCCCTCGCAGCTCGCGTCGTCGACGTGCTGGCGCGCGTCCTTCCCAGGCCGATCTCGCGCAAACTCATCGCTCTCCTGGTGGAGGGCGCCGGGGTGGCGGGATACCGTCGCCCCTCCGACACGACCACGGACTTTTGATTATGCCCAGACCAAAGGTGGCCATCGCCCACGACTACCTCACCCAGCGCGGAGGTGCCGAACGCGTCGTGTTGGCAATGCTGCGAGCATTCCCCGACGCCGATTTGTACACCACCGTCTACAACCCGGAGACGACGTTTCCCGAGTTCAAGGAGCGTCGCATCTTCACCACCGGGCTCGACAGGCTGCGCCTGCTACGCCGCGACCACCGATTTGGGCTGCCGCTCTACCAACGCGGTATCGATGCCTCCCCCGTTATCGACGCCGACGTGCTCCTCGTCTCTACGACGGGGTTTGCCCACGGATTCCGCACGACGGGCCGCAAGCTCGTCTACTGCCACTCCCCTGCTCGCTTCCTGTACCTCGTCGACGATTATCTGGGAGATGGCCGTCGTCTGAGCCCCATCGGGCTTGGCCTCGCTGCGTTGCGTCCCTCCCTCATCCGGTGGGATCAGCGGGCGGCCCGCAGCGCCGACCGCTACCTCGCCAATTCCACCGTCGTGCGGGAGCGCATCAAGGATGTGTACGGCATCGACGCAACTGTGGTGCCTGCGCCACCGGCGGTGAGCAATCACACCGCCCCCACACCGCTGGCAGCCTTGGCCGACTGGGCCGATGGGTTCCACCTCGTCGTGTCCCGGCTCATGCCGTACAAGAATGTGGACAAGGTGATCGCCGCATTCCGCGCCATGCCTGATGAGCGGCTGGTTATCGTGGGCAAGGGCCCGCTGCGCGACGAACTCCAGCGCAACCTGCCGGGGAATGTGCGCATGTTCGAAGGCATTTCTGACGGCGAACTCGCCTGGTGCTACGCCAACGCACGGGCACTCATCGCGCCGAGCTTCGAGGATTACGGCCTCACTCCTCTCGAGGCTGGTGCCTTCGGCACACCGACGCTGGCCCTCCACGCCGGCGGCTACCTCGACACCGTGGCCGAAGGTCTGAGCGGAGTGTTCTTCCCAGCCCCGACAGCCGAGGCGATCGCGACCGCGGTGCGTGAAAGCTCGGGGGCAAACTGGGATCACGATGCGATCCGTGGCCACGCCGAGTGCTTCGCTGAGCCACACTTCCGCAGAAGGCTTGAGGAGCACGTTGGGGAGCTGGGTGGCTTCGCTTAAGATGATCTCGATTAACCGTGTCTCGTTTTCTCAAGCCGTGTCGGAAGGGCTGGGCCAGTTTTGAACTCCGAAATCCGTGGGGGGTCAGATCGATTTGATGATCCGCTCAGCTTTTTTATTGCATCCCTGGCTGTTTTCCTAACAGCAAGAGATTACTTTGTTTGGTTTGACTTCTCGATTTCTGGCCTGCCAACCAACACGTTGGCTGCTGTGGGGCTTGTCGCAATAGCAAGCTTCCGAAAACCTAAATGGCGCCTGCGGCTCCCGTTCATCTCGGCAACAGCCGTGGCGCTCTTTTTGTGGTTAGTGTTCACCACTGTTGTTATTCATGGCGACTGGAATATCCGCCGAATGGGCAACATCCTCGTTCTGCTTCTCATTGGAGGAGCAATCGCATCTGGTCGACTTGGATTGAAATCCCTCACTGTGGGCGGCATCTTGGGATATCTGCTTGCCCTAGTAACGAGCGTCATCCTCATGGATGAGAGTTCGTATACTGGTCGTTTGACGGGGGTATTGGGCGACCCAAACGCGGCTGGGTTCATCTTGGTTACGCTCGGCTTGAGCTTCGCCCAAGGGCTCGAGTCGAGGCTACGCCCGTGGCGATGGGCACTCTTTGCCGTTGCTGTATTCGGAGTGTGGCTTACTCAATCTCGAACCACCATGTTTGCGCTCGCCATCGCAACGTTGTGGATTTTGGTTAGCAGGTTTCTTCCTCGCTGGCCAGCGGCTCTCGCCTTGGCCTCCACTGTTTGGTTTTATGCCTGGATCTACGGGGTCATGGAGGAGCGCGGTTGGTTTGCAGACCGCGACGGCTCCGACGCCCTGCGCGAACGCTTGATATTAGCCGAACAGCTCCAAGTCCAACAGGCTGGATGGACAGGCAACGGGCTTGGTACTGCAGTTGCAAAGCTCGACAACATTACCCTGTTCTTTCACAATAGTTACCTAGCAATGCAGGCTGAGGGCGGGAAAATTGCGTTGTATTTGCTGTACGCCTTTATTGTGGCACTCTTCCTGACCATCCACCGGGTGCCTTCCAAATCCCGGCCCGTTTGGGTCGAAGCCGGAGTGATTGCTGGGTTTATCTGCTCCATCAACATCGGATTTTCTATTACGCATCCAGCCTTGGCGGTAGCGATTGGTTTGTATCTATACCATTACTGCAAGTTCAGAGAGGAGTCCCAACGCGATCAGCTCCCCTCCGCCTACCGTAAGCCTGAGCTTAAGGCAGCACCTCAGCCACGTTGAGCTCTCTGTGAGTTTCCTCAGGGTTCTGTGATTTCAGTTCAGATGGGTTAGGGTTGTGCCCGACAAGGAGAAGAGAGGGAACTACCGATGCATCGGTTGTCAGGCGCAGTGCAGCATTTTGCGTGGGGGAACCGCACCGAGATTCCGCGCCTGCTCGGCATCGAACCCGACGGTCAGCCTTGGGCCGAGTACTGGCTCGGTGCCCATCATGCTGGCCCCACGCACTTCCCTGACAACCCGAGCGAGACGCTCGCCTCGCACCTTGAGCGCTACCCCGAGAACATCGGCAAGGCCTCCATCGAGGCCTACGGCACCAAACTCCCCTACCTGATGAAGATCCTCTCGGCTGCGGGCCCGCTGAGCCTTCAGGTGCACCCCACTCGCGAGCAGGCGCTCGCCGGTTACGCGCAGGAATCCCTCGCCGGCCTGCCGCTCAGCCACCCCGAACGCTCCTACAAGGATGATTGGCCCAAGCCCGAAATCATCATTGCGCTCACCCCGTTCGAGGGCCTCGTCGGTTTCCGCGACCCGTTTGAATCCGCCACGCTGTTCGAGGCACTGGGCGCTGGTGAAGAGCTAGCCGCCATCATCGAACCACTGCGCGAACACACCGAGCAGGATGCGCTACAGAAGGTGTTCCTGGACGCCCTCACCCTCCGCGAGCACCGAGACCTAGTGAACTTGGTGCTCTCCCGCGCGGCAGAACTCCTCGACGCGCCCGGCGCTGTTGGGGAATTCGCCCGCACCGCCATCGAGATCAACGAGCACTTCCCCGGCGACCCAGGCATCCTCGCGGCTCTACTCATGAACCGCGTCACGCTCGCCCCCGGCGAAGCCGTAGCGCTCGAGGCCGGCGTCCTGCACGCCTACCTGCGCGGCACCGGCATCGAGGTGATGGCCTCGTCCGACAACGTCCTTCGCGGCGGGCTCACCACCAAGCACATCGACGTCGACGGGCTCCAAGGCTTGGTCAGCTTTCGCACCCTCCATCCGCAAGTCCAACTCCCTGATGGTTCGGAGGGCCTCTTCCGCTACCCGACGACGTTCCCCGAATTCGAGGTGTGGCTGCTCACCCCCACCAGCGACGCCTGCCTCATCATGCCCCGCGAGGATGCAGGACGCATCGCGCTCGTCACCGAAGGCGAGTTCGTCCTTGATGGGGATCAGCGCCTCACGCTCAGCTGTGGCGAGGCCGTGTTCATCCCCGCTGGAGAACACGTCGCAGCCTCCGGAACCGGCCAGCTCTTCGTCTCGGCGTCAGGCATCTGAGCCCATTCGGTCCAACGCCCAGGCAGATCACTCAGCGGCACGAACACCCTCACCTGCGCACTTCATTCCTTTTATGCGCCGCAAACTGGGGAAACTCGAAGAGCAAACCAGTGAAGCGGTAACCCCACAAGAATAGAGCAGGGACCGCGAAGCCCACGGTAATTTGAATCAGCAGGAAGGGCCAAGGAGCACTCTCGGCCACTTCCTGAAATGCCAACGCCGACAGCGCCTGCGCTGGAAAGTGAACGCAGTAAAGCACTATCGACTTCTGACCGAGCCACTCGAGCGCTGGCATCCGTGGTGCCCTAGACCACAACCAGATGACCGTGAAGACGCCCGCCCAAGGCAATAGCCACGTCCAAACCTGTCGTTGATCGACCATCGGAATCCCCCAGCCAAAGGCATGGGAACAGGCGATCACAACTCCCACGAGGCCGGCCACCCCAACGATCCAAACAGGCATGGTAAGGATCGAGGTCAAATGGCGACGAACTGCCACACCCAGCATGAACATGGCACCGAAGAACAGTACACGCCGGATCCAGTTCGTCGATGGGTCAGCCACCATGAGCACCCCCAGCATGCCCAACACCATGACCCACGCTGGTATCCAGCGCGTGAACCACGCAATCGGGTAGCAGCAAAGCAGAACTGCCAAGAACCACATGTGGTACGGGCCGACGATCCAAGTCTGCGGTCGGGTAGCGCTCGAGAGCTCTCCCAGGCAAGCCAGCGTCACCAATGTCCACACGACATACGGCCAAAGAACCCTACGTAATTTCCCTGAAGCAAAGGAGCTGAGCGGCTTGTGTACCGAATTCGCAAGCAGCATTCCAGACATCGCCAACAGCATCGGCATGCGAAACGCTGCGAATAAGGAGACGAAGGCGTCCCAGCTTGGCAGGGACAGGTCGCCTCCAACCTGGAGTACACGAGGGATGCCAGCGGCGTGGTGAAGGACCACCAGACTAACGGCCAGCCCACGCAATGAGTCCATCCAATGCATTCTGCGTTGAGTGCCCAGGGCCCAGCACCTTTCTCTCGTCGCCCACAGCTTAGCGTTACATCGCGCTGCCGCGTCGCACGTCGGGAACACCGCACTCGCCTTCGGGACGGCTTGGTGCGTCGCACAGGAATTGCAGACGACAACGTGATAGATCCGGGCTAATATGGCGCAGAGCGACACTCATTGCCACGGCACAGTAGAGACGAGGGGCCTTGCAAGACTGGACATCACACATCACTGGTCTCCGTGCCGTGTCGCTCTCGGCAGTCCTCCTCACCGCTCCAACTGCGGAGTTGGTGCTGTGCACCGGCCCCGACGATGAGCCTGGTGCCCTGTCATGACGCAGCCGCCTAGCATCAGCGCCATCATCCCGCACTACGGTGACAGCGAACCCACGCAAGCGTTGATCGCCCAGCTTGAAGCTCAACTCGGCGCCCCAGACATCGAGATCATCGTCAGCGACGACTGTTCCCCCTCCCCGTTCCCAGAAGGCTCCGGGTATCAACTCATCCGCAGGGAACGCAACGGCGGCTTCGGCTCGAACGTCAACTCTGCTGCGGCCGCTGCGACAGGCGACTACCTCCTGGTCCTCAACAGCGACCTCTCCTTATCGCCGAACTTCGTTTCCGAGCTCGCGCAGGCAGCGACGAAGTTCCCGAACACGGTCATCAGCCCGAAGGTCATCGAGCACGGTGCCGCCAACTACACCGCCCGCCGCTGGCCGAAGGCCCGCCATCATGCCTGGGAATGGCTCACACCACTGGCCCGGATCAGGCACACCAAGCTGTGGCATCGGTTCGTCGGACATGACCTCAGGGCGCACGCTTCCAGCAGCGCCGTCCAGGTGGATTGGGTCATGGGTGCCTGCATGTTGATCCCCCGCGACGCGTTCGAGCGCGTCGGCGGCATGGATGAGCGCTTCTTCATGAACAGCGAAGAGGTGGACCTCCAACGTCGCCTGAGCGAGGTTGGGGTTCCGTCGATGTACGTCCCCGAGATCTCGGTGGAGCACGCAGCGGGCGGGTCTACGCCGTCGGATCGTCGTCGGGGTTGGGTAACAGACTCCCGCTTCCAATACGCGCAGAAGTGGGGAGGCGTGCGAGGGTTGCGCGCGCTGTTACTCATCGCCACCGACATCAATTTCCTCTGGAACCTCACCCGACAGGCCAGGCGAGTCCAGGGTGTGAACGCGCGACGCACCCGTCGGCACGAACGCCAGCTCATCGCGCATGCGTGGGCCATGCGCCATGGTAAAGAGGGGTACCAACCATGAGCCTTCCGCACGTCATGCTCGTCGCACCCGCCTTCCACGGGTACGCCCAGTCGATTGCGCGTGGCTTTGAGCTGTCCGGGCACGAGGTGACGCTGCACGAGTACGACCGGCTGGATGGCTTCCGGGCGAAACTGCAGCACAAGGCGCGCGTCGAGCTGCCAACCAAGCTCGGCCTCAAGCACGAAGCCGGGGTGCGCGCCGGGGCCAGCACTGCCGAAGCAATCCGAGCAGCACGCCCAGATGTCGTCATCATCATTCGAGGCGACCACGTGGACGACGTGGTTTTCGATGCCATCGACGAGGTAGGCGCTCGGCGTATTCTCTGGATCTGGGATGAGGTTCGACGCACCAACCACACCGAGGCCACGCTGAACCGCTTTCCGCAGCTCATCACCTACTCGCCATTGGATGCCCAAGCGTTTGCGGCTGCCGGGCGCGAGTGCCTCCATGTGGCCAATGCGTTCGACCACACCATGGTTCCCGCTCGGCGCCAGCAGTCCAACGACATCCTCTTCGTCGGGGCGCGGTATCCGCGTCGGCAGCAGTTCGTCGAAGCACTCGTTCGTGCTGAGGTGCCCGTGATGGCGGTGGGTCGCTCGTGGAGCAAGCACCTTTTCGACCGCGCGAGGACGTGGCAGTGGCGACGCCCTAACGTGCGCTCCATGCGGGATGTGCCGCGCTTGCAGGGCTACGAGTTGACGGCGGGAGCCCCGGCGGCGTTGAACGTTCATTTCGATCAGGACGGCTTCACGATGAAAACCTTCGAGGCCCCGGGCGTGGGTGGCGTGCAACTCATCGACCGTCCCGACGTGGCGGAGTACTACGAGCCGGGCAAGGAAGTATTGGTGTTCGACAGCGAGGAGGAACTCGTCGAGCTCGCCCGACGGTGCATCCGCGACGACCGCTGGGGAGACGCCATCAGAGACGCGGGCCAGCGCCGCACGCTCGCCGAACACACGTTCGTGCACCGGGCGAAGGAGGTGGCGAAGCTGTGGGGTTGAAATTCACCGATCACGGCTCGTGGGCTGCGTGGCAGGCGTCTCGTCGACGGCTCCACGTGCTGAAGGACAAGCTCACCGGCAAAGGCGGATCAGGCTCCCCGGTAGCCTTCGAGTTCCTGCTGCGGGGCTCGGAACCGAAGCTGCTCGTCGCCTGCGATTCTAACTCCCCAACTAACCATCACTCGCTGCTCACCCCGCTCGGCGATGCCCTGGATGCCGTGATCGTGAAACCGACGACGGTGAATCTGGAGCTCCCCGCCGACACGTGGCGCACGCTGCCGTCGGCAGAGGCCCTGCCGTCGTCGGTGGAAGCCGTGGCGTCGATCGGTGACCACCTGCCAACAGGGGCCTGGGCCCATCAGCTCGCCCGGAAGCGTGGCTGGCAGCAATGGGTGGTGCAACATGGGCTCCTGACGCCGTTCGCGCCTCCCCCACCGCCCGGTGCCACGGTGTTGACCTGGTCGCCGGCGGATTCTGAATTTCTCCGGGCTGGCCGCCCGGATCTGACGTTCGTGGACGTGGGTTCCCCCATGCTCGCTGCGGCCGCTGCGCACCCGGCGCCGCACATCAGCCGCTTCGAACGCCCGGTATTTCTGGGGCAGCTACACGGTGCGGAGCTGAGCCGCTGGTCGATGACCCGTTCCGTCACGACGTTCTGGCGCATGACCAAGGCCACGTACCGTCCTCATCCGCGGGAAGAGGACAAGCTCTCGCGCGCCCAGCATGCGCTCTGGCGTCGCCTGGGAATGGAGATTGACGCTGACGGCACGCTCGCCGAGCTCGACCGGCCCGTCGTCGCGGCGTTCTCCACCGGCGTGCTGGAAGCCGCCGCCCGGGGCGTACCCTCCTGGGTGTATCACGTGAACCCGCCTGCCTGGCTCGAGGAGTTCTGGGCTCGCTACGGCATGGCCCGCTGGGGGGATGCCCCCACCCACTGGGAGAACGCCTACCCCGCTGCACCCGCCACGCTGATCCGAAGCCAGTGGACAGAAGCCTCCAACACCGGCACGACAACGAAGGACATCTGATGAGCCGCTACGTCGCAGTGATCCCCGCCCGTGGTGGGTCGAAGGGTATTCCGCGCAAGAATCTCCAGCTGCTGGCTGGCAAACCGCTCATCGTGTGGACGATTGAGCAGGCGCTCGCCGTCGAAGGGCTGCACGTGATCGTCTCCACCGAGGATGTCGAGATCGCTGAGGTTTCCCGCGCCGCTGGCGCGGAAGTGGTTGGGCGTCCCGTGGAGCTCGCGCAGGACACTACGCCGACTGAGCCCGTCGTGGAACATGTGATCGACGTGCTCACCGAGCGCGACGAGCGGCCCGACGCGGTGATGCTGCTGCAGGCCACCTCGCCCATCCGGCTGCGTGGCACGCTGACGCGCGCCATCGAGCAGTTTGAGGGCACCGATGTGGACTCGCTGGTGGGCGTCGTGGCGTGCCCCCCGTTCCTCTGGGCCTCGGAAGGTGGGCGTGCGGTGCCCCATTGGGATTTCGAGCACCGGCGTCGCCGTCAGGACATGACGGAGGCGGAGCTTCGGTATCGGGAAACCGGCTCGGTGTACGTGACAGCCACGCGCGTCTACGCGGAGCAGCACAACCGTCTGGGTGGACGGATTGGGCTGTTCATCATGGAGGAGATCGAGGGCATCGACATCGATACGCTCGCCGATTTCGAGCTGGCGGAGCACAAGATGCAGCACCTGCTGCAACCGTGAGTGTCCAGGCGCCCACAGGCCTCCATTGCTAGCCGTGGAGGCGACGATTCACGATCGTTTCAACGCAGACCGAACACCGTTCACCGCGAAACGCACATCCGAGCGATAGCCTGAGCACAGCCACATTGCAGCACCGTGGAAGCACAGGAGCAGGACGCCGATCACCACCAGCTGAGCTAGTGCGGGTAGCGAACCAACGAACATGGAGGACACACCCCAGGCGCCGAGGGCACTCAGGCCCCCAACTGCCACGTGCATACTGGAACTGGTTAACAGCTCCTTGGTGCGCACTCCCGTAACCCGGCCCGCCCAGTACAAGGAGAAGGGCCAGAGGATCGCGTGCGAGATCGCAACCCCTGCGACAATGCCGTAGGCGCCCCAGAGCGTACCGATTCCCACCGAGAAGGCCTTGGTTATCAAGGAAGTCACTGACAGAAGCATGAGCGTCCCCCCACGGCCGCAGCTGGTTAGGATCCACCCAGCAACAGACCCCATGAGCGCAAACACTTCGGAGGCTGCGATCAAACGAACGAACGGCACCGACGCCCCCCAGTCATTGCCGAGCGCGAGCTCCACCAGAGGACCTGCGGCCGCAATCAACCCCCCTGCCACGAACAGGATGGGAACATTCAACATGATCTGGCCTTTTCGAGCCAGGGACGCGAGCGCCTTGTTATCGTCTTGCACGGGCGCCATGGTTGACAGCGCGACGCGCGCGAAGGGATTGGAGAGCATACTCAGCGGGGCTCTCGTGATTTGGGAAGCACGGTTGAATTCCCCTACCACGGCCTTGCCGTGTAGGCGCCCGAGCAGCACCACGTCCAGATTCCGATGAGCATAGGTCAACAAACCATTGAGGAAGTAGGCGACGCCAAATCGCAGCAGCTTCCGAGTGCCGAAGCCGCGCCTGGCGCGGCCTGGAAACCATTTCGCGGCCCACACGACAGCGACCAAGGTACCTACGCCAGTCACCACTTGCGGAACGGTCAGAGCCAACACGCCTCCGCCGCTGAAGGCAAGCAAGAGGGAGAGTGTCATCCCAACCACTGCCGCAGTGGTGTCGATGATCGCCAGGATGCCATAGCGCATCGAACGCATGAGGCTGGCCCGATACTGAGCAGCAAAGCCTGCCAAGAGCAGTGTTGGCGCCATCACATACAGGACGGTATGCACCGCTGGCTCTCGGTAGAACCACGCGGCTAACGGTGCGAGGGCTACGGTGAGCAGCGCCAGCCCTCCCCCCACGCTGGCATTGATCCACCAGAGGTTAGTCCGTACCTGCGTCGGCAGTTCCTTTGCCTGTACCGCGGCGGTGGACAAACCGAGATCTTGGAACAGCGTCGTGATGCCGATGACGGTCATGGCAACGGCGTAAACCCCGAACTCTTCAGGTTGAAGCACGCGGGCGAGAATTACCAGCCCGGCGATTTGCACGAGCATGTGCACCGCAGTGCCCGTCAGCGTGTAGAGGCCAGCCTTCGCTGCTCCCGACTGTGTCACAACTGGTCTCCCCTACCTGTTTCTCGGATTCAGCATAGAGCTGCTGGCAGCGCCCAAGCGAAGTGGGGCATCTGCGTGGCCGTTGCAAACGGAGTAAAGCGACCGAGCCACGCAGAGGAGCTCGGTCGCTACAATCTCCAGCTACCTATCGTGCCAGCGCATCCGGAAACGTTATCAGGCGCCCAAAGGTAACATGCTCGGGCCGCCTAGGCGCACTAGGTTCAGCAATCACACTTGTTGATGGAGTACTTGATGTTGCTCACGGCGATCTGCTGGTAGTTGTGGCGGCTACTCGTATCCAGGCCGGGGGTAATATCCTTGAAGTGCATGGAGAGCTCGGTGATCGGGCCGACGATGCTAATTGCCGCAGAACCCTTCGTCTCGGTGTACATATCCCAGTCATACTTGGAGCCGAGCGTATCAATGACGTGAGGGCTCTCAACGGTGACACTCGATGAGCCGTTGTTGAGCACTCGAAGATGCTCTTGATTAAACACCGTCGCATTGACAACGCCGTTCTTGGCAGTCACAGTGACTGAGTCTTGATGCCGGTCACGGCGCCCGGAGAACTTCGAGTCGATATCATGCAGCAGGAACTCAACGCAGTACGCGGGCTTGGGGAATTTTACGTTTAACAGAGTGCCCTGGGAGGTATTGCCGTGCTGAGCTACCACCGCCAGGTTCTTCACCCAGGGATACTGCCGGAAAATGGCCGGGAACTTGCCCGCATTAAGGATTTCGCCGTCAAGACTGCCCGCGTAGATACTATCCGTGGTGATCTGGGTGCCGGGCAGCGGCACACGGGTGGCCTGAACATGCGCTGCAGAGAAATATCCACCCCATGATTCGGCCTCGTCAATGCAGGCACTCGCCGCGAAGGCGGGAAGTTGGTTGGCTGCCACCACGGCAGGCACCGACCACGCCATTCCTTGGACCACTGTCCGGCGGCGCACCGACTTCTCAAACTCAGTCATCTAAGCAAAACTTTCTATTAGGTCTGAAGATCGCTTCGAACGCTAGCACAACTCTTCAGCCCACTCCAACTTGTGGTTCACTTCTTGAGTACCCGCTCTGGCAAGCTGCTTTGTTGGCTCAGCCCGGCATGATCGCGTGGCTCGTGCGTGCCCCCGACACCAGGGAAATCTGCGGGCCGGTATCCGCACCCGACTGAGCCAGATCCCCTTCAAGCAACCGTGGCGCAATAGCCTCATCGAGTCGGTGGGCAGCGGGCAGAAGAAAGCGACCGAGCCACGTAAGGGGGCTCGGTCGCTACCATCTTCAGTTCACTACTGTTCCAGCAGTGAACTCAGAACCATGTTCGGGTGCCCGAGAGCGACGCGCTCGGACAGCCCTGGAGCGCTAGTTGGCGCCGCAGTCACACCGGTTGATGGAGTACTTGATGTTACTCACAGCCATCTGCTGGTAGTTATGGCGACTGCCACGATTCAGATACGGGCTCACGTTCCGGTACTGAATGGATAGCCCGTTGATGGGGCCAACGATGCTAATTGCCGCCGTGCCATTGGTTGACTTGTACATATCCCATTCATACTGGCTGGAGAGCGACGACAATTCGTGGGGGCTCTCAACGGTGACACTCGAAGAATTGTTGTTCTTGATCCGAATATGCTGGGCATTGAACGCTACCGCGTTGACAGCGCCGCCATCAGCCGTCACCGTGACCGAGTCTTGATACAAGTCTCTGGGGCCGGAGCGCTGGGAGTCAATGTCGTGAAGTAGGAACTCAACACAGTACGCGGGCTGAGGGAAGGTGAGCTTCAAGATGCTGCCGTCGGTGGCATCGCCACTCTGCGAGATGACCGCAAAGCTATTCACCCACGGGTACTGCCGATAGACCTCCGGGAGACGGTCTGTTCTAATGACATCGCCGTCAAGATTGCCCGCGTAGATCGAATCATTGGTGATCTTGGTGCCAGGCAGCGGGATGCGGGTGGATTGGAGATGCGATGCAGTGAAATGCCCACCCCATGATTCGGCGTGATCAATGCAGGCACTCGCCGCGAAGGCGGGAAGGTGGTTGGCTGCCACTACTGCCGGCACCGACCACGCCATTCCCTGAACTACTGTCCGGCGGCGCACCGCCTTGTCAAACTCAGCCATCTGGCAAAGCCCCCTACTATACTAGGCCTGAAGGTCACTTCGTACGCTAGCACAACGCCTCAACGTACTCCAACTTTGTCGTTATTGTTGCATCCTTGCCCCGACAAGCGGCTTCGTTCACCTTTCTCCACCCGCTGTCATCAGTTGCTCGGAGCACAAGCCACCGGGGTGAGCGTGGGGCTGTCTTCACCTATGCGGGCACGTATGGCAGGCGGTTGCCCACGGCGGCTCGCGTCGACACAACCAACACGCCCGACAACACCTAGCCATGGCGGCGGCAGCCGCACCGGCCACCTACTGGCCAGTCTTCGCGTACTTTGCCTCCGTCGCAGCTTTCATAGGCCGCCACCAATCTTCGTTGGCGCGGTACCAATCGATGGTGGCCGCTAGCCCATCCTCAAAGTCTTTGTAGCTCGGCTCCCACCCAAGCTCGGTGCGCAACAGAGTTGCATCAATCGCGTAGCGCAGATCATGGCCGGGGCGGTCATGGACGTGCTCGAACGCGTTCTCGTCCTCACCCATCAGCCGCAAAATCATCTGGATCACAGACTTGTTGTTCATCTCCCCATCCGCACCGATCAGGTACGTCTCGCCAATGCGGCCACGTTCGACGATGGCGAGGACTGCCGAGTTGTGGTCGTCAACGTGAATCCAGTCGCGCACGTTGAGCCCGGCCCCATACAGCTTGGGGTGCACCCCGTCGATGAGGTTCGTGATCTGACGTGGGATGAACTTCTCGACGTGCTGCCTCGGCCCGTAGTTGTTGGAGCAGTTAGAGATGGTGGCCCGCACCCCGAACGAGCGCACCCACGCGCGCACGAGGTGATCGGAGCCGGCCTTCGACGCCGAATACGGGCTCGACGGGCGGTACGGCGTGGTTTCGACGAAGCGCTCCGGGTCGTCGAGTTCCAGATCGCCGTACACCTCGTCGGTGGAGATGTGGTGGTAGCGCACGTCGTGGCGACGCACGGCCTCCAGGAGGTTGAAGGTACCCACCAGGTTGGTGCGGATGAACGGCGACGGGTCTGAAAGCGAGTTGTCGTTGTGAGATTCCGCGGCAAAATGCACGACGACATCCGCCCCGCGCACCACATCCTCGACCACCTCCGGGTCGGCGACATCACCCCGCACCAGCCGCACCCTGCCCTCGGGAAGCCCGGCGAGCGACGCCTCGTTGGCCGCGTAGGTCATGGCGTCGAGCACCACCACCTGATCGTCGGTGTGCTCCATCAGGTAACGCACGTAGTTGCTGCCGATGAAACCGGCCCCACCGGTGACGAGGGTAGTAGACATAAAAGACACTCTTCCGTGTGCTGAGGGACGACGCTGTCAGTCTAGCCGCCCCACTTCGGTGTTCTCCGAACTCGACCGGGCAAGCCTGTGATCGTCACATCACCAGATCATCGTCCGCCGAAGACTTCGCGAAACGAACCGGGTCAGCCGTGCCGAGCCCGCGTGGGAGTGGCCTGCGGCTGCGACACCGAGTACGGCTCCACCGAAACCGGGCTCACTGCACTCTCGGGACGTTGCGAGGTGGCCTTCTTCTTGCCCCGGCGCTTACCGCCACCTTCGTACGAGGTGTAGTAGCTTGCCCCGTACCCGTAGCCCTTACCGTAACCGTACACAACCTCCCCCATCGTCTTCTTGGTGGCGCCATTGAGCACGGCTCCCAGCAGTTTGCCCTGCACTTGCTCGAGGATCTTCGCCGCAACGTGCACCTGCTCTTTGTACGTCTTACCCACGCGAACCACGAGGAGGGCGCCGTCTGAAGCCGCGGTGAGCACGGCGGCGTCGGTGACTGGCAACAGCGGAGGCGCATCGATGATGACAATGTTGTCAATCTCCAGCGTCTGGATGATGTCGGCCATCACCTGAGAGCCTGTGACTTCGCTGGGGTTCGGAGGAATCCGGCCGGCCGTGAGCACCCTCAGGTTGGGCTGAGCTGATTGCTGCAGGGCATCCTCAAGCCTCACGTCGCCCGTGAGCACCTGGGTGAGCCCGAGGTGGCTATCCAAGTGGAAGGCCGCGGCCTGCATGGGGCGCCGAAGGTCGGCGTCGATGAGAACCACCTGGTGCCCTGCCTCGGCAAGCACTCTGGCCAGGTTGGCAGCTACCGTCGACTTGCCCTCGCCCGGGTTAGGGGAGGTGATCACGAAGGAGCGAGGGGGGTCGTCGAGGCTCGTGAACCGGAGGTTCGTCCGCAGCTTCCTGAGCGCTTCGGATGCCATGCCGGTTTCCGCCTGCAGCGCTTCATTGTTACGCTGCTTCTTCAGTTCGCCAGTTTGAGGAATGACACCGAGCACGCTGGTCTTGGCGTACTCCTCCACTTCCTTCGAAGTGCGAACGCGCGCATCCAGCGTACGGCGCAAGACGGCAACGAGTGCGCCGACGAGCAAACCCAGCCCGGCACCAAGCAGCAACCCACGTTGCCAATTGGGAGAGACAGGCGTGGTGGGCAGATTGGCCGGTTCGAAGTTCACGAGCGCCACGCTTGGCTGACCATCCTGCGGGAGGCCATCCAAGCTGCCAACCTCATTGGCCTTCGCAGCGGAGGGCTGGATGGTCTCCATGCGATGGATCACGTTCGCGATGGCCTGCAGCGCCGCGTTGGCCCTCGCCTGCGCCTCCGCTGGGTTCCTGCCGGGGGAGCGCACCTCGAGGATGTTCGAGCCGGCGACGATCTCGGCCGAGATTTTAGCTGGCGTCACGCCTGGCGAGCGCTCCTGCAGCACCTTCGCCATCTCATCCGCCACGGCTTTGGTTTCAATGAGCGGCATGTACTGCTGCACTCGCTGGGCAGCGAACGTGGTGGTCGCCTGAGCGTCGTAGGCGCTTCCCCCGGAGGGCACCGCAGCGATGAGATACCCGGTGGCACGAGCCTCATACACCACGGGCTGCAGAAAGAGCCATCCTGCTGCCCCAGCGACACCCATCGCGCCTGCTACCAGAATCAGCAACCACTGTTTGCGCAGCAAGCGAACGACGTCAATCACCGTCATCGAAACACACTCCCTAACTTGGCCTCTTGCAGAGTCTAAGGTCAGACCTGCGCCTGTTGGAAATGCAAGCCCCTCCTCAGGCTTGTTTTGGCGTGCTCAGACACCAATTGACACCCCCATTGGGCGGCGCATTACACTGGGCCGCGTTAGTTGAGAAGAGCAGTGGGTGCTCAGAAGAGGTCGCCGCAGCGTATGGCTCGAGTTCGCAGACGTAAAAAGCTGTTCGTACCCGCACTGTGGCTGGCACTCGTAGATCTGGCTCTGCTCGTCATCGTGACGTTTACAGCCATCTACCTGCGCCAGGCCGTGCCCGGGTTCAGGAACGAAGGTCGCGACGTCGACCAACTCGTCGCGCCCATTGCAGCCGGCCTCATTCCTGCGTGGCTGGCTCTGTTTGCCTTGGCTGGCACTTACGAGCGCCGATGGCTCGGCTCAGGGCCACAGGAGTTCAAGCGGGTACTCAACATGTCGCTCCTAGTGGCGGCGCTGCTCGGGGTGACCGCGTACCTCTTTGACTACCCACTCTCCCGCGGCTTCTTCATCTTCCTGTTCTCCATCGGCATCCCGCTACTGCTCTTGGGCCGCTGGGTGATGCGCCGGGTACTCCACGTGGCCTTAAGCTCCGGGAAGTTCAACACGCGAGTGCTGGTGGCAGGCGAGCAAAGCCACGTCGACGATCTGCTACGAGTCATCGAGCGCAACCGCTGGCTGGGATACCGCCCTGTAGGGCTCCTCATGCGCAACCATGAGCAAGGCATGGAGGCCCCGGGAGGCTTGCCTGTGCTGGGCACACCACGCGACGCAGTTACCGCCATCGAAGCCTCCCAAGCTGACGCCGTGGTCTTCGCGGAGGGCTCCTTCAGCCGCGCCCACGACTTCAACCGTCTCGCGCGCGCCCTGGAGGACGTGGACGCGCAGACCATCGTCGTGCCGGCCCTCACCGACATCTCCGCTAGCCGCATGACGGTCCGCCCCGTCGCCGGCATCCCGCTGGTGCACGTCGAACGCCCCACCGCCGCCCGAGCCACCGCTTGGACGAAACGGGTCTTCGACATATTCGGGGCAAGCGTGGCCATCCTTCTGTCTTGGCCCATCATGCTGGCCGTGGCACTGGCCATCAAGCTCGACGACGGCGGCCCCATCTTGTTCCGCCAGGTGCGCGTGGGCACCAAGGGCAAAGAGTTCGAGTGCCTGAAGTTCCGCTCCATGGTGGTCAATGCGGAGGAGCTGAAGGCCGAACTCATGGCGAAGAATGAAGCCGACGGCGCCCTGTTCAAGATGGAAGACGACCCGCGCATCACCCGCGTCGGTGGCTTCATCCGCCGCTACAGCCTCGACGAGTTCCCGCAGTTCTTCAACGTGCTCTTCGGCGACATGAGCCTCGTCGGCCCCCGCCCCGCACTACCCAGCGAAGTGCAGACCTACAAGAGCCACGTGCTGCGTCGCCTCGACGTGCGCCCCGGCATCACCGGACTGTGGCAGGTTTCCGGCCGCTCCGACCTCGACTGGGACGAGACCGTCCGACTCGACCTCTACTACGTCGACAACTGGTCCATGCTGCAAGACATCGCCATTCTCCTGCGCACGGTGCGCGTCGTGCTCCTCGGCTCTGGTGCCTACTGATTCTGCGGTTCGTCACCGGCTTGGGCTTGCTCGCCCTCTGGCGGTAGCGCTGCGGCAACCTCGGCGGCTACGTCCTCGATAAACTCCAGAACGCTACTCGTCCCCACGACGGGGCCTCCGGCCAGGAGATCGTCGGTGCCGAGCAGCACGGCCGCCGGAGTTCCGCCTATCTCGAGCGCGGTGCGCAGCATCCGGTGCGGGTCGAACAGCGCGTGCTCGATGGGGGCGATATCGCCCTTCTCCTCCAGCTCCAGCCCTCGCCCAACCTCCATCGTGTACACCTCGCGCAGCGCCACTGGCCCGAGCTTCTCTCGCATCTGCCCCATCCGTTCGCTGACCGGCTTGCAGGAGCCGCAGCTTGGTGAAGTGAACACCAGCAGCTGCGCCTGCGTTCTCGCCAGCTCCCGCACCGAGTAGGTCACCCCAGTGGCGGTGATGACCGCCGCCGGCGGCGTCGGGTGCCGCACGTAGTCGAGCTCTCCGCCGTCTCGTGCTACCTCCGCAGGCTCGCCCGCGACGGGGCCGGGCATGGGCGTAGGGCGCCCCCCGACGATCAGCGTCGCCACCAGCGCCGCCACGCCTGCACCCAGCACCCAGCCCCACACGCCGGGCCCGCCGGTGACGACGTACCCCAAAGGCATGCGTCCAACCACGACCGCGTAGGCCACACCCACGCCCGCAACGAGGGTGAGCAGCACGTTGCGGGCGAGCGTGCGACGGGTCACCTCGCCCATGCCGAGCCGCCCGAAGCAATTGCAATCCACGGGGTAGCCGAAGGTGAGGGCCCGCCCAATGACGACGGTGTAGGCGAGCATCAGCGCTAGTGCCGCCACCGCGACGATCACCCCCGCCACCCCGGGCAGCACGAGCAGCGCCACTGCCAACGCCAGCTCTGCCCAGGGCAGCGCGAGCCGGAAGAACGGGCGACCCAGCCAGCGCGGCAGGCGCAGCGCGCTGAACGCGCTCGCGACATCCTCCGGTTGGCGCACCTTTGCGATTCCGCTCACCGCGAGAACAACGGCAACAATGAGGGGGGCGAGCACGAGTGGAGACATGGGACGCATTCTACTGACGCACTGCCTGGCATGCGCAGTGACAATCCTTATCCCGACGGTATACTCCAGGCTGACATGAGGAACTCGAGGGAAGGTACGCAATGACGCAGTTGCGGGTGGAGCGCACCCCCATCGACGGCCTACTCGTGCTACACCTCCCCGTGCACGGCGATGCTCGCGGCTGGTTCAAGGAAAATTGGCAGCGAGAAAAGATGCTCGCCCTCGGCCTGCCCGACTTCGGCCCGGTGCAGAACAACATGTCGTTCAACGCCCACGCCGGAGCCACTCGCGGCATTCACGCCGAGCCGTGGGACAAGCTCGTCTCCTGCGCCACCGGACGCATCTTCGGCGCCTGGGTGGATCTGCGCGAAGGCGACGGGTTCGGCCGAGCGTTCACCGTCGAGATGGGCCCCGAGACAGCCGTGTTCGTGCCCTACGGGGTGGGCAACTCCTACCAGGCGCTCGAAGACGGAACCGTCTACTCCTACCTCGTCAACGACCACTGGTCTCCTGAGGCGCGCTCAAAATACACCTACCTCAATCTCTTCGACGAGACCGTCGCCATCGACTGGCCTATCCCCGCTGAGCAAGCGGAAATCTCCGACGCCGACCGCACCCATCCGCGGCTAACCGACGTCACCCCCATGCGCCCCCGAGCGACGGCCCCCCTCGCCTCCCGCGAGGTGCTGATTCTGGGCGCCGACGGGCAGCTCGGCACCGAACTCCAGCGGTTGTTGCCGGATGCGACGACGCTTCGTCGCGAAGCGCTGAATCTGGAAGATCCGGCCGCGATTGAGGCCTACGATTTCTCGGGCATCGACGTGGTCATCAACGCCGCCGCCTACACCGCCGTCGACGCCGCCGAGACACCGGAGGGTCACCGTCGGGCGTGGGCCGTCAACGCCACCGCCGTCGCACGACTGGCCGCGGCTGCCCGTCGCGACGACTTCCTGCTGGTGCACGTCTCCTCCGACTACGTCTTCGACGGGTCCGCAGAAGAGCACCCGGAGGACGAGCCGCTCAGTCCGCTGGGGGTGTATGGGCAGACGAAGGCCGCCGGCGACCTGGCCGCGATGGGCGCCCCGCGCCACCTCATTGCCCGCACGAGCTGGGTGGTGGGAGCAGGCCCCAACTTCGTCCGCACCATGGCAGGCCTGGCCGACCGAGGCGTGTCCCCCACCGTCATCGCCGACGCCACCGGGCGCCTCACCTTCACGTCGACGCTGGCAAGCGCCATCGTGCACCTCGTCGAGCACGATGTGCAGGGGGTGGTCAACGTCTCCAACCTTGGCCCCGTCACGAGCTGGTACCACATTGCCCGCCGCGTCTTCGAGCTTCGCGGCCGCAACCCCGACGACGTCACGCCCGTCACCCAGGAGGAATACACCGCGGGCAAGGAAGGCGTCGCGCCCCGCCCGCTGCACAGCGCTTTCCGCCTCGACCAATTGCGCGCCACGGGCTTCACTCCCGACGATGCCTTCGCCGCCCTAGAGCACTACTGCTCGGAGCTGTCATGAGCGCCTCGCTCCTCATTCGCGGCATCGGCGTCCTGGCAGAGCTCATTGTCACCGACGGTGAGCTAGGCCCAGAGCAGGACGCGCTGCTGGCCGATGAGCTCCGGCGCGTGTGGGCGCGCTGCCTGGTGAACCCCGCCACGCTACGCCCAGATGAGGCCCCCGAAACCACCGTGCGACTGCAGCTCACCAACGACGCGGAGCCCACTGCGAGTACCCTCGACCAAGCGTTCGCAGCGAACACCCTCGACGAACCCCAGCCCGACGACGAATACACCGTCGTCGCGCACGACATCGAGGCCCTGCTCACCTCCGCCACCCAGACGATCACCCGCGCCCTGCTCGCCCGCCGGATCGGTCGTCGGCTCCTCCTGCACGCCGGGTGCGTCGCGCACCCCGTCACCGGCAAGGCGCTCGCCTTCGCCGCTGGCGGCGGCACGGGGAAGACGACGCTGACCATCGGCCTGGCGAAGCGCTACTCCTACATCACCGACGAGACCCTCTGCGTCAACGCCGACGGCGACATCGCCCCCTACCCCAAGCCGCTGTCCGTCGTGGGCGCCGGGCGCTACTACAAGGCCGAGCGCTCCCCCGACGAGCTGGGCCTGGCGAGCATCGGGGCCGAGCCACTCCTCGTCGGGCTGGTGCTGCTGCGTCGAGACCCGGAGGTCACCGACGTGACGGTGGAAGACCTGCCGCTGCTCACCGCCATCGAAGAGCTGGTGCCGCAATCGTCGTCCATCCACCGCTTGCCCGAGCCGCTGCACGCCGTCGCGAACATCATTGACCTCGTCGACGGCATCCAACGCTGGACATATTCCGAGTGGGAGATGCTGGAGCCACTCGTCGAAGCACGATTGGGGACGGTCTGACGTGCGCTACCAAACGAATGGGGAGCTTCTGGACGTGCTCGAGGAGGGCACCGACGCGCTCATGCTCGTCGACGACCGCCTCGTGCGAGGCAGCGTGGTGACCGTCGACATCCTGTGGCTGTGCAGCACCCCGCGCACCATCGACGAGCTCGCCGCCCACTGCCTGGAGGCGTTCGGGGCGCCCCCGGGAGCGACGATAGAGGAGGCCACGCTCGCCGCTGTGCGCTCCCTGATCGACGTGAAGGCGCTGCGGGAGGTGCCGTGATCCCGACGCCCGAGCGGCTGCAGCTCACGCATGCGGCCATCCAGTTCGTGTGCGAGTTAGAAGGCGCGCGAGCCCTGCACATCAAGGGGCCTGCGTTGCATACCGAGCTGCTACAACTTGAAGACGGACAGCCTGTGCCCCGCTCCTCCACCGACGCCGACGTGCTCATCGAGCCGCGCCTAGCACGTCGCGTGATGCAAAGCCTGATGAAGCAGGGCTGGCGGCGTGTGGCGTCGTTCGAGACGGGCTCCCCGTTCGGGCACGCAGCCTGCGTGTGGCATGACAAGCTCGGCTACGCCGACATCCACCGCTCCTTTCCGGGCATCGGGTTGCGCCCCAACGACGCCTTCGACCGCTTCTGGCACGACCGCACCGCGATCCAGCTCGGGCACCGCGTCTGCTACGTGCCGAGCCTGGAGCACCAGCGGCTCATCCTGCTGCTGCATGCGGCCCGCAGCGGCGACCCGGGAGTGGCCGACGTCGAGGCCGCCTGGCGCCGCCCCGACGACGAGGTGCGCTCCCGCACCCGCCAGGTGGCGCGCGAATTCGACGCCGAACTGCCCCTCGCGGCGGCCATCGGCGAACTCGAACAGTACCGCGATGACCGCCACTACGAGCTGTGGAAGCAGTTCTCCAGCGGCGATCACGTCGTGCGCTCCGCCGAATGGCGCGCCCGCCTCAAAGCCGCCCGCGGCCCTGTTGACGCAGCGAAGCTCGTCGTGCGCTCCGTCCTGGTCAACACCGACCGCCTCGCCATGGACCTTGGACGACGCCCCACCCCTACCGAGGTGTGGAAGGCGTGGCTGCGGCGGATGCATCGCGCCGTCGACGAGAATGTCACCCACCACGACACTCCCCATCCGGAGCAGGAGGATCCCCGATGAGCAGCTACCGCGTACACCCGGACACCGCCTGGGTTCACGATCCAAAAACCGACACGATCCACGTGATGCCACTGCCCGCAGGCGAGCCTATGATGATCGGTGGCACCGGCTGCGTGATCTACCTCGACGTGGTGGCCGGGCTCGACCCGGTGGCCGAGGCCCTCAACCGCTGGGATGCGCCCGAAGACGAAGTCCGCACCGGCACCGTGCAGTTTCTGCAGGCCCTCGTCGAGGCCGGTGTTCTGATGACCGACAAAACCCCCGCCGCCAAGGTGGAGCGGAAGGCTGTCGTCGAGGAGGTACCAGAGGAAGCGCAACAGGTCGAGGCCTTGCGGGAATTGAGGCTGTTGTTCGTCTGCACGGCGAACATCTGCCGCTCTGCCTATGCCGACCGTCGCATGCGTCACCTTCGGCTGCCGGGGATCGTTGTCAATTCCGCCGGCACGCAGGCGCTCGTCGGACAGCCCGTCGACCCACCGATGGCGCGACACCTCACCGATCCCAATGACGGGTCAAACCACAGCGCGAAGCAGATCACCCGTGAACTCGTCGAGGGAGCGAACCTCGTCATCGCGATGAGCGAACGGCACCGCAACTACATCCTTGAGGAATGGCCGCAGGCGGCGATGAAGACGTTCCTGATCGGGCATGTGGCCCGGGAGTTGCAGCACCTGCCAAACTCTGCCCGCCCCGAGGACGTGGCCCCCTACCTGTGGGCGCATCGCACCGTCGAGCGCGGCGACTCCGTGCACGATCCCTACGGGCGCGGTGATTCTGTGGCTGAGGAGACTGCGCGTATCATTGACTCGCATCTCGACGTGATTGCCAAGGTGCTTGGAAGAACCATGATGGGAGCGCTGCAATGAGCGACAGTGTCTTGGACGAGGACGGTCTGCGGGAAACTGACGACAGCACGCCACGTCGCGCCGCAGGGCGCAAGCAGAATCGTCGCGCGCTCACCGTCACCCTCGCGCTGTTGGGTGTGGTGCTGCTGCTGGCGATCGGGGTACTTGCCTGGTACGGCAAGGCGCTGAACGATGCGCTCAACTCGATCCACCGCTCGAAGGATCTCCTGCCGCCCAGCGAGACGTGGTCGCCGCCATCTGGCAAGGCCGCCAAGCCGGGCGAAGACAACGCGCCGGTCAACATCCTCATCATCGGCTCCGACTCCCGCGGTGCCGACCGTGGCCGTTCCGACGCGCTGATCCTCGCGCATCTCTCAGGTGATCGCAAGAGCGTCCACCTCATCTCTATCCCGCGTGACTACTGGGTCAACATTCCAGGTAAGAAGGTGGCCAAAATCAATGCCGCCTACTCGTGGGGTGGCGCTCCGCTGGCTGTGCAAACGGTGCAGCAATTGCTTGGCATCCACATCGACCATGTGGCGATCACAGACTTCGAGGGGTTTAAGAAAGCAATCGACGCCGTCGGCGGTGTGACGGTCTACAACAAGCAGGCTTCCTCGTGGGGCGGGCACTCGTGGCCCAAGGGTGAGGTGACGCTCGCCACCGGCGAGGACGCGCGCTGGTACGTCGGGCAGCGCTACAACCTGGCAAACGGCGAGTTCGACCGTCAGGAGCGCCAGCGCGACGTGACCCTGGCGGTGTTCGACAAGCTCACCTCGCGTGGGGTGTTAGCCGACCCGATCAAGTTCCGCGAGGCCGTCACCGCGATCGGGCCGAGTTTCACCGTCGACGATGCTCTCACCAACGACCGGATCACCAAGCTCGCGATGAGTCTTGGTTTCGAGGGCTCCTCGAATATCCGCTCCTACAGCGCTCCGTGGGCGGGCTTCGGCAGGTCGGTGGACAGGCAGTCGTACGTCAGAGTCGATGAAGAACGCCTGTCTCAACTCGGGCAGGCCCTGCGTGATGACGAGATGGAGAAGTACTACTCAAAGAAGTAGTTTTTTACAGAGTGCCACTCTCACCGGATAGTGACCCTTTCGTTGGCTAGCGTGTGCGTTGAGGGTTCTCGTCAGGCAACTACTCATAGGTGTCAGCGAATGGTCGGAATGGCCCGACTGAGTACTAGTGTCGCTGCACTGCATGATGAACGACTGCCTTTCAGCGGTCGGATGATGGGTGCAAAACCCCTTGTCAGACGATGGTCCATGACGGATGGTGCCCACTTCGCAAGCTGAACTCCTGAGTACCTATACCCAGCACCTCCCGGACCTCGTACTCAACCAAAACCCGTAATGACGCCCACATGATTTGAGGTTTGGCCCCTCGTTTTCCTGTCATCATCGAAGTGTGAGGCCGTCGGGTCACCCCGGCGGAGAGATGAGGAGAACACCATGACCGATCAGCTAGCGCCCTGCGTCAACGCGTCCAACGTCTTCCTACACCCGCTCCTGGAAGACGGTGCCAATCCCAACACGCGTGCCGAGCGTCGCGAGCAGGCCATGCTTCGAACCCAGGCAGCGCGCCTCTGCGCCGACTGCCCTATGCTCGCACAGTGTCTCTCCGACGCAGTCGTGAAGCACGAGGTGACCGGCTTCGTCGCTGGCACCACCAAGCGTCAGCGTCAGGAGATCCGCGCCCGTCTCGGAGTCCAGATCAGCAACGAGAACATAGACATCTACGCAGGCGTCAACTCGGGTCGCCAGTTTGATCGCCAAGAGATTCTCCGCATACGTCAGGCCAACCCGGACGAGCCGCTCAGCGTCATCGCGCAGAAGATCGGCTGCTCCGTCTCGACGGTGAAACGTCACCTCCGGCGGATCGAACTCGACAGCAGCGCGCCAGCGGAACCGAAAACTCCCGTCGTGCCTAGCCCAGAAGACGTGCTCGCCACCGCCAAGGCGCTGCGCGCCAGCAGCCAACGCGTCGCCGCCTGATTCTCCATCCCCATGCTTCCCAGTGTGGCGGGTCCCCTCCGCGGGCGACCCGCCACACTGCTGTATCCAGGCCCCTCATCGAAGGCCTTCCACGAACCCAACCGCGGTCACCGGCGGCATCGGTGACATCGTCGTGCATCGCATCATCGCACGCGTCGGCGACATCCTCGACGCGATGGGGTACGCCGCTCGTGAGTTGTCGCGTGTGCTGGTGGTGTGGTTGTCGGTGGGTTGTTACGTATTGGCCGGTTTGTTCGTGTCATCGGCTAGGAGGTCAAGGAGGTAGTTGCCGTAGCCGGATTTCGCGAGTTGTTGTGCGCGTTGTGCAAGTTCGTCGTCGGAGAGGAAGCCCATCCGCCATGCCACCTCCTCAGGGCAGCCCACCTGTAGCCCTTGGCGGGCTTGGAGGGTGCGCACGAAATCGTTGGCGTCGTTGAGGGAATCGAAGGTGCCAGTATCGAGCCAGGCGGTACCGCGTGAGAGGATCTCCACGCGCAGCTGCCCCTTGTCGAGGTAGAGGCGGTTGATGTCGGTGATCTCATACTCCCCACGCGCTGACGGTTCGAGCCCGCGCGCGATCTCGACTACCTGGTTGTCGTAGAAGTACAAGCCGGGCACCGCGTAATGCGACTTCGGCTCGGCAGGTTTCTCCTCGATGGAGGTGACCACACCATCCTTATCGAACTCGACAACCCCGTACGCCTCCGGGTTGGCGACCCGGTAGCCGAACACCGTCGCACCTTCACGTTCCCCCAGCGAACGCAGCATACGACCAAGTCCGGGGCCGGCGAAGATATTGTCGCCCAGGACGAGGGTGACATGGTCACTGCCGATGAAGTCCGCGCCGATCGTGAACGCCTGCGCTAGCCCCTTCGGCTCAGGCTGCTGCGCATACGTGATGCTGATCCCAAACTGCGACCCATCCCCCAGGAGCCGCTCAAACTGTGGCGCGTCGTGCGGGGTGGTGATGACCAACACATCTCGGATGCCCGACGCGAGCAGTGTCGAGAGCGGATAGTAGATCATCGGCTTGTCATAGACAGGCACGAGTTGCTTGGAAATGGCCTTGGTGATCGGGTGGAGGCGTGTGCCGGAGCCGCCCGCGAGAATGATGCCGCGCATGCCTCGATCCTAACTGCACACCCACATCTCCAGCCACCCACCGGCTACAACCAGCAAACTTCATAATCCGTACGCAGATTGACCGAAGTGCCCTATTTCGGGGCCTTAGCTTCATCTGCGTACGGATTTTGAAGTTTTTTGGCTCGAAGCCGTCGTGATGTCTGGGGCCGCCTTCGTGACGTTCGTTAGTCATCAGCGCGCGGACGCGGGCCGAGTTAGCGCTGCCGGCGGCTCGGGGCGGGACCGCCGAACCAGCGGTCGAGTTCTGCGACGGTGCCCAGTTCCGCGAATCCGGTGGTCACCGCGTCGGCGGCGGCGCGTACCTCGTCGGGAGCCTCCCCCATCGCAACGCCTCGCCCTGCCCATTGGAGCATCTCGATGTCGTTGTAGCCGTCGCCTAGGGCGAGCACGTCGCGCGCATCGACGCCCATCTCGTTACACACGCGCTGCAGCGCGGTGGCCTTGTGGATGCCCTTGGGCGCGATGTCGAGCCACGCAGACCACCCGACGAAGTACGACACGTCGTGCATGCCCAGTTCCGAGATGAGATCGCCAAAGATGTTGTCCCCGTCGGCCTCGGGCTCGCGAATGATGAGGCGTGACACCGGCTCGGACATGAGTTCGTCGAGCCCGACGATGTGCACCTCCCCCTCGATTTCACCTTCTGGGAAAGGCTGCGACGCGTACCGCACGAGGTTGCGCTCCACGCAGATGCGGGCATTGGGGAGCAGCTCGGAGACGCGCTGGATGGTCTCTGCCGGGTCGAAGAGCACCTCGTGCACCAGCTCGAACGGCGGGTTATGCACGAGCACGGCACCGTTCGACGAGACGGCCCAGCCGGGAGGCAGACCGAGCATGTCGAAAATGGGCTGCGTGGCGAGCCAACCGCGTCCGGTCGCAAGCACCACGGGCACCTGCTCTGCGGCACGGTTCACCGCGGCGTGTACCTCGTCGGGCATATTGCCAGCCGAATCGACGAGTGTGCCGTCGATGTCGAGCGCCACCAACTTGGGCGTGAAGGTCATCGTTGCCTTCTCCTCTCCAGAATCGTTCGATCCACCATGCCACCGCACGGCAAACGTCGCTTGCCGCGAACCTGAACGCGCGGTAAACGCCCAGGTGGGAAGCTACTTCGCGGTGGGAACGAGGGCCTCCATGCCGCCGAGGAATGGCCGAAGTGCTTCTGGCACGCGCACCGACCCGTCGGCCTGCTGGTGGTTCTCGAGCAGCATGATGATGATGCGGGTCATGGCGCACAGGGTGCCGTTCAACGTCGCAATGGGCTTCACACCGTCGTCGAATCGTCCGCGAATGCCGAGGCGGCGGGCCTGGAAATCAGTGCAGTTCGACGTCGACGTTACCTCGCGGTAGCGCTGCTGTGTGGGTAGCCAGGCGTAGCAGTCGAATTTGCGGGCGGCGGAGAGACCGAGGTCGCCGGAGGCAACGTCGAGCACCTGGTACGGAATCTCGAGCAGCTCCAGGAACTCACGCTCCCAGCCGAGCACCTTCTGGTGCCATGCTTCAGCGTCGGACGGATCGCAGTGGACGAACATCTCGACCTTGTCGAACCAGTGGACGCGGAAAATGCCGCGCGTGTCTTTGCCGTAGGAGCCGGCCTCGCGGCGGAAGCACGGCGAGTAGGCGGCGTACTGCTTGGGCAGGTCGTCGAGGATTTCGCCCGAGTGGTATGCGGCCAGCGCCACCTCGGAGGTGCCGACGAGGTACATGTCGTCGCGCTCAAGGTGGTAGACGTCGTCGGCGGCCTGGCCGAGGAAACCGGTGCCATCCATTGCCGACGGCTTCACCAACGCCGGCGGCAGCATGGGCGTGAAGCCCCATTCGAGGGCCTTACTCATGGCGAGGTTGAGCAGTGCCAGCTCGAGCTGCGCGCCCACGCCGGTGAGCACGTAGAACCGCGAGCCGGAGATCTTGGTGCCGCGCTCCATGTCGATCGCGCCCAGCGCCTCGCCGAGCTCCAGATGATCCTTGGGTTCGAAGCCCTCGGCGGCGAAGTCTCGGGGCGTGCCGACGGTGTCGAGGATCTCGCCATCATCTTCGCCACCGCGAGGGACCCCGTCGAGGACGATGTTGCCGACGCTCTTGAACAGCTCGGTGAAGCGCTCTTCGGCCTCGCTCACCGCGCTCTCGGCGGATTTCACGTCGGCGGCGAGCTGCTTGACGCTCGCCAGCAGGGCGGCTTTTTCGTCGCCCTTGGCCTTGGCGACGTCTTTGCCAGCGGCCTTTTGCTGCGCGCGCAGCTCCTCGAAGCGCGCGATCGAGCGTCGGCGCGCCTCGTCAGCTGCCACGAGCTCGTCCACGAGTTCGACGGACTCGCCGCGGGCTTCCTGCGAGCGGCGAATGCGGTCGGGGTCTGAGCGGAGCAGCTTCGGATCGATCATGAGCCCACCCTACTTGCAAATCCGCTTCCACGCCGAGCGGTGCTGTGACCGATAGTCTGTGCGCATGCAGCAACTTCGTCGAAGCGGTTTCACGCTCGCGTCTGCCGCGCTCCTGGCGCTCGCCTTCGCAGTGTGGACTGCGTGGCTGCCCCAAGCCGTCGACGGGTGGTGGCGGGTGGCTCCGCCGGAGCCGACGTCGAACCTGGGCCAGGTGCTCGCCATCGTGGCGGGCGTGACTGCGTGGCCGGTGCTGCTCGTCGTCACGGCGGCGGTGGCGTGGTGGATGTCCAGGCGGCGGTTTTACACCGCCTCGGGTGCGGTGCTGCTCGCGTTCGTGCTGACGGCGAGCCTCACCACCTTGATGCGCCACAGCATCGGCAGGGCGCGCCCAGAGTCGCCGTTCGCGGGGGCCATTACGCAGCAAGGGTTCGGGTACCCGTCGGTGCATGTGGCGATGTGGACGGCCGGTGCCGTGATGGTGGCGACGTTGCTATCGACGATGCGCCGTCGGGTGTGGCCGGGCGTGGTTGCGGGGACGGCGGCGGTGCTTGTCGTCGCGGTGAATCGGCTGTGGATGGGCGCGCACCAGGTGACCGACGTTGTGGGCGGCGCCCTGCTGGGCGGGTTCGCGGCGAGCCTCGCCAATCTCCTGGCCGACGTGCATGTCGTGCGCAGGCCTATGCGCGGCGACGACCTGGCCGCGGCGGTCATCTACAACCCCGTCAAGGTCGTCGGGATCGAAACGTTCCGCGGCCTGGTGCAGCAGACCCTCGAAGATTACGGCTACGAGCGCGTCGTGTGGCTGCCCACCGAGGCCGACGACCCCGGCGTCGTCATGGCGCGTCGGGCGCTCGAAGCGGACGTCGACGTGGTGCTCGTCGCCGGCGGTGACGGCACGGTGCGCGTGGTGTTGGGAGAGTTCGCCGACACCGGGCAGAAGGTGGCGATCCTCCCGTCGGGCACCGGCAATCTGCTCGCGAAGAACCTGGGCATCCCGCTCGACGTGGAGCAGGCGCTGAGGCTCGGGCTGGAGAAGGCTCCTACCGCAATTGACCTCATCGAGGTGCAATTGCCCGACGGCGTGCAGTTCGCCGCCGTGCTCGCCGGCGTGGGCATCGATGCGAACATCATGAACGACACCGACGAGGACCTCAAGAAGGCTGTCGGGGTGGTGGCATACGTGATGGCCGGCGCTCGACACCTCGACGCCAACCCGATGCGGGTGCGGCTCACCGTCGACGATCAACCGCCGGTGGAGGTGGACGCGTCGCTGGTGTCGATCGGCAACGTCGGCGAGCTTGAGAAGGGTGTGTCGCTGATGCCTGCAGCGAGCGCCCGCGACGGCGTGCTCGACGTGCTCGTCGCCACGCCCAGCACGCGACTCGACATGGCGCAGATGATCAGCGACGTGCTGTTCGAGGCCGGCGACGGGCCCAACATCGCCCGCTACACCGGTAGTCAGCTGCGTCTCGAGGTGCCCGAGGGTGCGGCCTGCCAGATCGACGGCGACGTCGTCGGGGACGTCACCGACGTCACGTTCCAGGTGCGCCCCGAGGCCGTGCAACTGGCGCTGCCGTAGGTGGCGGTCCCCCGGTGGTTGAGTAGCCCGCCCGCCCAGCCGATGGTTGAGTAGCGGGCGCCGCCCGCGTATCGAAACCACGCTGGAAGAGCGCATTATTGATAAGGAATGAGGGATTCCACCGAAAACGGTGGAATCCCTCATTCCTTATGCGACTGGTGGCCGGGGGCCGCCTATCGATTACGGGTGGCTCTGGCAAAATGACAAGGGAGCGTGCCAAGATTCAAATCCCCACACACTGGCAGACACTTCGTCGACAACCTCACGTATGAGGCGTTCAAGGAGAGGTACCTATGAGCATTCCACGACGCGCGGCGATTGTCGTCCCTCTCATCGGCGCGGTCTCGGGCTGCTCCCCATCGCCTACGCCCACACCATCACCGGCCCCGACTGCGTCCGGCTCACCTGCGACGGAGTGCGTCACGCTGGATAGCTACTCCTTCGATTGGGTCGGCGATCCGTGCTCGCCTGGTAGCTCCCCGGTCAGTGACGACCAGGACATGGCTCGCATTGATTGGCACGGCCCACTGCGCATGTCCCCTCGCGGCGCGGTCGCGTGGTACCACGGCGGGTTGGTCGAATGGGATGAGCACGGTCGCCCCTCCCGCTTGCTCGCGGTCCGAACCGCTTCGACGACGGCCTATGCAGTACTGGGCAAGGACATTGTGGTGCCACTGTGCGACGGTCGCATCCAGCGCTGGACCGACGGTTGCCCCGGCGAGGTACTGGCTGGGCACGGCGGTGCGCACGTCGTCGCTATGGCGACTATCGATGAGTCACACTTTGCGACGCTCAGCGACGATCAACAGCTGGCCCTGTGGGACGTTGCACAACGTCAACCGGTTGCCACCGCGAACATCTCGGCCAAGAACCTCGTCCGGCTCGAACTGAGTGACGGAGTGCTGTGGGCTTCAACGCCTACCGCGTGCTTTGGCTACGACGCTCGGCAACTGACCGAGGCGGGCACCGTCGCAGATCTCCCATCCTCACCATATGGGTGGGCGCCAGCGCCTGGACGCCGATTCGTCGGGCATGCGGATGCACTGATCGCTGCCCAGATAGGAAAAGGAGTGGTCGCTCGCCACGACACCAACCGCACCAAGATGTACGCTGCCGCTTCGCCTGATGGATACATCGGGGCGATCGGTCAGGGCCGGCTCTTTACCGGCAACATCGATGGGCCCGTCACCCGATCGGAATATGTCGATGCGCCACACCATCCGGCGGGCTTGGCATTCTCCAAGGAGGGCAACGTGCATCTCTTAGATCACCTGCGCGGCGGGGGCAAGCTCAATCCAGCTGCCAACCGTCTCGAATACTCTTATGCGTCACCACGACGCTAAACAGTGGAGTGAGCGGGATCAGGGAAACCCCGACCCGGTGGTTGTGTAGGCGGCCACCCCACCCCCGATGGTTGAGTAGCCCGCGCAGCGGGCGTATCGAAACCCCCCCCGCATCTCGATACGGCCGCTACGCGGCCTACTCGATGACCGGGGGGGGAAGAACCATCACCGCCCAGGAGACACGGACCCGAGCCAACGCTCGGCCTCGGTGAACGACTCGTCGGAGAAACGGTCGTCCAGTTTCGGGGCGCGCCCGTCGGCGCGCGGGTAGGAGCCGAGGAAATACAGGCGCGGGCAGATGCGCGCGAGCCCTTCGAGGGTCTCAGCGATGCGCTGGTCGGCGACGTGGCCCTCGGCGTCGATGGAGAAACAGTACGAACCGAGTGAGGTTTTCGTCGGGCGCGACTCGATGCGAGTCAGGTTCACGCCGCGCACCTTGAACTGCTCCAGGATTTCGAGCAGCGCGCCTGAGCGGTCTTCATCCATGAATGCGACGAGCGTGGTCTTGTCCGCGCCGGTGCGCTCCGGCACATCCCCGGCCTGACACACCTCGACGAAGCGCGTCACGGCTCCGGAGTTGTCCTCGATCTGCCACGCCAACTCGCTGAGCCCATAGAGCTGCCCGGCCACGCGAGCGCACACCGCCGCGTCGTGCCGAGAATCGTCTCTGGCTACCTCTTTCGCTGCGCCCGCCGTCGAACCGGCCTCGGTGACCGTCGCGTCGCTCAACCCCGACAGGAAGCGACGACACTGCGCCGCCGCATGCCCGTGCGTGAGCACGTGCCGCACGTCGGCGAGCGTCGTACCCGGGCGCGCATAGAGCCCGAACGACACCGGCACCAAGATCTCTCGACGAATCATGAGCGGCGAGCCGTTGATGAGCTCATCGAGCGTGGCCGACACGCCACCCTCCACGGAGTTCTCGATGGGCACCACCGCAGCCTCGACTTCCCCCGAGCGCACCCCCGCCAGCGCCCCCACCACCGACGAATACGGCTTCGCCTCCGCATCCGTGATGCTCAACAGTGCTTGGTGCGTAAACGTGCCCGCGGGGCCGAAGTAACCGTGCATTCCCCCACCCTACTGGCGCGCGGCCGTCATCACTTGGGGCCACGCTCCTCGCGGGACACCTTCCGCGCCTGCGGCACGACGATAGCCAGCACAATGCCGCCCACCACCAGCATCATCGCGATGATACCGAGCACGATGCCGATCACCACCGGCCGCTGATCCACCACCTTCGACGGCGGGTAGTGCTTGGCGGGCAACTCCGTCGCCGCCCCTTCGTTGGGGTAAATCTGCGGCACCTCACCCGACAGCAACCGCAACGGGTTCACGATGCCCGCCCCGATACGCGGGTCGGGGTTGGCGGCCGGCGGCGGGTCGGCCGTCTCGATCAACCGCTGCCGCACCTCCGCCGGCGTGAGGCGAGAAAGCCCGTCGGCACGCTGTTTCTCGATCATCAACGCGACGATCCCACTCACGATGGGCGTGGCGTAACTCGTGCCGGTGATGGGCCCGGAATACACCTGACTCTCGATGCCGCGCACGGTGTCGTAGTTCGACGGGTCCAGCGCCTGCACCGCTTCGCCCGGCGCGCCAATGTCGACCTTCCCACCTGCCGCGCTGCCCTCCGATGCGGTGTCGTTGCGCGTCGTCGACCCCACCGAAATCACGCCCGGAAACGACGCCGGGAACGCCGCAGCCCCCTGCAGCTGACCACTGTTCCCCGCTGCAGCGACCACCACTATGCCCTTGTCAACCGCCAGTTGGATGGCGTCGCGGAAGTTCTCGAAGCCCTCAACCTGATTACTCACCACCTGCGAGAGGTTGATGACGTCGACCTCCCGCTTCACCGCGTCGAGCACCGCCTCGGTGGTGGGTTGGAGCGGCATCTCCGTCTGCTCCTCGCCCTCCTTCGGAGCCTCCGACTTGAACAACGAGCGGTAGGTAATCACCTTCGCGTTCGGGGCGATCCCGGAAAACTCCACGCGCCCATCCAGCGGCCCGCCATCCTTCGAACGCCCGCCCGCGAGCAGCGACGTCACCCTGGTGCCGTGCAGGCAGTCGAACTCGTCGAGCTGCTCGTTGCCGTTGCTCTTCAGCCCGCCGAGCATGTCGTAGGCGGTGAAGCGCTTGTCGTCGGCTTCCTGCAGGTACAGCGACCCCTCCGTTGCGGTGCCGGTGTCAATGACCGCAACCGTGACGCCCTCGCCCGTCGCGAGCTTCCACACGCGGTTCATCTGCAGACGCTCGAAGTGCCACGACTGGTCGGGCGCCGCCGTGCCCTTCGCCGCGACGTGGCACTCCTTCGGGTTGAAGGGCGTGACTGCGGCAACGGCGCTCGTGGAGCACTGCGACAGACCCAGCACCGCCGCCGCAACCGCTGCGACGACGCGGGTGCACCGTCGCTTCACTCCTGCCCCTCCTCGTCATCCGGGCCGGGGCGGTACGCCGCCTGCACCAAGCCCTTGAACGCGCGCGTGACGAGCGTGCCGCGCCCGGGCGGCATCGGCGACGCCTTGACCTCACCGAACATGGCGCCCTCGTCCTTCGTGCCCGACATGACGAGGCCGGGGCTGATGGATTCGCGCATCTTCGCGATGATCGGATCACCGTAGATGGCCCTACCCGCGCCACCCATGGAACGCGCGACGACGATGTGCAGGCCGATGTCACCGGCCTGGTTCACGAGGTCGGCGAACGCGGCCATCGGGTTGCCCGACTGGGTTGCGACCAGCTCGTAGTCGTCCACCACGACGAACACCTCGCCGCCCTGCCACCACGAGCGGTCACGCAACTGCTGCTGGGTGACGTCGGGGCCAGGCAGACGCATGCGCACGGCCTCGGCGAGCTGGCGCAGGTTGTCCGTCGCCGCGGATGCCGACGGGTAGTAGCCGATGAGATGCTCCGACTCGACTTCGCCGAGCAGTGAGCGTCGGTAATCGACGATGACGATCTTCGCTTCCTTCGGGGTGTAGCGCGTGGTGATGCCGTGCAGGATGTTGCGCAAAATCGTCGACTTGCCGCACTCCGGGCCGCCGACGATGGCCAGGTGCGGTTCGTGTTCGGGGTCAAACCACACCGGCGCGAGCTCCTGCTCGTCGATCGCCCACGGGATGCGACGGTCCTTCTCGTCGTGCTCGATGGCGGGGAGCTCGTCGATATCGAAACGCTCCGGCAGCATGCGCACCTCGGCCGCACGCGGGCCCTTCCAGGCGTTGTTGACGCGCTCGATGAAGTCCCGCTGCCCGTCGGCGACGTCGTCGGCGTCCTCGACTCCATCAACGCGGGGCAAACCGATCAGGGTGTGCAGCGGCCCTTCCGTGATGCCGCGGCCCGGGCGGCCGGCGGGGATGATGGCCTGCACCTTGCGGTCGATTTCCGAGTCGAACGGGTCACCGAGCTTCAACTCGATGCGGCTTTGCAGCATGTCCTTCGTCGCTGCGCGGATTTCGGACCACTTCGCCGCGCCCACCCAGGTGTGGATGCCGAAGCCGAGGCCGCCGGCGGCGATCGCCTGCACCTGCGGTTCGAGCGTCTCAAACTCCGTTTTCAGGGTGAGCCAGCCGTCGATGACGAGGAACACGTCGGTGGGGAATCGGTCGGCGGGGATCGAGCCGTCGGCGCGTCCGCGTCGGTAGGTCTGCATGGAGTCGATGCCCAGCTCGGCGAACTGGAGCTCGCGCTGGCCACGCAGGCTGGTGAGCTCCGCGATGGTGCGACGGACGCGGTCGACGTCGAGGCGGCCCGTCACCGAACCCATGTGGGCGAGTTTCCGCATCGACGTGAGACCGCCACCGCCGAAGTCGAGGCAGTAGAAGCCCACTTCCTCCGGGGTGTGCGTGAGCGCGAGGCCAGCGATGGCGGCACGCAGCGCCATGGACTTACCGGCCTGGGGGCCACCCGCGACGCCCATGTTGCCGCCGGAACCGGAGAAGTCGATCACCCACGGGTCGCGACGCTGGTGGCGGGGGCGGTCGATGAGGCCAATCGGGGCGCGCAGCGTGCGGTGCCAGGCGGGGTTGGTGGCTTGGAGGCCACGGTCGGGCGTCTCGGCCACGCCGTCGAGAAGCTGGTCCATCGTCGGGGGGTCGTCGAGCGGCGGAAGCCACACCTGGTGCGCCGGCCAGCCGTGGCCCTTGAGACGCGACACACAAATCGACAGGAGCGTCTCTTCTTCCTCTTCCTCGTCGGAGGATGCGGCTGCTGGCTTCGCCGTTTCCTCCGGCTCCGAGGCATCCTGCGTCGGCGGAAGCGCAGGCTCTGGCTCCGGTTCGGGTTCGGGCGGTTCCACCGGAAGCACATAGTCGACGGTGAACTCCAGCACCGGCGGGGTCCACGCCTTCGTCTCAACGACGCCGCCCTCGTCCATGGGCTGCGCGTTGCCCGGCCGCGCCGACGGCGACTCATGCCAGGGGCCCGACACGTACGCGGCCTTGAACCGGGTCATGCCGGTGGTGTCGAACTTCAGATACCCGTTACCGGGCGGCGTCGGCAGCTCGTACGCGTCGGGCACGCCGATGACGGTGCGCGACTCCGCCGGGGAGAAGGTGCGCAGCGCGATGCGGTAGGAGAGGAAGGTGTCGAGGCCGCGCAGCTTGTTTTCTTCGAGGCGCTGCGAGGCCAGGAGCTGGTGCACGGCGATGGATCGACCCACGCGGCCGATCTGCACGAACAAGTCAATGAACTCCGGGCGAGCGGTGAGCAGCTCGGAGAACTCGTCGACGACGATCAGCAGGCTCGGCATCGGGGGGATGTCGGCGCCGGCCTGGCGGGCGTTCTCGTAGTCTTCCCGGTTCTTGAAGTTACCCGCGGCGCGCAGCACTTCCATGCGCCGGTCGAGCTCGCCGCCGATCGCATCCTGCATGCGGTCGACGAGGCTGAGCTCACCCTCGAGATTGGTGATCACCGCAGACACGTGCGGCAGTTCGTCGAGACCAAGGAACGTCGCGCCACCTTTGAAGTCGACGAGGATGAAGTTGAGCTGTTCCGTGGAATGCGTCGCGGCAAGGCCAAGCACCAGGGTGCGCAGGAACTCCGACTTACCAGACCCCGTCGCGCCAATACAGATGCCGTGCGGGCCCATGCCGCCCTGCGCGGACTCCTTAATATCCAACTCCACCGGGTTGCCGTCCTCGCCGGTGCCGAACGGGATACGCAGGTGGTTGCGCAGCGGGCGGGGCCGCCAGGCCTGCCGTGGGTCGAGGGTGAGCGGGTCGCCAATCCCGAGCATGGCCGGGAAGTCCTTCGGCGGCTCGAACACCACTTCTTCCGCCTCGCCTTCATCCGACGTGACCAGCTCCGGCATGCGGTACGGGGCCATGGCTCGGGCGAGCATCTCGACGTACACGCCCTTGACGGTGTCGGGGCGGCCGAACGGCGTCTGTGCGTGCTGCACCTTTGAGGTCCGACGGTGCAAGATGACGCGGTCACCGTCGATTTCGAAATACGCGACGCCGAGCTCCAGCTTGCGCGGGAGCTTCCGCTCACCGGTGACGTGGATGCTCACCGCCTTCGTCTGCGGAGTGATGAACTGCTGAGCGTTGACCCCCTCGACGCCGTCGGAAACGACCACCATCAACGACGGGGGTGTGTCCGCTGCCTGCGCGGAGGTGCCCAGCTGGGAGATCTCGCTGGCGCCGGTGGCGAACATGCGCAGGCTGCCCACGCCGTCGGTTTCGGACGGGTGCTGCAGGTGGGGCAGCCACTTCACCCACTGCCACTCGGGCTGGACTTCTTTCCGCGCGGCCACCATGAGGGCCGCGTCGGTGGGGGCATGCCAGGTGACAAGTTGCGCCACCATCGAGAAGGCGACGCCACGGCAGGCCTCTTCGTCGCCGATGAGCTGGATCGAGCGGAAACCGCGGAGGTCGACGGCCAGCGGCACCGACTGAATCACGCGGTGGGTGCGGATGAAGCGTCTCAGCGCGCCGGTGGTGAGGGGTTCGAGATCTTCGATGGGCTGCGACTCCGGCGGCGTGATGCGTTTGGCCGACTGCTGACGCCCGACGGAGATCCGCACCGAGCCGAAGTCTTCCGCGTCCGGGCGGCGCTCCCACATGCGCATGCCGCCGACGACCGTCCACAGCGAATCCGGCGCTGGGTGGCGGTAGGCGACGGAGGCGCGCTGCTCGTCGGCGGTTTTGGCGAAGTTCCTGCGGGTCTGGGCGAGGTAACGGAAGTAGTCGCGGCGGTTGGCGTCGAGCTGTGCCGACTGGTCGTCGTTCTGGCGGCCGGTCTGGGAGAGCATCATGCCCATCATCGAGACGCCGTACAGGCCCATGACGATGCCTCGCAGTGGGTTACCGCCGCCTCCGCCGAGGCCACCGCCTAAGAGCATGAGGCCCATCGCGAGGGCGCCCGCCAGCATAGGGAGCATGCGCAGGACCGCACCGAACGGCTTCGAGGGGGACGGCGGGGGAATCTCGGGGGGTGACTCGAGGAGCAAATCGCCTCGCGGCATCGCCGGTGGGGTCACCCGCTTGGGGCGGTGAAAGGTGACAACACCCATCTACGCTCTCCCTCTCCTGAGACCTACGCAGCTAAACCTAGTGTGAGCAGGGGGTCAAAGCGACTTCTCACCCAATATCCACACGCACTGCTGCAAGCTCACGGAAATTGGGATCGGTCGCAACGAGCACGATGTGGCCGTCGCGTTGTGTCACGCTCAAATGACCAATGGCGTCGGACGGCGGCAAATCGTTACGAATCTTCTCCACGAGTGCAGCCACCTTAGCGGCCGGCACATCACTTAAGTTGAATAATTCCTTAGCAGGCTTCGTCCTAGGAGAACTCACCGACGAAGAGAGCTGCCGCAAGCCCCTATGCCATTCGAAGGCCCTGTTGTGGGGAGAGTCGAGCACGGTGACAATCATCTGGTCACCACCTTCGTCGTCGGTGACATCGATGCTGATCCGTGTCAACAAACTCCCTAAGCCGGCAGTCTCGATCTCACTCCAGAGCTGAGCGATCCCCGCTGAACTGGTTGCATCAGCGACTGGCTCTAGCTCGGTACCGGCCAGATACGCGCTGGGCGCCCCACCGTCGCAGGTAGCTTGCGTTCCGACAATACCTGGAGAAACCACGTGCACGTCAACGGTGCTGTCGCCGTCGCAGCCCTCCACGAGCCTCTCAGCCAGCTCAAGGCTTTCGTCAAGCGGAAACTCTTTTCCTGGCACCGTTCGTGGCAACGCGGGATCGGCCACGGGCTGTCGCGTCGGAGCACCCTCCCCCAATACGAATATTGTCTCCCGAGATGGCGGCTCGCCTGCCGTCACTTCGATGACTGTCGGAGTGATGCGATACCCGGCTATGCGCGTCGTGTCGCTTACGTATTCCCCAAGTCGTTGCCTGGCTTGATCTATGGGTGCCGCGTCAGACTCGCCGCCATCTGAACACGCGGCGAGCGCTCCCACCGTAACTGCGAGAATGGCAACGAGTGCTGAAAGCTTCTGCGCGGTCATCTCACTCAAGGAATTCTTTGAACAAGGCCTCAGCCTCAGCAGCGGATGCAGACTCGTTGTTGATATATTCACGGATCGTGTCCGTTAGCGCTTCACTCATTTCGCCTGCCGCTACACATCCTTGGTGAATTGCAGTCTGCAAATCATCAGCGAGCCCGTTGAGCGAGGTTGATTGAGCCGCCGAGAACTGAGGCATATCAATCATAATCACCGGCAACCGAGATGTACCTGCCGCCTTGGTTTTGAGTGCGGACATCTCCTTCTCGATGTCATCCCAGTATTTGATGTGCGCTTTAAACCATTCTGCATCACTGCGGATGTCACCGGATGCAACAGAGTTTGGGTTATTGAGATTTTCCCCTGCATTCGTGGCCGATGGCCACTTGCCGTCTTTTCCGATGCCTACCAGGTCATTTTGTAGAATACCTACCTGAATAACGGAATCTACTGCACCGGCAAGTTGACGCCCTTGCTCTTGGACTTCATCGATGTACAGCTGCCTAGCATCCTGCATTACCGTAATCAATTCTTTGATCCCGCCGATAAAACCATCGATACTGGTGTAGTTCTGGATCGCCGCTTTAATGGCATCTACGTAAATTTTCTCCTGGGCTAGCGCCAAATCAGCCAGCGCGGCAACTGAGTCGGTGACGTCACTCAGATAGGAGGTCGTGTTGGTCACGAGTCCTGCAACAGTGTCCTTCGCGAGGTCAGCAGCAGTACGTTGAGTAGACAGCGACCCTCCGTACATGCCTGCAGATTGGCTGGCCCACGCCCCACCGCTGGCCGGAATTTCCGTGGTTGAAGCGGGATAGTACACCTTAGCGAATTCCGAATCCACATCGAACCAATCGGTAACGAAGTCGCCTACATCAGTAGGAATATTGGCCAACTTCTCTTGTTGCGACAGCTGCTTCTCATCGGTGGTGTTATACTCATCTTCTGCGGTCCGCAATTCATCCATTGCCTCGCCTTGCCGAGAGTGAGGACGGGCAGTCATGAACGGCCAGTGCCAAAACTTTGCCCAGCCGCTCGGCTCAGTCTCACTGTAGTAGGGGCATAGCAAGGCTTTACATTCCCATTCTTGGAAATCCCCGACATGCGACCGCTCGGTACTCATCTCTGCCAGCACAAGATCAGCTTGAGTTTCATAGGCATCTTTGAGATCGTCAGTCATCTGTTTGACGAGGTCAATGGTGGATTGTGGTCCGGTCATACTTGCACTCTCCCTGAATGTTAATTCTCAATCAGATAACGACGTGCCGCTGTATAGTGTTTCTGCGCTTCAGCCATATCAGGATCCTCATCTGGTTCAGAGACAAGGGGCTTCGGCAATACTTCTTTAATATGGTCACTCATTTGTTGAATAGGTGCACGTTCAGCCCACTCCGGGTTGATAGCTAGTGCTCGAAATCTCCCGGCAACAACAGAGACTTCGACGCGGTTGTCTGCATCGGTGAGCAGCTGCTCACGCCTATGGTCTATTTCGCCGGCACGCAACCGAGCGATGTACCGTTTCGTCGCCTCGCGCCCCTGGCGCATCTCCGAAAGGGAGGACTCCACTGCCGATAGCGGCAGACTCAAGTTGCGCAGTTTCGGGATCTCTCGACTCTGGGCATGATCAGGGGCAGGCAGCGCGTCGCGGATCAGCGTCGAAATTGTTGCTGCCAAGCCTGACGCATCGAAGCTCTGACGCCACATATTAGATATCCGCAGAGAAACCACTTCGAGATCATTCAGCGTGATCTCGACGGTGCCCGTGTCATCTTTGAGTTCTTGGGTGGGCATTCGACGTCTCCCCTCTGCTGAGTACGTCTTCACACTACAAACCGCCAGTTTCAGCGCCGGTGAGTAAAACTACTCAGTTCTTCATCGACTACCCCGTGGCTTCACGAACGCCTCGACGACATCATCACGAACTACACCTAGGCTGAGACCGTGTCCCGCCCGAACCTCTCACCGTTCACCGCAGGGGTTCTTCTACTGATTTTCGGTGCGCTCTCGGTGCAGTTGGGGGCGTCGATCGGCACATCGATCATCCCCGCGGTCGGCGTCTTGGGCGTGGTGCTCGCCCGCTACACGCTGCAGGCGTGCGTGCACATCCCCCTGGCGTGGAAGCATCTGCGCCGCGCGCGGCTCGCGGATTGGCGGTGGGGCGCGCTCGTCGCCGCGCCCCTGCTGGCGATGAACCTCACCATCTACATGGCCTTTTCTCACATCGGCGTTGGGCTGGCGGTCACCATCGAGCTGATGGGCCCCATCACGCTCGCGGTGCTGACCGCCCGCAGCCGCCCCGGCTGGCTGGCCGCCGGGCTCGCTGCGGTGGGGATGGTGTTGGTGACGGACCCAACCGGCGACGTCAACGTTCCCGGCGTGCTGTGGTCGCTCGCCGCAGCGGCGAGCTGGGCGTTCTATCTCCTCGCCACGCGCAAGGCCGGCCAACAGCTGGAGGGCCTGACACCGTCGGCGATGGCGAGCGTGATCGGGCTAAGCGTCCTGATCCCGCTCAACCTGATCTTCACCAGACCCGCAGACCTCAACCCGACGGTGCTCCTCCTCGCCGTGCTGGCTGCGGTGCTCTCGTCGGCGATCCCGTACGCCTGCGATCTCCTCGCGCTCCGGCGCGTGCCGATGAACGTCGCGTCGACGATGATGTCCATCAACCCGGTAACCGCGTCGATGTGGGGCGCGATCATCCTCGGCGAGCGATTCGGCGCGCTCGAGATTGCTGGCTTGGCGATCATCTGCGTCGCCAACGTGCTCGTCGTACGGGCGGCGCGGAGCCCGAGGTAGATCAGCTGAGGTGCTGGGCGGCGGCCCTCTCTATCTCGAATAGCAGCCGCTCGCCGGCCAGGAGGCGCTCAACCTCGTCGACGGCGCATGTTCCCTGCTCCCAGCGTGCTTGGCGGGTCGCACCTGCCACGTGCGGAGTGAGCAGCACGTTCGGCAACCCGTACAGCGCGGAGTCCGCAGGCAGGGGCTCCTCGTCGAAGACGTCGAGGCCAGCGCGGATGCGCCCGGCCACGAGTTCGCGCTCCAAGGCTTCGCCGTCGATGACGGCCGCCCGCGCTGTGTTGAGGAAGATGCCGCCGTCGGGGATGCGCGCGAACTCCGCACGGCCGAGCATGCCGCGTGTTTCAGGCGTGACGGGAGCGTGCATGGCGACGACCGGCGAGGCCAACGCGTCGTCGAGCGGTACAAGGCGCACCCCGAGTTCGGCGGCGCGCTCGGGTGCGAAGTAGGGGTCGAAGGCGACGATGTCCTCGCAGCCGAGCCCTCGCAGCATCCGGGCGTGCCAGACCCCTACCCTGCTCAGCCCAATCAGCCCGTGGCGCACCGTGTGGATGGCGGTGCCGAACTCCGGGTGGCGGCTCGCGGCGTAGTCGCGGGTGGTTTGCATGCCGCGGTCGTAGGAGTGCATCTCGCGCAGGAGCACGAGTTCCATGGTGAGCGCGAACTCGGCGACGGCGCGGGCCATGGGGTCGCTGCCGGCCTGGCTCACGGCCACCTCCGACGAGAACACGTCCGGCCCGAGCGCCGCCCGCCACGAGCCGGCGGTGTGCACGATCAGGCGCAGCCGATCACCGTCGATGCGTTGGAGCTGGGGTGTGCCCCACCCGGTGATGAGCACGTCGTACTCGCTGCACACTCCGTCGGGCAGCGCGGTGGCGTCGTCGGGCAGCACATCGACGTCGGCGAGCTCCTCGAGCCGGCGCCATGCGTCGGGGGTGAACAGCAGCTCGCGGAATGCGGTACTCAAAGCGACGAGGACTCGGGCGGTCATGGGTGTTCCTTTCGTCAGTAGTCAGCGTTCGGCTTCGGCGAGGCGGCGGGCGTCGGTGACGGCGCGCAGCACTGCCGCGGTGTCGTCCCAGGCCAGCGGGCTTGGGGCGCCGTCGGCCATGGCGAGGAGGTGGCGGGTCATGGCTTCGGATCCGAAGGGGTCGGCTCCCCCGCTCTCGCCGATTCGGATGGAGTGCCGGCCGTCGGCGTCGGCGTAGTCGACGCGGTACGCCTGGCCAGAGACCGTGCCGTCGATCTCAAACGTCGCGTGCACCCCGTCGGCGTTCCTCGCGGTGCCGGAGGCGACGTCGGGGCTTGTCAGGGGCAGGTCGCTGGCCTTGCTGGCGACGCATCCGGTGACGCGCATCGTCGGGCCCAGTACCACTTCGAGCAGCTCGAACGCGTGGGCGCCCATCATGGGCACGAGTCCGCCGGCTTCGTCTTGCCAGCGGGATTCGGGGGCGGCCCAGTAGGCGATGTCGTGCGCCGCGACGACGTGTACCTGCGCGACGGGGCCCGTCACGGCCGCGAGGTCGGGGGCGAAGCGCAGGATCGAGGTGGTGAGCACGCGCTCCTCGCGTCCCGCCACCGCCGCTTCGAGCGCGGCGAGCTCGTCGTGGCAGGTGGCCGCCGGCTTGGTGATCGCGACGGCGCACCCCTCCGTGAGCAGGGCGCCAGCAAGCGGCGCGACGCGGCTGGGCGGCACCGTGATCAGCACCCCGTCGGGCTGGGCGGCGAGCAGCTCGTCGAAGCTCCGGTGCACAGTGGCGTCGGGATGGTCCGCGACGAAGCGGTCCATCCGCGACGCGTCCTCGTCCCAGATGTGGAACTCGACGTCGTCGCGCAGCAGGGCGACGTGTTCGGCGTCGGTGAAGGGGTGGCTGTTGGCGAGCCCGGCGTAAGCGATCTTCATGCGGCGCACTTTCTCACAGTCCCAGGGCATCGCCGAACAGCCGCTCGGCGTTGCGCCAGAGCACGTCCTCGAGCTGATGGGTGGGCATGTCGGCGGCGGCGATCTGTCCGAACGCCACCACTGGGTCGAGCAGCGACGAGTCGGTGCCGAACAGCACCCGCTCGCCGGGCGCGTGTTCCATGACGTATCGCATCTGCCCGGCCATCGCCACGGAGCACGACGGCTCGAGCCACAGATTCTCGACGCGGTTGGCGGCTTCGCAGGCGAGATCCCAGCGGTCGGCGCCCATGTGGCCGGCGATCACCTGGATGCGGTCGAGCCCGTCGACGGCGTTGGCGAGCTGGACGACGTCGGGCCCCCACGTGTGCACGAGCGTGACGGCGCTGTGCTCGTCGAGCATCTGGAGGGCGTCGCGCATCTGGGGTGAATCCATCTGGGCCGCCGGGTAGTGGGTGTGGATTTTCACGCCGACGAAGGGGCTGCCGGGTTGGATCCAGCGCTCCACCTCGCGCTGGGCAGTGGCGATGTCGCGCTGGTTGATCACGACGTAGCCGAGCAGCTCGTCGTGGGTTTCGAGGGTGCGCGCGAGTTCCTCGTTGCCCGCCACCGCGTCGTGGAAGACGCCGCGCGAGTGCGAGACGAGCTGGCGGGTGATGCCCCAGTGTTCGCACATGCGACGGTTCTCGTCGGCGGTGTCGGCGCCGACGTGGAAGAAGTAGGGGCCGACGTGGGCGTGAATGTCGATGATGTGTGTCGCGTGTGCGATGGGGTGGAGATCAGCCATGGGTTCGCTCCTCCAGCATGCGTTGCAGGTTGCCACCTGCGACGGCGATGAAGTCCTCGTCGCTGATGCGGGCGTCGCGGAGGCGCCACACGGTGGGCTCGAGGTCTTGCAGCGGGCTGCCCGAACCGAACGCGAGATGCGCTGCGCCGAGCTCGCCGCAGACGCGCTCGATGGAATCGGGGCCGAGCATCTTTCGGGTGGATGCGACGAAGCCCGGCTCTTCGCGGGCGACGAGCAGAAAATCTGCCAGCTCGTAGAAGCCGGCGTCGAGGAAGATCACTTTGGCGTCGAGGCCACGAAATGCCGCTTGCACCTCGCTGAACACGCCTTCGACAAGCATCAACAAGCCACGAGCGGCGGCCTCTTGCACGACGTGGAGGTAGCCGGGGCTGCTGGCAGATTTGCCCTGGGTGACCCCAGAGAGACGCACGGCGCAGACCCCGTCGGCGATCCACTCGTCGAGGCGTTCACCGATGCCGACGGCGTCGCGCAGGTTGACGGAGTTGCAGCGACGCCAGCCGCGCGGCTCTCCCCAGGCGCGCAGTTCGTCGACCGCGCCGCCCTCGTCGTACCAGCAGCCCCGTGCCGATGAGACGAGCGCGGAGTCGATTCCGCCACGGGCGAGGATGCGTTCGATGGCCGCGGGAGACCCGTCGACGTCGGGGCGCGAGGTCCACAGCCCCGCGACGACGTCGCAGTCGAGGGTGATGCGACGGGTGTCCTCGGCGAGTTGTGTGAAGAATCCAGGCACCGGTGCCCCTTCCGTGAGGAAACCTTTTCTAGCACTATAACCCTCGTAGCCCCACGCGAGGCAAGCAACGCGCAATACCCCTTGCAGGCGCTCGAGAAAAGCTTTACCATTGTGTGTAGCAACGAAGCTTCAGGAGGGCCCATGCACGACGCACCACCCAGCTCCGAGAATGAGCTCGACGAGCTCCTCTCGCAGCCCACGCCAGGGGTTATTGACACGCTCGGGAAGATCGACGGCGACATCGTCATTCTCGGCGGTGGCGGCAAGGTTGGCCCGACGATGGCGCGCATGGCGCGCAAGGCGCTCGACGAGGCCGGTTCGTCATCGAAGGTCATCAGCGTGTCGCGGTGGTCAGACAAGGACGCGGCCCGGAGCCTCAACGAACACGGCATCGAAACCATCGCCGCCGACCTCGGCGACCCGGATGCTTGGCAGAAACTCCCCGACGCCGGCGCCGTGATGTACCTGCTCGGGCACAAGTTCGGCTCGACGGCGAACCCGTCGATCACCTGGTGGATCAACGCGGTGGTGCCCGGATTCTGCGC
>NZ_CAMYPD010000004.1 GCF_947286155.1 uncultured Tessaracoccus sp.
CTACACGTAAGGAGTCGTCGGCAGCGTCAGATGTGTATAAGAGACAGAGGCCAACGTGCGAATCGCCCATCTCACCCTCGATTTCGGCGCGTGGGGTAAGCGCCGCCACCGAGTCGACGACAATGAGCGCCAACGCGCCAGAACGCACGAGTGTGTCGGCAATCTCGAGCGCCTGCTCACCGTTATCTGGCTGGGACACGAGCAGCTCGTCGGTGTTCACCCCGAGCTTCTGCGCGTAGTCTGGATCAAGTGCATGCTCGGCGTCGATAAAGGCGCAGATACCGCCCTCCCGCTGCGCATTCGCGATGGCGTGCAAGGCCACGGTGGTTTTACCGCTCGACTCCGGACCGTAGATTTCGACGATGCGCCCGCGCGGAAGCCCCCCGATACCGAGCGCGACATCGAGTGCCACTGACCCGGTGGGGATCACGTCGACGGGGAGCCGCGTTTCTGCGCCAAGGCGCATGACGGAGCCTTTACCGTGGGTTTTCTCGATCTGGGCGAGTGCGTTTTGGAGCGCCTTCTCGCGATCTGCGACTGCTGCCATGGATGTTCCTCTTCTCAATTGAAAGACGGCGAAGCGTTACGTCCAGTACTTTGTCAGCGAGCACTGACAAAATTGCAACGACGCGTTGACCTGTGGATAACTATCTAGACCCAGCGTACCGAACATCTGTTCGATTGCGTGCGCGACACGCGCTTCATCACACATCACCGTAACCGTTGGGGAAGTTCGAGTTGCTCCCATACCGCGAGCCAGATGCGCTTGCTGTCGATGCCGTCAGCGATGGCCTGCACGACCGTGCGGGAGCCCAGCTGCGCCAGCACCGTGTTCTCCGCCCACACGGGGGCGTAGTCGTGCCCCAGCACGTCATTCAACCTTGCCCACAACTCAACCTCACGCACCCGGCCAAGTATATTTCACTGCATGCATAGTGGCTCGTCGAAGAAGCGCTCCGACCGCCTCGTTGCACTGCTCGACATGGTGCACGACCGCGGGGCGATGTCGCTCGTCGAGCTCGCCCAACAGCTCGGGGCCTCCCCCGCGACGATCCGCCGCGACGTCGCGACCCTCGCATCGCAGGGGCTTGTGGAGCGCACGCATGGCGGCGTGCGCGCAACGGCGTCGGATGATGGGGAACTGCCCTTTCATCTTCGCGATGCGCGACAGGTGGAGGTGAAGCGCGCCATTGGGCGTCGTGCGGCGCTGGAAATCCCGGCAGGGCGACACGCCGTCGCGCTCACCGGCGGCAGCACGACGGCTGCGGTACTCCGGGAGCTGAGCGACCGAACAGATCTCACCGTCATCACCAACTCGATCAGCATCGGGCTCCAGGCCGCCGAGCTCAGCATGGAGAAAGTACTCATCGCAGGCGGTGTGCTGCGCCCCAACTCGCTCGAGTTGGGCGGCCAGCTCACTGAGTCCACGATGAACCTCGTGCACATCGACACCGCCATCGTCGGAGCCGACGGATGCACCGTCGAATATGGCCTCACCACGCACGACGACATCGAAGCCCGCACGAACCGTGCCATGGTGCAGCGCGCAGCGCGGGTGATCGCCACGCTCGATTCAAGCAAAATCGGGCACGTTACGAAGGCACCGATTCTCGAGATGCGCAACGTCGATGTACTCATCACCGACGACGGGGCGTCGATGAAAATGCTCCGCCGCTTCCGGGAGCTCGGCGTGGAAGTGATCGTCGTCGAGTAACCCTGGGCAACACAGCCGACGGTGCATCAGGCCGCGATAGCGATACCTTCCTGCGCCATCTCGGCTGCATGCACTTTCAAAGTCACGAGGCTCAGTACCTCACTCAGCGGAATGTCCATGGCCTTGCAGATAGAGGCCAGCACCTCGCTGGAGGCTTCCTTATGCCCCCGCTCGATTTCCGAAAGGTACCCCAGCGACACCACCGAGGCGGTGGAGACTTGCCGGAGCGTCATTCCTGCATCACCGCGAAGCTCACGCAGCGTCTGACCGATGATCTCCCGCAAGACAATGCCCTTCATAGTGACCTACCAAACTCGCAGGGCCGTCGCCTGCGTCTGGAGCTATAACGGTCAGGCTCAACGGATTATTCCCGCCCGCTGACTTCGAGCAACAGCGCCAGCGCTGCGTCGACGGTGGCACGGCGAATGGCGGCACGATCGCCGTCGAATAGGTAGCGTTGCGCGAACGGTTCCAAGCCCGGCCCAGTGATGCCGATCCACACCGTGCCCACGGGCTGGCCGTCCTGCATCGTCGGCCCCGCAACTCCGGTCGTGGCGATGCCCCAATGCGCCTCGCAGCTTCGGCGAGCCCCGTCGGCCATCTGCGCTGCCGTGCGCTCGTTGACGACACCGTGTTGCGAAATCCATGTGGAGTCCACCTGGGCGAGTGTGGCTTTGAGATCGCTCGCGTACGTGATGAGCCCACCGCGGTACACCGTCGACGCCCCGGGCACTGCGGTGAGCGTGGCGCCGAGCATTCCGCCGGTGAGCGATTCGCAGGTCGCGAGCGTCCAGCCGCGCCCGGCCAGGCGCGCAATCAGCATCGCGGCTGGATCTGCCATCAGTCTTCCGGGGCCGCCCGACGCGGAGCGACGGGAGCCCCCTCCTCAGCGGGCTGTTCCTCAGCGGGATTTTCCTCAGCAGGCTGCTCCTCACGCGTGGCAGTCCAAGCTGCGCGAAGGTAGTCGAAACCGGTGATCACGGTGAGGATGAGCGCGGCCCACATGAGCACCCAGCCCACCACCTGCAGCCAGCCGGGCAGGTGGTGCAGGTTGAGTAAAAACAGCAGCAGCGCGGCGGTCTGCGTAACGGTCTTCGTCTTGCCGCCCTTGTTCGCCGCCATGATGATGCCGCGCTTCTTCAACCGGCTGCGCAGCAGCGTGATGCCCCACTCGCGAATCAGAATGATGATGGTGAAGAACCACGGCAGCTCAGGTTGCCCGTCACTGTGCGTCAGGATGCTGAGCGAAATGAAGGCCGCACCGGTGAGCGCCTTGTCCGCAATGGGGTCCCACAGCTTCCCAAAGTCGGTGATGAGATTGTATTTCCGCGCGATCGTCCCGTCGAGGAAGTCGGTGATCATCGCGACGGCGAACACGGCCGTCGCGGCGATGCGCATGGCGGTGCTCGCGGGGTTGATGAACAGCAGCACCACCATCACCGGCACGAGGATGATGCGGACGACGGTGAGCACGTTGGGGACGTTCCAGTTGCTCACCGGCGTCTCCGCTCTAGCGGCTTTGTGCTCGGTCATGATGCCTCCGCGATGAGATCAATGCCTTCAGCGTCGACGGCTACCGCGTCGACAAAGGTACCCACAGGGTACTCGCCGTCGAGGATGACGACGCCGTCGGTCTCCGGGCCCTGGTGTTCGGCGCGCCCAACCGCTTGCCCGTCCTCGTTCGATTCCACCAGAACGCGCAGCGGATCGCCGATGCGTTCCGCCGCGCGATGTTCGGACACCTCGAGGGCAACGTCGGCGAGCATCGCGCGGCGCTGCTCGATGGTTTGTTCGTCGAGATGCCCGTCGAGGGTCGCGCCCTCCGTGCCTTCTTCGTCGGAGTAGCCGAACACGCCCATGACGTCGAGTTCTGCATCGATGATGAACTGTTTGAGTAGCTCGACGTCGGCCTCGGTCTCGCCGGGGAATCCGGCGATGCAGTTGGAGCGGATGCCCGCCTGCGGCGCGTAGTGGCGGATCTGCTGGGTGAGGGCGAGAAAGCTGTCGGGGTCGCCGAACCGTCGCATCCTGCGCAGTAACCCCGGTGCCGCGTGCTGGAAGCTCAAGTCGAAGTAGGGCACCACCTTGTCGGTGTGCAGCAGGGCGTGCAGCATCGACGGGCGAATCTCCGCCGGCTGCAGATAGCTGACACGGATCCATTCGAGCCCATCGACCATCGAGAGGTCGGCCACGAGGGTCTCGAGTCGTTCGTCGGCGCCGAGGTCTTTGCCGTAGCTCGAGGTGTTTTCGCTCACCAGGAACACTTCTTTGACGCCTTGTTCGACGAGCCACCTCGCCTCGGCGATGATCTCCTCGCTGGGGCGTGACAGGTACGAGCCGCGGAAGCTCGGAATCGCGCAGAACGCACAGCGACGGTCGCAGCCCGAGGCGATCTTCAGGCTCGACCACGGCGCATCCGAGAGTCGCCGACGGTGGGTCAGCCATGCGTGGCCCGGCACCGCCAAGTCTCGGGCCGCGACCGGTCGGGCAGCCGGGGCCAGCGGCAGCAGCTTGCGGCGGTCCCTGGGCACATGCGAGGCCGGGCGTTCGCCGTCGAGGATGGAGCGGAGGCGATCAGCGATGTCGGTGTAGGAATCGAATCCCAGCACCGCGTCGGCCTCGGGCAGTTCCTTGGCCAACTCGACGCCGTAGCGCTCCGCCATGCAGCCCACCGCCACGACGGATTTCACTGTGCCGTCGTGCTTCATATCGGACGCGGCGAGCAGCGTGTCAATCGAGTCTTTCTTCGCTTGTTCGACGAAGCCGCAGGTGTTGACGACGACGGTCTCGGCCGACGCGGGGTCATCGACGAGCTCGAAGCCCCCTGCTTCGAGACGGGCGGCGAGCTCCTCGGAGTCAACGTCGTTGCGGGCGCATCCAAGGGATGCGATGTGAACGGAGTGCATGGTCATGACCGACTCAGTCTATCCTTCGGCGAGATTGGCGAGCACCTCGTCGAGATCCTCCGGCTTGACTAGTACCTCACGCGCCTTCGAGCCCTCCGACGGTCCGACGACGCCTCGTGACTCGAGAATGTCCATGAGCCGCCCAGCCTTGGCAAAGCCGACGCGCAGCTTGCGCTGCAGCATCGACGTCGAACCGAGCTGCAGTTCGACGACGAGCCGGCAGGCGTCCAGCACGAGCTCGAGGTCGTCGCCGATGTCGTCGACCACCTTCTTCTCGGTGGCTGCACCAGCGGTCACGTCCTCGCGGTACTCGGGCTGCAGCTGCTGGCTGATGTGGGCGACGACCTCGCGGATCTCGGACTCGTTCACCCACGCGCCCTGCACACGAATGGGCTTGCCAGCTCCCATCGGGAGGAAGAGGCCGTCGCCCTTGCCGACGAGTTTCTCTGCGCCCGGCTGGTCCAAGATGACGCGTGAATCGGTCATCGAGGACGTGGCGAATGCGAGGCGCGAGGGAACGTTGGCCTTGATGAGGCCGGTGACGACGTCGGTGGACGGGCGCTGCGTCGCGAGCACCAGGTGAATGCCTGCGGCGCGGGCGAGCTGCGTGATGCGCACGACCGAGTCCTCCACCTCGCGCGCGGCGACCATCATGAGGTCGGCGAGCTCGTCGACCACCACGAGCAGGTAGGGGTACGGTTCGAGTTTCCGTTCGGAACCCTCGGGTACCTTCACCTGGCCGGCACGCACGGCCTTGTTGAAGTCGTCGACGTGCCGGAACCCGAAGTTCGCCAGGTCGTCGTAGCGCATATCCATCTCGCGCACCACCCACGCGAGCGCTTCGGATGCCTTCTTCGGGTTGGTGATGATGGGCGTAATGAGGTGCGGAATGCCCTCGTACTGGTTGAGCTCCACACGCTTCGGATCGACGAGGATGAGGCGCACCTCGTCGGGAGTGGCGCGCATCATGATCGACGTGATGAGCGAGTTGATGAAGCTCGATTTACCGGATCCGGTGGCACCGGCCACGAGCAGGTGCGGCATCTTCGCCATGTTTGCGACGACGAATCCGCCGTCGACGTTCTTGCCCAGGCCGACGGTGAGCGGATGGTGGTCGCCTTGCGCCTTGGGCGAGCGGAGCACGTCGCCGAGCGAGACCACTTCTTTGTCGACGTTGGGGATCTCGATTCCGATGGCGGATTTGCCGGGGATGGGCGTGAGGATGCGCAGCTCGTTGGAGCCGACAGCGTAGGCAATGTTGTCTTGCAGGCCGGTGATTTTGGAGACCTTCACCGCGGCACCCAGTTCGATCTCGTAGCGGGTGACGGTCGGGCCGCGGGTGTAGCCGGTGACGGTGGCGTCGACTTCGAATTCGTTGAGCACGTCGGTGAGTTGGCGCACGATCCTGTCGCTGGCTTCGGTGCGGGCCTTGGGCTTCGAGCCGGGCGCGAGCAGCGACTGCTCGGGCAGGTGGTAGACCACGTCACCCGAGAGCATGAGCTGCTCGCCGCGCGGGGGTTCGACGGCGTTCGGCGCCGGCGCGGATTCGACCTGCCCCACTTGCACGCCTGCCATGGGGTCGGGCTGGCGCTTGCCCGCCGTCACGGGCTTCGACGGCGCTTCGTCGGTGTAGGCGGGCTGGATGCGTGTGGCGGGAGGCTCGTCGTCGACGCGCGGGGTGATCTGCGTCTCAGCCTCGAAGTCGTAGACGTCGTCGAATACCTCCGGATCGTCCACTTCGTCTTCCAGCAACGGCGTGTCGTAGGGCTTGTCGACGCCGTATTCCAGCTTGTCGTTCGCTTCTCGCTGGCGGCGCTGTTCATCGCGTTTTGCCTTGCGCTCTTGACGGTGGGCGATCTCCTCGTCGGAGCCTTCGACGAGAGTCGCGAACACGGCGCGCACGCCGTCGATGATCTCGACGAGGGGGCGCCCGATGATGATGAGCGCGGCGAACAGAGTGACGAGTATGAGGATTGGCACCGCCACCCAGGCGGTCATGAGGTCGACGAGCAGCGACGATGAGAGGAAGCCGAGGATGCCGCCGGCATCGCGCAACGCGTCCATGTTGTCGGGGCGCGGCAGCCCCTTGGAGATGTTGAGCAGGCCCAGCACACCAAAAATGAGCAGTATCCACCCCAAACCAAGCCGGGGTGCGCGCTCCACGTCGCGCGGGTTGCGCAGTACACTCCAGGAGGCGTAGAGCAGCACCGCAGGCACGGCAATCGCCAGGGAGCCGAATACCGTCGTGAGTCCGATGGATAGCCAGTGCGAAACTCCTGGCAGCGAGAACCACACGCCCCCCATCGCGACGATGGCAAGGGCAAGCAGGAACAGGCCGAGGCCGTCGCGACGGAGTTTCGGGTCGATGTCTTTCGCAGAGCCGCCGATGGAGCGGGCGAGCCAACCGAGGCCGCTCGCGAGCGCCCCGAAGGTTTTGCCGATGCCTTTGAGTATCGCAGTGCCCACACCGGGGCCTTGGCTTGCCTTGGGTGTGGGTGCCTTGGTGCGCGCCGAGGAACGAGTCGAACCCTTCGAGGATCTCGACTTGGAGCCGCTCCGCGACGAGGAAGAAACGCGGGACGCCATGGGCCCAACTCTAGAGGCAGGTTCGCAGGTGGCTAGGTTCCCACGCCCGGGGCATCCCCTTTTCCCGTCATTTGCGCGCCGCCTGCGAGGGCGCCGGCATCAGGCGAAGTGGTTCCAGCCGCTGAATTCCGAGGGCGCTCCGTCGACGGTGATCCCCTCGCCAGGTGTCACGCGGCCGATGATCCGCCACTCGTCGGGGACATGGCTGGCGTCGGGGAAGGTTGCCACGAGCGCGTAGTCCTCTCCCCCGCCCAGTACAAAGGTGAGCGGGTCTTTCCCCGTCGCTGCGCCCACGCGGGTCATGGGGTCGGTAACCTCCAGCGCGTCACTGTCGACGTCGATGGCCACGCCGGAGCTGGTGGCGATGTGGCCGAGGTCTTGGATGAGCCCGTCGGAGACATCCATCATGGCGGTGGCACCCGCAGCAGAGGCGATGATGCCCTGCCCGTAGGCCACTTCGGGTTGCAGCGCGAGGCGCACCACGTCCTTGGGCGAGCGGAAGCCGCGCGACAAGGCCGCGTGGCCAGCCGCAGCCCAGCCGAGCTTGCCGAATGTGGCGACGACATCCCCTGGTTTCGCGCCCGAACGCGTCACGGCTTCGCGCGACCCGAGGTCGCCGATGGCTGTGACGGAGCAGACGATGAGGTCGGAGCGAGAGAGGTCGCCGCCGACGAGCGACACGCCAGCGAGCTCGCACTCGGCGCGCACGCCGTCGGCAAAGCCCCCGAGCCAGGCCTCGTCCAGGTCTTGAGGAAACGCCAGCGCGACGACGACCGCCACCGGCAGCGCCCCCATGGCCTCGATATCCGAAACGTTGACCGCGACGACTTTCCTGCCCACCTGCTCGGGAGTGCTCCAGGCACGCTTGAAATGCACGTTCTCGACAAGGATATCCGTGCTGACGACGGCGTTTCCATCAAAGCGCAGGGCTGCCGCGTCGTCGCCGGGCCCGAGCACGACATGCTCGTTGGCGGGGAGGTCACGGGTGAGGTTCGCGATGAGCTCAAACTCGTCGTTCATCGAAGGCCCACCTTGCGCTCGGCTGCCACGTCGACGATCCGCCCGACGAGTTCCGCGTAGCTCATGCCAGTGGACTGCCACAGCGATGGGAACATGGAGATTTGCGTGAATCCTGGCATGGTGTTCGCCTCGTTGATGAGCACCTCGCCGTCATCGGTGAGGAAGAAGTCGATGCGCGCCAACCCTTCGCAGTCCAGTGCGTTGAAGGCCTGCTTCGCGAGCTCCTGAATCCGGCTCACGAGCGGCTCGTCGACCTTGGCGGGAATGTCGAGCGCGGCGCCCTTCTCGTCGAAGTATTTCGTTTCGTAGTCGTAGAACCCGCTTTCGTCGAGCACGCGCACCTCGCCCAGCGGGGATGCCTCGCAGCCGTCGGGAAGGTCGGGGTTGGCGAGGACCGCGCACTCGATCTCGCGCCCGCGCACCCCCTCCTCAACGATGACCTTGGGGTCGAACTCGCGGGCGTGTTCGATGGCCTCCACCAGCCCAGTGGGGTCGTCGACCTTGGTGATACCCAACGACGAGCCACCGCGGCACGGCTTCACAAACAGCGGGTAGCTGAGGGCATTGCATTCGGCGAGCACGGCGTCGCGATGGTGGCGCCAGCGGCGGTCAGTGGCGACGACGTACGGCCCGACGGCGAGCCCCGCAGCCTCAAATGTCTGCCGCATGAAGTGCTTGTCCATGCCGACCGCGCTCGATGTGACTCCGCAGCCAACGTAGCGGATCCCCATCATTTCGAAGAGTCCCTGAATGGTGCCGTCTTCACCGAACGGGCCGTGCAGCAGCGCGAAGGCGACGTCGACGTCGTTCACGTTGATCAGATGTTCACCGCTACGGGTGGCGATCTGGCAGCCGTCTACGGTGCTCATCCAAACCGCGTCTTCGTCGGGTTCGGCCACCTCGGGGGCAACGCCGTCGATGATGGCGTAGGCGGCCAGCACGTCGAGCGGCACCTGCGTCCAGCGTCCCGATTTCGCGATGCCAATGCCGACGACGTCGTACCGCGATCGGTCAATGGCACCGAGCACGCTCGCGGCGGTTAGGCATGAGATGGAGTGTTCGGGCGAGACGCCGCCGAACACCAGGGCCACCTTGGTGCGTTCCGACATGGTGATGCCTCCTCAACAACTGCGCCCGCCATCCTACAGTGGGCTGCATGGAACCCATCGCGACGATCCGCACCGATTTTCCCGAAAAGTTCGGCGTGCCTCGGCAAGCCGGCTTGGTGCCTGAGCTCGAGGGACGCGTGATCTTCCAGCCTGCGTTCCGTTCATCCGACGCGGTGCGCGGGCTGGAGGGGTTCTCGCACATCTGGCTGGTGTGGCTGCTCTCGAAGTCGCCTGCCGAATGGTCGCCGACGGTGCGTCCACCCAGGCTCGGCGGCAACGAGCGCATGGGCGTGTTCGCAACCCGCGCGCCCGTTCGCCCGAACCCCATCGGGCTGTCCTGCGTGCGCCTGGTGCGCGTCGATCCTGGCCCGGAGCTCGTCGTCGCGGGCGCTGACCTCGTCGACGCAACCCCCATCCTCGATATCAAGCCGTACGTGCCTGCTGATGCGCAACCCGACGCCCGCTACGGGTTTCTCTCCAGAAATGCCAGCTACCGGCTCCAAGTACAGATTCCCGACGAGCTCCTCGCCCTGGTGCCCGAAGCGAAGCGCAAGGCGCTCGTCGGGTTACTGAGCGAAGACCCGCGGCCCGCATACCAGCGCGACGGGCGTGCTTACGGTGTTGCATTCGCGGGCCACAACGTGCGGTTTCACGTGGAGGACGAGACGCTCGTCGTCGATGCGATCACTCAGCTCGGCTGACGTATTCCTCTTTCCAGCTGTTCCAGATCAACTCAGGCGCGGGCTCTCCGCGCACGGATGCGTACACGTCCGTGAGCGCCTCGGTGATGCGACGGTTGGCCTCGCGGACGTCGTCGTCGCTCGGTGTGTCGGACAGCAGATCAGTGAGCTCGACGGGCTCCCCCACTGCTAGCCGAATAGGCCGCCTGCGCAGTGAGAACAGCTTGCGCAGCCGTAGATACCGCCCACCGAGCACCTCCTGGCACCCTTCTTGAGCGATGGGAAGCACCGGCACCCCCGTAGTGAGGGCCAGGCGCGCGGCACCATTGCGCGCCACCATGGGCCAGCCTCGCGGGTCGCGCGTAATGGTGCCTTCGGGAAAGATGGCGACACAGTCGCCCTGCTCCAGTGCCTCGGCGGCGTGCCGCAGGGAGTCCTTGGCCCGCGCCGTGTGTCGTTCGACGGGAATCTGCCGGCATTGCACAGCCAGCCATCCGAGCACCGGCACCTTCCAGATGTCTGACTTGCCCAAGAATCTCGGCCAGCGTCCCGCAGCGACGAGCGCGTCGCCCAACGTGACGGTGTCGAAGTTCGAGGTGTGATTGCTGATGACGAGCACCCCGCCCTGCTTGGGAACACGATGCAGACCTCGCCATTTCCGCGTCACCAGCAGCGGCAGGAAGCACCGCACAAACCCCACCAGGCTTCTGTACACGATGGGCGCAGATTCGGGCTTCGGCATGGGGCCACTGTACTGCCCTGGCCTCGCTCTACTCGACCGTGCGCGACCCAGGCGGTCCCGCGTCTGGGTCGCACATTTACTGGAGATTTTTTGCACAACCCCTTTGTTTTCAAACGTTTGTTCGGTATGATTGGTGGTGTTGAAGGAGAACAATGATGTCCGACGCAGCACCTCTCGCATTCGCCGCCATGGTTCACGCGCGCAACGCCGCGCGCGCCGCTGAAGTTGCAGAAATCGTCGCGCTCCTCGAAGCGTCCGACACCTACGTGCTCGAAGAAGACATGACGCTACCCAAGGCCCTCCGCATCAAACGCCTCTCCTCCGGGCGCGACGGAGTGCGCGGTCCGTCGGAAGCGTTCGTCCTTGAAGCGAGCGCTGCTACCGGCATGAGCTTTTCCGGCATGCGCGAGCGCGTCTCCCAGGCACTCAGCATTCGCGCTCGGCATCCGCGCATCTGGCAGTTATTCATCTCCGGCAGTATTCAGTGGTGGATGGCCCTCAAGGTTGAGGAAGCCACCCAGAAGTTGCCTTGTTCGGCGGCCATGGATGTCGATCGCCGCGCCTCGCACTGGCTGGGGATCAACTCGGTGTGGACGCTGTTCGAGCAGCTGCCCGTGTGGGTTACCGAAGCCGATGCTGAGGGCGCCCGGCGTCGAGCCCGAATTGCAGCCCAAGAGCGCTTCGTGCACGTTGGGCGCTTCGAAGACGAGCACGTCGGCATCTTCGGCAAGGTGGCTGCAGCCGACGGCGTGTTGTTCGATCAGGCTCTCGATCAGATCGCCGCCACGCTCCCCGAGCCCGAAGTTCCCGACGAACTCGAAGCGCACGAGCGTGCTTCCTTCATCCGTGGCCAGCGCCGTGCCGCCGCCTTCGGCGTCTTCGCGCAGCAGGCCGTCGGTCAAGAGTCGTTGATGAGCGTAGAGATGGTGGTGCACGTCCCGGCGGAGCACTCCGCCGGGACGTCTGTTCCGGCAGCCGACGGCCAGGCGCCACTCGGGTCGGCGGCCTACGTCGAAGGTTGGGGTCACTTGCTCACGTCGACGCTGCCGGAGTTCCTCTCCGGCTCCAGTGTCACGGTACGGCCCGTACTGGACCCGAACCTGATTCCAGATGCACCCGGCAGCACACCGAGCAGCCGTCAGCTCTGCGCCTTGCAGGTTCGCAATCCGCGTTCGGTGTTTCCATTCTCCGCCACGAAGGCGAAGCACTGCGACGTCGACCACACCGTCGCCTACTCCCCCAGCCACGACGCGGGTGCCACGAGCATGTCCAACCTCGGCCCCCTCGACAGGCGTGCACACCGCATGAAAACCGCTGGCCACTGGCACCTGCAGCAGCCCGAACCCGGTGTCTATCACTGGACGTCGCCACTGGGTTACCAATATCTGGTGACGGGCCGGGGCAGCGTCTGCACCCAGGTGCCCGACGTGCCCATCGCGCCCATCCCGGAGCTGCCGCCGCAGCCACCCGTCGACGAACCCCCACCCGACTGGGCACGAGCCGCGTAACGCCCACTCACCACACCGGTACCCCGCACTCCTGCCGGAGTCGCGGGGTACCGGTGCTGCGTTCTTTTTATGGCCCATGCAACAAGCACTCACCCCAGTTGCAGGCGCACCGACCGGGAACGTTGTTCAACCACAGGCGGGCGGCTGAATCGTTGGCGGCTCAGGCGGCAGCAGAAACGTGCAATACCTCGTAGGCGGTGACATCGGTGGAGCCCTCGTCCGCTTCATGAGTACTGAGCTCGACGAGGATGGCATCCCAGGTGGTGACATCGACGGCGGCGATTCGGGCCACGGTTAAATCAGTGTTCGTGGCGAGGAAGTCGGCGGTGGTGCCCTTGATGCAGTCGGACGGCGCGGCACTGGCCGGCAGCGGCACGGTCTTGACGGTGAGGCTGCGGGCGTTGGAATAGTCGGCCGGGCCAGTGACGAGCTGGTGGACTGTCCAGTCGTGGATCGAGTGGCGACCAAAGTCGCGCACGATGGCCGAGTAGCCGGGTTCTCCCCAGCAGAACTGGCGCATCCCGTCGATGTCGCGCCAGATGTAGAAGGGAGCGTAGGAGTTCTGAGGCGCGCCCTTGGCCTTCTCCTGGATGAGGTAGGCCTTAAACTCCAGTCCGAGGTAGCCGTCCATGAGATGACCCGTCCGAGTGACACGATCGCGGATGATCTGCATGTCATAGTCGGTGGGCAAAGTGACCTGGTATTGCATGGCGTACATCAGTGATTCTCCTTGATTGTTGATTGCGTGGCATTCGGTCGTGGGAGTAACGGGTTCCTTCCGGTCAACAGTCGACAGACCATCGACTGTTCGGCTATAGAGCCAGACCAGTGCCGCTGGCCGGCATCACTCCAGACGGACTCGCCCTCGGTCAGGTGCCGGAGTGGTTGTCCTTCGACGTGGGCCGGGGCAACGCCGTCCGTGACGCAGAGCCGCCGTACCTCGGAGGGTTTGCCGGCGGGTGCGCGCTCAGCGACGAACGTGACAGCGTAGACACTCAGAGTCGACGGTGCCCTTCGGTACTCCAGGGGTCATCCTCGACTCCAAGTGCGCAGGAGAGTCTTTGCACCGTGGACGGCTGCGTCAAACTCAGCGGGATCTTGCTGCGCGCGAGCCAGGACATAACCGCCTTGCACTGTAGCCACAACCAACGAGGCCAACTGGTGGGCGTCAGTCTCGGGCGGGAACTCACCTGCCTCAACCCCTTCGCTGACAACTGCCCCGATCATCTCCACCAACCACGCCAAGGTCTCGGACACCGGCTGAAGCAGCTCAGGTGTAGCGAGCACGTCGGCGTCATACGTCATACGACCCATGCGGCAGCCTCGGAGCGAATCACGTTGACGTTCAAGGTAGGCGACGAGACGTTCTGTGGCCGTCCCTTCGCCACGAAGCAGGGCATCCGCGTCCTCCCGCATGGCTTCCGCACTGGCTTCGAGTGCAGCCACAGCGAGAGCCTGTTTCCCCGAGAAGTGGTGGTACATGCTGCCTTGTCCGGCGTCGGCTCGGCTCAAGATCTCCTTCGGGCTGGTTGCTGCGTAACCCCGCTCCCACAGCAGCTCCTGGGCTGCATCCACAAGACGTGTCCTCGTGTCCATACTCCGACTGTACACACCAGTAGTTACAAAATGCAACGGAAAATACTCCATCACCCACCCAATCAACGTCTCCGGTCAGTCCAGCTAGACCTTGTCAGCTTGGATGATCCCGCAGATCTCGTCGGTGGTGATCTGCGCGTACGAGCGCCCATCGGGGCCGTGTTCTCGTCGTCCTAGATATCCTTTCGCGCCGGCGTGTTCCATGGGGCCGATCGTGCGGTGCTCGAACCGGTCGGAGCGCCGAATGCGCCCGTATGGCGAGAGCGGCGCCGTGACCCAGCGCCCTGGGAATGCGACGTTGCCGATGTAATGGAGCCGGTCGCCGGTGCCGGTGAGGTGCCACACGTGCTGCATCTTGTCGAGGCCGGGGTCGTCGCCGAAGATGCCTCCTATGGAGATGAGGTTGACGGGGATGTCGAAGCGGTCGAGGAACCAGCCGGCACCGAGCGCCATCTGCGCCCCGCCGGAGAACCCGATGAGTGTGACGGGCACGCCGCTGCCCCGGACGTAACCTTTACGTTGGAGTGAACGCCAGATCTCCTGCGCCAGGCCGATATTGAACGTTGGGCCGTAGCGCGGGTCGGCGGAGACGAGCACCTGCGCCACGTTGCGCAGGTTGATCAGCATCGGCAACATCAGGGGGAATCGCCCGCGGCGCAGCTTGTCGAGCGTCCCCCACAGCCAGGCCGTAGTGCGTTGCAGCAGGCCCTGGTTGTTCACGGCGTAGGGGAACACGTCGTCGACGATACGCACGCCGGGCATCCGCCGCGCCAATTCGTCCAGCCACGCTTGCTCTCGACGAGACAGCTCGCCGCCCAGCGTGCCCACGCCAGATAAGTAGACGAGGTAGTGCTCGGAGGACGTTTCCGACGACGGCTCCAACGCGAGTTGCTCCATCGTGTGCGCTATTTCGCGTTCGCCGCGATCGGCCCACCAGTTCAGTGACTCCAGTGGGGACAACAGTACGAACAGCACCACGATCAGCACTGCGCCCCAGATCAGTGAGCTCATCATCGCGTGGGCTCCTTATGCTGTCCGACGGGAACCATGGGAGTGCCAGCGAGGATGTCGCGGGACTGCACGAACGTCGGTCTGCCCGACGCGAGCGTCCATAGCCGGCCCACCACCCAGTTGATCGGTTCGGCGAGCAACCTGGATAGAAGCTGCATGACGAGCCAACCAGCGATGGTGATGGCCAGCGCCGACCAGCGCCCTAATCCGAACACGTGCTGGGTGCCGACCCAGATGATGAGGTAGCTCCACACCTCGAGCAGACGCCCAATCCCGAGCCCGATGTGCGGCATGGCAGTGATGAATGCGAACACGTGTGGCCCAAGCGCTAGGAGCGCCACTTCGATGAGCGGGACCAACGGCATGGCGCGCATTAGCACCAGCGATCCGATACACCAGATCATCGCCGCTTGAATCACATAGAGCGAGACGAGCAGCAGAGCATTCACGAGCACACTCGTGAGGAGTCTGAGACCCGCGATGTGGTTGATCTTGAGCACGGCGACGTGCCCGAGCATCGACGACAAACCTGCAAGAAGCGCCACCCAGGCGGCGATCTGCCATGTAAGACTGTCAGGTTGCTGGAAGATCGCCGGGTCGAGTCTCAACGCAGCAGCCAACGTCGCGAGCACTTCCAGCACGCACTCGAGTCTAGCCCCCGCATCCAGACACAGCTGGCGGGGTATCAGGGGCGCGAGTATCGAGGCGGCAAGTCCAGTTGCTGCAGGGTTTCGGCGACGGCGTGTTCCAGGTTGTGGGCGCCTTCGGCGAGCGCTGTGTCGAGGTCTGTCGCAGGGTTGACGATGGGCACGGCGGCGAGCACACCGTCGGGTAGTGGCGTGTTGGCGTCCTGCACGCGCCCAGCGAACATCACGGTAGGCACCCCATGCGCTGCCGCTCGGGTCGCGACAGCTGCCGGCACCTTCCCAGCAGCCGACTGCGTATCCCAGGTGCCCTCGCCGGTAAGCACGAGCGACGCTCGACTGACCAGCGCGTCAAGTCCGACCGCATCCATGATGAACTCAGCACCCGAGCGGATGGTGGCGTTCGTAAACGCAAGCAGACCAGCACCCAGGCCACCCGCAGCACCCGACCCAGGCACGTCAGGAACACCCTTGCCAACGGCGGGTTCGACGATGTCCGCCCACCGCCCCAGCGCAGCATCCAGCTCCGCGACGGCCTGCGAATCCGCACCTTTCTGCGGCCCGAAGATGTGGCTGGCGCCATTGGCGCCGAGCAGGGGGTTCGTCACATCACTCGCGATGGTGATGCGCACGTCTCGAAGCCGAGGATCGATACGTTCGGTATCGACGGCGGCCAGCCTCGCGAGCGCCGCACCGCCGGGCGGCAACGGCGCGCCATGCTCGTCGAGGAACCGCACACCCAGCGCGGCGAACATGCCCGCGCCGGCATCATTCGTAGCACTGCCACCCAACCCGACGAGGATCTCGTCGACACCCAAATCCAGCGCCGCAAGAAACAGCTCGCCCACCCCAAAGGAGGTGGCGCGCCGCGCGTCGCGCTCGTCGCGTTTGAGCAGCTCCAAACCGGCCGCAGCCGCCATCTCCACGACGGCCAACCGCCGCTCAGGCACGTGCACGATGTTGGCGACGATAGGCCGACCCAGCGCATCGTGGCACCGCACCTCAACGAACTCCCCGCCCAGCGCCAAGCGCAAGGCCTCCCCCGTGCCCTCACCACCGTCGGCCAGCGGTACCAGCACCGGATCACACGAACCCAACGCGCGCCGAACACCCCGCTCCATCGCCCCAGCCGCTTCCGCAGCCGTCATCGACTCCTTAAACGAATCAGGTGCACAAACGATCAACGATGGTCGCTCCATACGAAGGAGTGTACGCGGCAGCCTCCTCAGGGCTTATCGGGGTGCTCCACCGTCGGAGCCTGCACGTCGATCGATTCGCCGTCGAACGTCACCTTCGACAACCACAGTTGGCGCCCGCTTACTTCGTCGCCGACCTCACCCGGAACCCAAGCGTGGTAGGCGATCCACCACTGACCATTGGCTTCGACAAACTGGCAGTGGCCAGGGCCGGCCGCGACGTCGTTGGCCATCATCACCGGCTCCGGATCCTTGCGCCACGTCCCATCCGGAGCATCCGCGACGGCGTGCCCCATCGCGTAGTCCTCCGAGCCGTAGTCATTCGCGGAGTACAGCATGTGGAACACACCGTCGACCTCGACCACCGCAGGCCCCTCGACCAGGTTGCCTTCCCAGTCTTCCGTCTGCTTGAAGAGGTTCTTCGTTTCGCCCTCTATCCTTTGGCCGTCGTCGGACAGCTTGGCTACCTTGATCCAGGTATCGACGCCGATGGCGTTGCCGTCGTTCTTCCAGAACAGCCATTTGGACCCATCAGAGGCGATGAACGGCGAAGCATCGATAGAACCGCCCTCCTCGACTTCACAGATGATGGGTTCCTCGGAAGTGTCTTCGTACGGCCCTGCGGCTTGCTCCGACGTGGCAACTCCGATGCACTGCCACTGCGGGTCTGGCGCCTTGGTGGTGTAGTACATGCGGTAGGTGCCGTCGTCCCACTCGATGGCCTCGGGGGCCCAGACTTTGCCCGCGCTCGTCCACGAGGCCAATGTGGGCATGGCGTCGACCGACTGCGACCAGTCGACCATGTCCGGGCTGGTGAGCACCTGGACGTTCATACCGTTGCCGTTGGTGGCGATGGCGATATACCCGTCGTCGGTATTCAAGATCTGCGGATCCGGAAAATTGTGCGCGTAGACCGGGTTCGTGAATCCCATCTGCTCTTCCTTAGCTGTCTGTGCTAACGACTCGCTCGCTTGCGGTGTGACCGGGGAGCCTTCAGCACTGCCGTCCGCCCCACAGCCTGCAAGGACGAGTGCGGCGACGGCAGCGACCGTCAGGAGTTTGCGCATCATTCGTCCTCCGGCCAGGTGGCCTCGGACATCGAGACCCAGTGGAACTCCGCGGCGGCCTCGGGCTGGGCGCCGCCACCGGCGTGGAGGCCCACGAGCGGCGAGGTGCCCTCGTCGAGCACCCAAGTGGCGCCCCAGATCCAGGTCTCGCCGCCGTCGCGGCTGATCGCGGAGCGGTACAGGTGCTCACCTGCATCGTTCATGTGGTGCGCGAGCCGCATGCGCATCGTGGGGGCAGTGGGACCGACGATCGCTCCGCCGAAGATGGTGCGGTCGTCGTCCTCGGCCACCCGGTGCTCCCGGCCGAACTCGACCGTACGGGTGCCCCAGATCGCCACGGCGGACAGTCGGGCGAAGTCATCGTCGTCGTTGTAAGCGATGAGGCCGGCCTGCTGGTGGTTGCGGACGTCGTCCTCGCCGAGATCGAGCGTGAACTCGGTCTCGATGATCCAGTCGCCCTCGCCAGCCTCGGTAAGCAGCAGCGGGGCGGAGTTGTTGGCCTCGGCGAGATCCACGGCGCGCAGCGGCCAGTGCAGGCTGCCGTCGCGCACCTCGACTGCCTCGTCCTCGCGGACCCACTGCCAGCGATCCGAGACGCCGCACGTGAAGTCCTCCCGCCACAGCTCGGCGGTGGGCTCGGGCTGCGGGGCGAGCTCCGTGGGCTCGACGGCGGGCTTGGCCACCTTCACGTTGTCGACGAGCCCGGCACCCTTGATGGACAGCGGACGCGCCTCGCGCTTGAGGTTCTTGGCCGTGAGGCTCACGTGCGAGCTGGCATTGGACTGCCCGCCCTCGCTGACCTCAGCCACCACTTCGTCGCCGCGCACGGTGACCGTGACGCGTCGCCAGCCGTCGGTGGCGCGCAGGGCGGTCTCGCCGTGGTCGCCTCGGGCCTTCACGCGGAAGTTCTCCGACGTCGGGTCCAGCGTCGCGGTGAGGCCATGGCCGAGATCCAGGGTCACGGCATCGTCGCCCAGCAGGACGTCGACACTCACTCGCACATCACCCGCAGGAAGATCCGTGGTGGAGCGGGCGTTGCCCTTGACCACACCGACGTCGCCACCTGCGGGATCGCTGCCCGCGGCCATGTTGCGGAAGCCGTCCGCGGGAGCCCACGGCGTCGCGTCCAGGAGCGACGCGGTCACGGGTGCGGTCTGCGGGCCCTCGCTCGGGCCGCGGCCGGCGCGCACCTCGGGCCAGCCGTCGATCCAGTCGACGGGATCGATGAGCATCGGCCGGCGGTTGATGCCGTACGGCTCGGTCAGCCACGGCTCGTCTCGGTCGATCGCGTGGTAGACGATCCAGTCCTTGCCGGACGCGTCCGTCATCATCGCGTGGTGTCCGGCGCCGATCCAACGGTTGCCGTTTTGCGTGAGCAACACGGAACCGCCGGTGACGGAGGCGGTCATGTCGAGTCCTTCCTTGTCCAGGAACGGTCCCCGAGGGGAACGCGAGCGCCCGACGAACACCGAGTACCCCGTCGAGGGTCCGGCGCAGCAGTTGGCGCTCGATCCGGTGAGGTAGTACCAGCCGTCACGATGCGTCACGTAGGCGGCCTCGTACCGGTCCCAGGCACCGACGAGGTTCGACTCCCCCACCGTCTGCAGGCCGGTGTGATCCAGCTCGATGACATGCATGCCACCGAAGTAGTTGCCCCAATAGAGGTAGTTCCTGCCTTCGGTGTCGGTGAAGCCCGCGGGGTCGATCGTGTTGAGGAATCGTCCGTCGTCACCCTGGCTGGGGGCGATGAGTGGCTCCTCCGTGGGCGTCCACGGTCCCGCCGGCGAGTCAGCCGTGGCCACGCCGATGGCGGGGTCCCAGTCGTCGGTGTTCAGGGTGGTGTCCGTGACGGTGAAGTACATGACGTACTGACCGTCGATGTAACGCACGTCGGGCGCCCACAGACCAGCGCTCGACGTCGCCCAGCTCGGTCGGTTGCTCTCGGTGAAGATGGGCCCGAGGTACTCCCACTCGATCCAGTCACGGGTGCGCGCGATGTGACCGATCCCCGGCGGGTCTCCCGCACGCAGCGGGTCGGCCGTCGCGTAGGCGTAGGTCCAGCCGTCCTGGGCATCAATGACCGCAGGGTCCGCGTAAGTGTCCGCGAACGGCTGGGACACGGCGTTGGTGTACGTCCCCGGTTCGGCACCGGGGGTGTCGGCGTGTGCGATGGAACCGGCGATGCCGAGCATCAGCGCTGCGGCGGAGGCTCCGATTCGGTGGTTGATGCGTCGCATGGGGGTCTCCTTTCGGCGACGGTCAGCCCTTCAGGCCGGACGTGGCGACGCCTTCGATGATGTAGCGCTGCAGAATGGTGTAAATAATGAGGACGGGCACGGCCGCCAAGCACGCGCCAGCCATGATGACCGGGTAGTCGATGGTGTAGGCGCCCTGCAGCCGCGACAAGCCGATAGGCAGCGTCAGCATCTCGTCGCTGAACATGACGTAGAGCGGCCAGACGAAGTCGTTCCAGTTCGCCAAGAAGCTCAGAATGAACAGCGTCAGGGCTGCTCCCCGAACGTTTGGCAACATCACACTAAAGAACGTTCGGAACGGACCGGCACCATCAATACGGGCAGACTCTTCGAGTTCCTTGGGTACCGCCAGGAAGAACTGGCGCATAAAGAACACACCAAACGCTCCGGCAGCTCCAGGCACGATGAGAGCCTGCAAGCTGTCGAGCCATGCGAGTTTGCTCATCAGCTCGAAGTTCGGCATCAAGAATACGAACCCCGGCACAAACATGGTGAGCAGGATGAACCCGAACAGTACGTTCTTGCCCGGCAAGTACAGGCGCGCCAAGGCGTAGCCAGCCATGGACGCGACGGCAACCACCAGCGTGGCGTGTAGCGTCGCGGCGATCAGCGAGTTCGCGAACCAGCGAAACACGGGCGACGAGGCATCTTCGAAAAAGAGCCGGTAGTACGCCCGGAGCGTCCACTGTTCGGGGACGATCGTCGGCGGCATCGCGCGACCCTCGAGCGCCGTCTTGAAGCTGGTGAGGATCATCATCACGATGGGCGCGAAAAAGATGAACGCCAACAGCACGATCATGATCCAGAACAGGATCTTGGAAATGGTGCGACTCATGCGACGCTCCCCCGCTTCTGCTTGGCCAAGAATGCCTTCTCAGCTGCCTTGGCCTGCTTCCTCTCCCGCGCAGCGTCCTTGTCTCGCACGAGCCAGAAGTTGATGACAGAGATAATCGCCAAGAAGATGGCCAGAATGTAGCTTTGCGCGGCTGCAGCACCGGCGCGCCCCTGGTTGAAGCCGAGGTCGGTCATGACCATGATGGCTGTCCTCGTCGATTCAGCCGGGCCACCATTGGTGATCATGTAAGCCTGGCCGAACATGTTGGCACTGGCCAGCGTCGTGGTGATGAGCACGAAGATGAGCACTGGCCGCAACCCAGGGATGGTGATGTGGACGAAACGCTTCCAGGCGGTAGCACCGTCGAGTTCTGCAGCCTCGTACTGGGCCTTGGGGATCTCGGCAAGGCCGGCCATGTAGATGACGGCGTTAAACCCCACCGTCCACCACACTGTGACGCCGACGAGAGAAATCCATGCCCACGGCTGGTCGGTCGTCCACTGGATCTCGACTCCGAGTAGGGCGTTGACCAGACCGAAGTTGCCGTCGAGCAGGTAACTCCACAGCACACCGATCACAGAGACGCCCAGGACGTACGGGGCGAAGAACGCCGCCCGGAAGAACGTGCGTCCGGGGAACTTTCGGTGGAGCAGCAGCGCCAGCCCCAGCGGAACGGTAAGGAGGAACGGAACGCTGATCACCGTGAAGATCAGCGTATTCTTCATGCCGTTCCAAAACGGCTGCGCCGTGAGCGACTCTCCGTCGAAGAGATCAGCGTAGTTTTGCAGACCAACGAAGGGGCGGCCAGGCAAGCTGAAGTCCCACTCGTGCAACGAGATCCACAGGCCGTAAATAGCCGGCACGATGATGAACATCGTGAACAGCACCAGATACGGCGCGAGGAAAGCAATTGCCACCCAGGGCGAACCGTGTACCCGGCTCGCCCTGGGATGCTTCGATCGGGATCGAGACATTAGCCTTCGTACTTCTTCCGGTTCGCCTCAAGGAGCTTGTTCGCACGGCTCACCGACGCATCCAGCTCCGACTTCAAATCCTTGCCACCAAGCATCACGTTGTTGAGCGCCTTGTCGAACTCGGCGCCAACGTCGCCAATGCCTGGGATGGTGGGCGGGAAGTGCAGCACATCGATCTGCTCGGCGAACTTCGGCTGGTGTTCGAGCTTCTTGAACTCTTCGGACTCACGCACCTCGTTACGGGCAGGCACCTGGCCGCCCTTCGCCCATTCGACGGACTGTTCGGAGACGTAGTTCAAGAACACACGCGAAGCCTGCTGCTTATTCTCATCTGGCTTGTTCTGCACGGGCAGCGCCATCTGGTGGGAGCTCGACCACGCGGCATCCTGACCGCCGATGTTCGGGAGTCGGACCACGTCCCACTCCAGGTCTTTCTTCTCGCCGAGAGTGTTGATCGCCCAGATGCCGTTCCAGTTGAAGGCGCACTCGCCGTTTTGCAGAGCAATGAAGTCGGCGTCTTGGGCTACCTTCGACGGGCTGTGCCCATCCTTCACAAGGCCTAGCCACCACTCGAACGCCTTCACTGCCTCGGGCGAGTTCCACGTCGCCTCCGTGGCGTCGTCGTTGTACATGGAGCCGCCGAACTGGTAGATGAGCGATTGCATCGACTGGCCACCCGTGAACAAGTGCGGACTTGCCCAGTGACCCTTGATGCCCTTGCCCTTCAGTTTGTCGAGCGCGTCCATGTAGGCGTCGAAGGTCATTGGCGGCTGCTCGGGGTCGAGTCCGACCTTCTCCATGACGGCCTTGTTGTAGAAGAACCCGAGCGGGTGCACATCGAGCGGCAGTGCGTAGCGCTTGTCTTTGTAGATACCTGCTTGCCAAGGAACCTCAGCGAAGTCGTCGCCCTTGAGATCGAGTGCCTTCGCGACGTCGTCGAGCGGCTGGATCACGTTTCTAGCAGCGTTCGTAGCGACGGAGTCGACGTGCATCACACAGATGTCGGGGCCCTTACCAGAAGACACCGCGGTGGGAAGCTTCGTGTAGAAGTCAGACCACTGCATGGTGTTGAACTCAACCTTGATGTTGTCGTGCTCTTTGTGGAATGCGTCGACAATCTTCTTCATGTAGGCGCCGTCACCGCCGGTGAACCCGTTCCAGAACGCGAGCGTGACAGCGGGGCCGTCGTATCCGCCCTTGCCGCCGTCGCCGCTGGCTTCGTTATTGCCGCCGCCTTGGTCCGTCGCAGATTTACCGCCGCCACAAGCGGAGAGCCCACCGAGAGCGAGCGCGCCGGCAGAGACGCCAAGCAGGTTTCGTCGAGACATGGTTCGCATGATGTGTTTCCTTTCGGTTCTCAGCGTTGAGAGGTTTGTAGTCGGATGCAGTGCCAGGACACCGCCGGAAGATCCGCCGTGAGGCATCCGCCTTCGACGCGCGCCTCACCCATGCGGGGCTGCACCGCGTCGGGATGCTCCTGGTCGTTGACGATGCTGTGGTCATCTTCGTGAAGGAGCAGATGCTCCACGAGTGTGACGTCACCTAGTGCGGAGAAGTCGAGATTCAGCTCGCAGGCATCGTCGAGGCTCCGGTTCACGACGAAGAGTGCAAGCTCGCCATCGTCGTCGAGCGTGGCGGTTGCCCAGAGCTGCGGAACCTCGCCGTATGCCGGGGTGTCGATGATGGGCGACTCCATCGCGATGTCGAGCACCGTGCCCTTGGCGTACTTACTCGTGAGCGCGAACGGGTAGAAGATGGTCTGCCGCCACGCGGGACCGCCCGGCTCGGAGCGAATGGGTGCGATGATGTTGGCGAGCTGCGCCTGACAAGCCATACCTACGTCACGGCTGCGGTTCACGAGCGTGATGAGGAACGACCCGACGACCACCGCGTCGAGCACGGAGTATGTGTCTTCGATGAGGCGCGGGGCGTGCTGGATCTCGATGGAGTTCTCGCCGCCGAAGCGCGACTGGTACCAGACGTTCCATTCGTCGAAGCTCACCGTGATGCGCTTGGTGGACTGCTTCACCGCAGCAACGTGGTCAGCAGTAGCACGAACGGATGCGATGAAACGATCCATGTCTTCCGCGGCACACAGGAAGCTCACCACGTCGCCTTCAATGGGCTCGTAGTAGGCGTGTGCGCTGATGTTTGAGACGTAGTCGAAGGTGTGTTCGAGCACTTCTCGTTCCCAGGTGCCGAAGGTTGGCATCTGACGATTGGACGATCCACAGGCGACGAGTTCGAGAGTGTCGTCGAAGCGGTGGAAGACGTTGGCCACTTCCTGGCTGAGCCTCGCGTATTCGTGGGCTGTCTTGTGACCTACCTGCCACGGGCCATCCATTTCGTTGCCCAGGCACCATATGCCAACGTTCCACGGCCGCTCGTATCCGTGGGCGACACGACGGTCGGCAAGCTCAGTACCTTGCTCTCCATTGACGTACTCGAGATATTCCATGGCTTCGGCCATGCCGCGTGAACCGAGGTTCACCGCCAGCATGGGCTCGATGCCCATGCGCTCGCACCACGCAAGGAACTCGTTGGTGCCCACCTCATTGGGCTCGATGGAGCGCCAACCGTAGTCAAGGCGGGTGGGGCGCTCTTCCTTCGGCCCTACGCCGTCTTCCCAACGGTAGCCCGAGACGAAGTTTCCGCCCGGATAACGAACGAGAGTGACTCCCATTTCTCGCACCAACTCGGCGACGTCCTTACGGAACCCGTGTTCGTCGGCCGATGGGTGGTCTGGCTCAAAAATTCCTGTGTAAACGCACCGCCCCATGTGCTCGACAAACGACCCGAATACGCGTGGGTTCACTGGCCCGTGATGCCAAGCCGGATGAATCACGGCGTTCGCCTTGCCCATATAAAGCCACTCCTTCGTGCTTCGCAACTCTGCGGTTACAACGGGAGCAAATCCCGGATGCACGCAATATTACAACGGAGGTAAACTCGGCACAAGAGGGCATCATGAATGTTCACAAAGCAGTGGACTAGGCCCTTGTCAGGCACAAGAATGAGTCAGAATAGGATTGGTCGCATGGCGGTCAGGCTGCAAGATGTCGCCCGGGAAGCCGGGGTCTCGATTAAGACGGTGTCGAACGTCGTGAACAACCGTCCCGTGGTGCGCCCAGCCACCCGGGAACGCGTCGAGGCGGCTATCGAAGCGCTCGGGTATCGCCCCAACGCTACTGCCCGACAACTGCGATACGGACGCTCGGGGTTCCTGGCGCTCGTCGTGCCCCAGATCGATTCACCCTATTTCTCCACGCTTGCCAGCGCATTTACTCAGAAGGCACTCCAGCGGGGGTGGGTCACGCTGTTGGAATCGACGCAGGGTTCCCGTGAAGCTGAACTCGCGGTACTCGCCGGTCAGCAAAGCCACCTCGTGGACGGCATCGCTTTCTCCCCACTGTCGCTCTCACCCGCCGATGTCCGCCACCGCACAGATGCCACACCGATGGTGTTGCTCGGCGAGCGAGGCATCCCCGACGGGTTCCCCCACGTGGCCGTCGACTCGGTCGCGGCGGCGAACGCCGTCGTCGCACACCTCATTCAAGCAGGGCGAGAAAGGATCGCCGCGATCGGTGTGGAATCGGTGCAAGGGACGGCGTCAGTTCGTCTCGCTGGCTACCGTTCCGCCCTCGCTACGGCCGGACTCCCCGAACGTCCGGAGTACATCGTAGGGGTCAGCGAATACACCCGCAGCGCCGGGCGCGACGCCATGGCCGAACTCTTGCGCCTCCCAGAACCGCCCGATGCAGTGTTTTGTTTCAACGACGTCATGGCGATCGGCGCGCTCAGGGCCTGCGCAGAGGCGGGCGTCGATGTGCCGTCGCAGGTGGCAATAGCGGGCTTCGACGACATTCCTGAAGGAGAATTTAGCACGCCATCGCTCACCACGGTGCGCCCCGACTTGGACACGTTGGTGGACGGAATCCTCGACAACCTCCTCGGACAAATTCAAGGACACGAAGAGCAACTCGCCACGCTCATTGGCTGGGAGCTCGTCGTGAGAGAGAGCGCTCCTGCTTGAGCTAGCCGAAGGACACGGGTCCGCGATTCGCACGCGATGACCTACAGATGTGGTGAAGAACGATGAGGTCCTCGAACAGCTTCGCGCATTCAACGCTGCTCGAGACGGGAACCAGTTTCATAGCCCTGAGAACTTGGCAAAATCCATTGCGATCGAGGCGGGAGAACTGCTCGAGTGTTTCCAGTGGAGAGCCCCAAGCGATTACTCCGCAATCCGATTGGAACTCGCTGACGTGCTTTCCTACGCCTATCAACTAGCCGATGCTCTCTCTGAGGATCCGGGCGAGCTTGTGCTGGAAAAGCTCGCCATCACAGACCAGAAATACCCCGTGGATAAGGCGTACGGAAGATCGGACAAGTATGACCAGCTTTAGCATTCGCCGCTTCAGCTTCGACGACACGTGGCGCGCAGATCCAGTTCGAGAACAGAAACTCAGCAATTGGCCTGCGGTGTATGTACTACATGATGGGGCGCATCGCTGCAATGGGCAGGTGTACATCGGCGAAACGCTGAATCTGAGCAGCCGCATGCGTCAGCATCTCGATTCGTCCGAGAAAGAATCACTGACTGGCGTAGAAGTTATCCTTGATGAGACCTTCAACAAATCCGTCTGCCTCGACTTGGAATCTCATCTCATCAAACTTGCAGCCGGCGATGGGTCGCGAGCCGTGCTCAACCGCAACGACAGAGTGGTCGACGCTGATTACTATGAGCGCCCCCGTTACCGACAGGTTTTCAACTCGATCTTCGAAGAGCTGAGACAACTAGGGCTGTTCGAACGCACCATTCCGGAGATCATCAACTCTGCACTCTTTAAGCTTTCCCCATTCAAGTCGCTCACCCACGACCAAGCTGCAGCCGTAGAAGACATTTTGGAGGGACTCAGCGCTGACCTCCAGAGTCACACCCACCCTCGCAGCGTGGCAGTGATCCAGGGAGAACCTGGCACTGGGAAAACGGTCGTGGGAATCTATCTGATGAAACTCATGGTGGATCTCGCACACGCACGCGATGCAGACAGCGTCGACCGCGACACCATGTTTTCAGAGTTCTTTCTACCCGGTCACAGGTAAGCCTTCGAAGGTTTGCGCGTAGGCCTCGTCGTGCCCCAACAGTCACTGCGGAAATCCATCAAGGCTGTATTCGCGAACATCCCCGGACTCACCCCGTCAATGGGGCTCTTCACAGATGAGGGTGGGTGGTCAGCCGGTGATGGTGTCGGCGATAGCTGGGATGTTGGGCGTGGCGCGGTGATGTGAGGGGGCCCTGGGTTGCTTGGATGAAGGTGTCTAGTCACCACCCAAGAACCCAGGGACCCTGATGCGAAACGCTACCCCACCATGTCTGGATTCGTACTGCCGACTCGACCGACTCGGACTCACCGTCATGGATCAGATCGTGCATCCGGACCACTCTGTGCTGGTCTGCGCCCCAACAACGCCAGCAGGTCCGTGCCCGACGTGCGCCGGTCCCGGGGCCCGGCATGACACGGTGGTGCGGAAGTTGGCGCACGTGCCCTTCGGTTGGAAACCCACGATCCTGCAAATCCTGGTCCCCCGGGTACCGATGCAGGCCATGTGGTCGCATGTGGCGCCACGACCTCCGCGCGGCGGCGCCGACCAGAGGGAAGCTGTCTCGGGACGCGGTCACGTTGGCGGTGAAGCACATCGTGATCGACCGACTCTCGATCGCCAGGATCGCCGCGATCCTCGGGGTCGCGTGGAGCACCTGCAGCGACGCGAACCTCGCCGCCGCCGAGGAGTTGTTTTTCAACGATCCCACCCGACTCGACGAGGTCACCACGATCGGTGTCGACGAGCACGTGTGGCGCCGCACCCGCTTCGGCGCAACGTTCGTGACCGTGGTCATCGGCTTGACCCCGACAAGGACCAACACCGGCACTTCCCGGCTCTTGGCGGTCGTGGACACCCGCTCTACGGGATCCGCCGCATCGCACGGATCCGCGTCGCGCTGCTGACGAAGAAGCAGTGGTTCCGGCTGCTGAACGTCTTCGACCAGGAATGCCACACCCCGCTCGCGGTTAGCTGGGAGGCCAACCAACGCATCATCGACGCCTATCGGGCTCCCACCACCGTCGAGGGCAAACAGATCATGACCGCCCTCATCGACACACTCAAGTCCGGGATGCCAGCAGCGCTCGAGAAGATCCCCACACTGGGCCGAACCCTCTACCGACGACGCAACGACATCCCCTCCTTCTTCGACCACCCCGGCACCAGCAACGGCCCCACCGAAGCACCCAACGCCCTGATAGAACACCTCCCCGGCACCGCCAGAGGCTTCCGGAACCTCACCAACTACACCGCGCGCTGCCTACTCGACGCCGGCGGATTCAGACCCCTCATCCACTCTCTTCTATGAAGAGCCACTAAAGAGCTGATCAGCCCCCGCTACCGGGGGCCGTGACCCCAGGCGCCCCGGACTTCGAAGAACCGGGGCGCTCGTTCATGTCTGGAGTGTCAGCGTGAACGTTGACTGCGGGAGAAGTCCGCGACGGACCGCTTCGGTGCCGACGATGCCGTCTGTGGTGCGCTTGAGCGTCCACCACGTCGTCCACGAGTACGTGACCCACGCCCGGCGGAGGCTGGCTGCTCCTGTTGCGGACGACCCTGGTCGCGACCATTGCGCTGTCGGCCCCCACCCGACGGGCGCGAGGGCTGCTGCTGCGGGCGATGCATGCCCGAACGCTCGGCCGCTTCGTCCGCCGCCAAGAAGACGCGCTCGCCCGGGGCGAGCTCGGCGAGGATCGAGCTGGAGGATGTGGCTTCGTTGAACGTCGCGGAGATCTTGGCCTGACGCAGCAAGGTACGGACCTCGCCGCGCTGCGCCGGGGTCTCGAGCGTCACGACGGTGCCCGAGGCACCCGCGCGGTCGGTACGGCCCGATCGGTGCAGGTACGTCTTGTGCTCGGCCGGCGGGTCGGCGTGGATCACGAGTGCGACATCGTCGACGTGGATGCCACGGGCTGCGATGTCGGTCGCCACCAGCGTCGAGACGCGACCGCCGTGGAAGGCCTCCATGTTGCGTGTCCGCGCGTTCTGGCTGAGGTTGCCGTGCAGGTCGACGGCGGCGATGCCCATGCCTATGAGCTGCTTGGCGAGCTTCTTCGCGCCGTGCTTGGTGCGGGTGAGGATGATGGTGTTGCCGGGTGCGGCCGAGAGCTGTGCCAGCACGTTGGTGCGCTGGTCGGGTGCGATCCGCAGCACATGGTGCTTCATCGTCCCGACGGGCGACAGCTCGGAGTCTGCCTCGTGCTTGACCGGATCGTGCAGGAACTCGCTCGCGAGGGTGGCCACGCCGGCGTCCAGCGTCGCAGAGAACAGCATGCGCTGGCCGCGCTCGGGCGTCGCCTTGACGATGCGACGCACGCCGGGCAGGAAGCCCATGTCCGCTATGTGGTCGGCCTCGTCGACGACGGTGATGTCGATCGCGGACAGATCCACGATTCCCTGGCCCATCAGGTCTAGCAGGCGACCCGAGGCAAGACTGGGCGGGCCATTGTCTTCGACAGTAGCAGCGTCGACGCCGGAACCTCGAATCATGGCCCACCCCTGTCTCAGAGGATGCGTCCGAACCGATCGGGCGTCACCTCGCCGTCGACGAGCGCCAACCCCCCGCCGAGGATGACGTGCGAAACCCCCGTCGCGAGCTGCTTCGGGTCCTCGAAGGTGGCATGCTCGCGGACGTTGGCGGCGTCGAGGACGACCACGTCAGCGATGTTGCCGACGTCCAGCACGCCCCTGTCGTCGAGGCCCAATCGTGACGCCGGCAGAGACGTCATCTTGCGGATTGCTTCCTGCAACGTCAGGAGTCCCTCGTCTCGGACGTAGCGTTCCAAGACGCGCACGAACGTGCCGAAGGAGCGGGGGTGTGGCCGACCGGCACCTTCCGTGGTGAGCACCCAGCCGTCACTGGCGACGGAGACCAGTGGGTGGGCGAGCACCGTGCGCACGTCGTCCTCACTCATGGCGTGGTTGACGATGGCGACGGTGGCGCTGTGCGCCCCCAGCACGCGCATGGCGGCTTCCTCAGGGGTGCAGTCGTCGTGCTCGGCGATGTCGACCAGCGACATTCCGACGGTCCAGCCCATCGAAGTGTCACTCGTCGGACGGCCAAGTTCGGCGATGACGACACCGGCCGGGTCGACGTCGCGACCGAACCGCGCAGCGAGTGTCGTGGCGATCTCGCGGCGCACGCTCGCGTCCCGCAGCCGTTCGAGCAGGGCTGGCTTGCCGCCGGACAGCGCCCAGCCGGGCAACCGCGACGTCAACGTCGTGCTGGATGCGGTGTAGGGATATACGTCGGCCATGACGTCCACGCCCCGCTCGCGGGCCGCCTCGATCATCTCGAGCGCTTGTCGGGGCTTGCCGTGGTTCTCCGGCCCCATGGCCTTCAGGTGGGAGATCTCGAGTCGCGCACCGGTCGCCTCGGCCACGCCGAGCGCCTCATCAACCGCCTCGAGCACGGCGCCGGTCTCGTTGCGCATGTGCGTGGAGTACAGCAGCCCTGCCTCGGCTGCCGCGCCGACGAGCGCCCGCATTTCCTGCTCGGAGGAGTAGGAGCCGGGAGCGTAGATGAGCCCCGATGAGAAGCCTCGAGCTCCCTGCTCCGCCGCTCGCCGGATCTCGTCGCGCATGGCGTCGAGCTCCTGCGGGCTCGCCGGTCGTTCCTCGAACCCGACGACGAAGCTGCGGATGGACGTCAGCCCCACCTGGAGTGCAAGGTTGATGCCCGGGCCGATGCCGCTCGTCACGTCGCGATAGCCGGCGAGATCCTGCCACTCCCCCGCGAACCGGGGATCGAGGTGCGAGTGGTTCGTCGCGACGACATCCACGGACTTGGCAGGAAACGGTGTCGATCCGCAGTTGCCGGCCAACGCCGTCGTGACTCCTTGATGAAGCTGCGTCTCCGCCGCTGGGGCACCGTGGATGGTGAAGTCCGCGTGCGAATGGAGGTCGATGAAGCCCGGGGTGACCGCACGCCCACCCGCGTCGATGACGGTCGCAGCCTCGGTGGGTGCATCCTCACCGTCGCGCCAAACAGCGGCGATGCGCTCGCCGTCGACGGCCAGGCCACCGAAGTACGGCTCGCTGCCAGTGCCGTCGACGATCGTCGCGTTCTTGATCAGCAGGTCCATGTCACATCGCCTCCACGAACAGGATTGCCGCGTACAGGATCGTCGCGGGGATCAACAGCAGCCAGCCGCCGATGAGCATGTTGCGAAGATTCTTGGAGCGAGCCATGCCCATGACGCCGATCATGTTGCCATTGGGGAAGGGGCCGTAGGTGTCCGCCTTCGACGCGAACAGGAGCACAACCACCCAAGCGCCGGCCGAGACACCCATTGTCGTGGCGAGCGGCCCGAACACCTCGTTGAGGAGGACGACCTGGGCGGCGGTGGCGCCCGGGATGCCGACCCAGCCGAGCAGTGCGATCAGGATCGTGAACAGGAACCGGCTGCCGGAGGCGAGGCCCTCGCCGTACGTCTCGAGGATCACGTCGAACGGTGCGAGGGTGTCGATCATGATGAACAGCGCGGCGAGCATCCAGAACAGGATGAAGATGCTGACCAGCGACGCGCAGCCCTTGTAGAAGTGCTTGAGGATGTCGGTCAGGCCCAGTCCGCCGGCCAGGCCGGTGACGAGGCCGAGGAATGGCAGCGCCAGCAGCGGGAACGTCGTGCCGGCCTCCATCCACGTCGCGTAGACGACGGAGGCAACGAGCGCGAGGAGGAACACCGCAGTCGAGCGGCCGGCGTTCTTCGGGATCTCGACGTCGTCTGCCAGCCCGATCTCCGCGTCAGTGTAGTAGTCGTCGTGCTTGGCGGACAGTCGCTGGATGAACAGCACGACCGGGTACCCCAGCAGCATGGAGAGGATTGCGATGGGCCCGGCGCCGTACTGCAGATACTGCAGATAGGAGACGTTGGCGGCCTCCATGATTGCGACATTGGAGCCCGCGAAGGGGGCGACGGCGAGGCCCGAGGCGCCGCCGATGAACATCATCATAGCGGTGGCGGACTTCGTGAACTTCATCCGTGCCGCAATGGGCAGGAGGATGGGCGAGGCGATCGCGATGGCACCGGCGAGGGTGCCGAGGCTCGCAACCAGCACGACGCAGGAGGTCATGATGCCGTAGGCGATGGCCCAGCGTCGCTTGTCGCCGAAGACGCGCATCACGCCACGGACGATCGTCTTTGCCACTCCCGTGACCTTGAGGATCTCGCCCACGCCGGCGCCCAGCATGATGATGAGGCCGATGACGGTGATCAGATCTGCCATCGAATCGCCGAGTACCTTGCCGATCTCGGCTGGCCCCAGCCCTGCGATGGTCACGCCGGAGGCGATCGCGATCACGGTGGCGACGACGATGTCCATGCCGAGCAGCGACAGCACTGCGTAGAGGATGATCGGCAACAGGCCCCACAGGGTTGGCCCTTCGCCGGTGGTGAAGCCTGCGTAGAGGGACAGCCCGATGCCGATGGCGGCGAGCACCCACAGCAGGGTCTGGCGGCCCTTGCTGAGCTCGACACCGTAGGCGTTGCTGTCCTCGGAGTCACCAGCTTGCGTGTCCTTGTCGTCTGTGGGGAGCGTTCGCTCGTCGACCTTCGCGGTCTCGTGCATGCTCATGATTGGTTCCTTCCTGGCAGGAGGCGTCGCTGGAACCGGTCAGGCCCCAGCCAGCGCCCCGTCGGGTTTGCGTCGCCGGTGATCACGGCGTCGCGGATGATGTCGGCGGTCACGGGTGCGAGGATCATTCCCCACATGCCGTGCCCTGCTGCGACGTGGAGATTGGGCAATGCCGACGACGTGCCGATGATGGGCAGTCCGTCGCTCGAGCACGGACGGTCGCCTGCCCAGCGCTCGATGACCTTGGCGGACCCGAGGACCGGCATGTGGCGCGCGGCGACCTCCAGGAGGTCGTCGGCACGGCTGAGGTCCTTCGGCCTTGACTCGTCGCCGAACTCCAGCGCCCCGGCGACGCGAACACGGTCCAGGATCGGCGTCACGACGACGCGGTGGTGTTGGAATCGGACGGGCATGCGCGGTGCGCCGTCGGGCACTTCCAGGTCGACGATGTAGCCACGACCGCCGCGGATGGGCAGCCGGATCCCCACCTGCGCGGCCAGCGCGATCCCGCCAAGACCAGTCGCGAGGATGACGTGGTCAGCCCGGATGATGTGCTGCTCGGTGTGAGCCTCGACCACGCGGCCGCCGTCGCTCGCGAGCTTCGTCACGCGCGTCGACTGTCGCAGATCAGCGCCGTGGCGTGCGGCGTCGTCGAGCATGGCCTTGATGTAGCCGCGCGGTCCGAGCGTCCACTCCTCCTGCTCGACCGTGCCAGCGCACGCGCCGACCACTGCAGGCTCGAGCTCGCTGACTGCGTCGCCGTCGATCAGTCCGGGCCGCGGGCTCTGGTGCGTGGTGTAGATGTTGAGCGCGCCCGTCTTCGTGAGGTGCGGCGAGAGCCCCGCGTCCGCGAGCTCCTGGTGCATGCGAACGCTGGTCCATGCCAATTGGCGCAACCGTTCGGAACCGCGCTTAGCGCGCGCCGGGGCTGCCGACAACATCAGACTGGTGAGGAAGGGAACCAGCGAGGGGTCCAGCCCGACGGTGACCGCAGGCGGGCGACGCAGCATCTGCTGGGGTGCTTCCAGCAGGAGCGCAGGAGTGGCGAGCGGTCCGACGTGGTCGGGCGCGAGGATGCCGGCATTGGCGTAGGAACAGCCGCCGCCGATGTCGTCGGCCGCGTCCACGACAACGACGTCGCGGCCGGCGCGGGCGAGCTGTTGGGCGATGCTGGCGCCCACGACGCCGGCGCCGACGACGAGGCAGTCGGCTTCCAAGGCATTGTGTCGAAGCATTCGAGGAGACTATGCGCGAAATGGTGCCCGTGACCTCATCCCTTGGGGAGGAACTTGTCCAAAGGTTGTGCGCTGGTCGGACAATCGTCCCCATTGCCACTTGATGGGGGACAATGCTGGTTATGCTCCGACCCGTTCCGGCTCCCATCCGAGTCCTCATCGCCGAGGACCACCCTGTCGTCCTCGAAGGATTGCAGGCGATGCTCGGGAAGGAGGCGGACATGGAGCTGGTGGCCGCCGTCGAGCGGGGGCAGGACGTCGTGCCGACCGCTATGACCGTGGAACCCACCGTCGCGGTCCTCCCCCTTCGGATCTCGGGTGCCCGACGGGGCATCTCGCTGTGCCGTGAGTTGAAGCAGCGTGGCGGCTGCGCCGTCGTGATCTTCACGTCGTTCGCACGTGAGATCGACGTGATCCTCGCGCTGCTGGCCGGCGCCGACGCGATCATCTACAAGTCGGCCCCGGCTGACGTCATGACGGCGGCGATTCGCGGGGCAGGCCATAGCGAGCCGATCATCTACCTGGAGTCCGGTGCCACGAAACCCGAACTGGTCGCGACGCGTGAGACCTTCACGGAACGGGAACGAGAGATCCTCGCACTCATGGCCGACGGGCTGACCAACGCGCAGATGGCGGAGGCGCTGTCTATCGAGATGACGACGGTGAAGACCCACGCGCGCAATGTCCTGCGCAAGCTGGGCGTGACGTCGCGGCGCGAGCTGCTCTCCTGATCGAAGCGTCACCACCGCTCCGAGTCGCGGTGTACGAAATTTGTCAGAGGTGACTTCTACCTTGGAATCACGTTGGACGACGTGCTGGGATTCCAGCCACCGCCCGTCGTGGCCATCCCGAATCCCGGGACGGCCGGGTCGAAACCAGGGGATAACCGTGACACAACACCCGTCCGCGCGTTGATCCGGCGCGCCCAGCGTCGGTCCTGCCCAACAGCCTCCGACGTGCGGCCCAACGCCCTACGCGCCCTCGGCGCCCACGCCGAGGAAGCCGTGGTTCAAGCGCAAGCGCTTCATCATCCTGATCGCCGCAGTACTGGCGATGCTCGTCTTCGTCCCTCGTGACGGAGAGTCCGACACGGCCGCAGCGCTCGCCGGCCACCACCAGTACATCCTGCGGCACTGGCACCACATGCTGGCCTCGGCCAACGAGGGCACCGTCTCCGCAGCTTCCCGCATGGTCGCGACCGGTGAGGACTACAACGCCACCGAGGAGAGCGCCGCCGCGTCGCGGTTCTGGGGCGAGTACAACGACGGATCGAGGCCCCGATGACGCGCGTCGGCACTGCTTTCAGTAATTACCTCGACTTGCCCGCCGCCATCACGCTGCGGGAACTGCACGACGTAACCAAGGCCGACGACACGTTCAGTGGCCGCAAAGACTGGCACGGGCGCGTCACGCATCTGATGCGGAGGGATCGCCACGACGAGGTCATCCGCACGATCGACCAAGCGATGCGGGGGGCGTTCCTCTCCCCCGACGCGCACCGGCTCATGGCCCATGCGCTGCATCAGATCGGCCGGGCCGATCGGTCCCGGTTCCACATGTACCTCGCGACGACGGCCGTGGAGATCATCGTCGACTCGGGCAAGAGGACGGCGGATTCGCCTCGCAGGGTCCTACATGCAGCGGACGAGTACCCCGTGCTGCGTGAGCTGGGCCTGCGCTCGCGGTCATGCTGCATGCACGTCGACGGGAGCCGGTTCTTGGACGTGCACCAGCTCGACGACGGCTCGGAGATGTGGTTCGAGGTGATCGCATGAGTTTCACCACCACGTACTCCATGACCAATCCCGCGATCCGCGTGGGCATGGCCGGCTCCCGGACCCAGTCGCTCTCATTCACCGATTACATCGACTACGTCCGGCAGGTTCTTTCACACACTCCCCCGCCGCAACGCCTAGATTTCGGAGACTACGAAGTGGGTCTCGTTGATGATCCGGCTCAGCTCCAACAACTCATCACCCAGAAAGAGAGGGAAGCCGGCCTAGCGAGAGTAGTTGCAGGTTATGCCTGGCCATGGATCAGCAAGAAAGACAACACCAAGTTCGATATCGATCTCGGCCCCGGCGCAACATGGCAGTGGAACACAACCCCGGTTGATTGGGTGAATTCCCCAACGTCTGTGAATGAAGCCGGCTCTATTCACACCATTCAGGGCTATGACCTCAACTACGCGGGCGTCATCATCGGACGTGATTTGCGCTACGACGCGGACACGAAGCAACTCTTCATCGATAGAAACAGCTACTTCGACGTCGCAGGCAAACGCAACAACACCATGGCCGGTGTCGAAACAACTGACGACATGCTGTTTCGGTACATCACCAACATCTACACGGTGTTACTGACCCGTGGCATCAAAGGCACATTCATCCACGCGGTTGATCTGGGCTTACAGCAATACATCGGCAAGTTCCTGCCCACACTCTGAGCCATAAGCCCGCGTCAGTCGACCACCTTGGCAGGAAGCGTCGCGGGCTTGAACGCCGGCCGACGTTCCTCATATGCCGCGATGTCTGCGTCGTGTTGGAGGGTCATCGAGATGTCATCGAGCCCCTCCATGAGGCGGTAGCGCGTGAAGTCGTCGATCTCGAACTCGATCACCTCATCGCCGACGGTGAGTGTGCGGTCGACGAGGCTCACCTCGATCGTGGCGCCCGGGTTGGCTTCAATCCAGCTCCACAGATCCTGCACAGTCTCCTCAGGGACGACGCCGACGACGAGCCCGGCTTTGCCCGCGTTGTTTCGGAAGATGTCGCCGAAGCGGGAGCCGATGATCACCTTGAAGCCGTAGTTCTGCAACGCCCATACGGCGTGCTCACGCGACGAGCCGGTGCCGAAGTCTGGTCCTGGGATCAGGATGGTGCCGTTTTTGAACGCCTCCTGGTTCAGGACGAAGTCGGGGTCGTCGCGCCACGCGGCGAACAGCCCGTCCTCGAAGCCGGTACGGGTGATGCGCTTCAGGTAGACGGCCGGGATGATTTGGTCGGTATCGACGTTGCTGCGGCGCAGCGGAACGGGGACGCCGATGTGGGTAGAGAACTTGTCCATGGGTGTTTCCTTCTCAGAGATCGGCTGGCGAGGACAGGTGGCCCGTCACTGCGGTGGCCGCGGCGACAGCTGGCGACACGAGGTGCGTGCGTCCGCCCTTGCCCTGGCGGCCCTCGAAGTTTCGGTTCGACGTGGATGCGGAGCGCTCCCCCGGGGCGAGCTGGTCGGGATTCATGCCCAGGCACATCGAGCAGCCTGCGGCACGCCACTCCGCGCCGAACTCAAGGAAGATCTTGTCGAGCCCTTCCTCTTCGGCCTGCAGACGCACGCGCGCAGAGCCGGGAACGACGAGCATGCGCACGTCGTCGCTGATCTTCCGCCCCTTCAGCACTTCGGCAGCCAGACGAAGATCCTCGATGCGCCCGTTGGTGCAGGAACCGAGAAAGACGGTGTCGACCTTGATGTCGCGCATCTTCATACCGGGCGTGAGGTCCATGTAATCGAGGGCGCGGCGCACCGTCGTCTTGTCGATCTCGGACTTGAAGTCCTCCGGCGACGGCACCGCTCCCCCGAGCTCCACGCCTTGCCCGGGGTTGGTTCCCCAGGTGACAAACGGCGTGAGCTTGGTGGCGTCGATGTGAATCTCGCGGTCAAATTCGGCGTCGTCGTCAGTGCGCAGGCTCTTCCAATACTCGACGGCCGCATCCCACTCCGCGCCCTCAGGGGCGTGGGGGCGGCCCGCGATGTACTCGAACGTCGTCTCATCGGGCGCGATCATGCCCGCCTTCGCGCCCCACTCGATCGACATGTTGCAGATCGTCATCCGCCCTTCCATGGACAGCGACTCGATCGTCGAACCTCGATACTCGACGATGTACCCCTGACCACCGCCGGTGCCCACCTTCGCGATGAGCGCGAGCACAATGTCTTTCGCGGTGACCCCATCGGGGAGCTCTCCGTCGATGTTCACGGCCATCGTCTTGAGTGCCTTCTGCGGCAGCGTCTGGGTGGCGAGCACGTGCTCCACTTCCGACGTGCCGATCCCGAATGCGAGCGCCCCGAACGCGCCATGCGTCGACGTGTGCGAGTCGCCGCACACGATCGTCATGCCCGGCTGCGTGAGCCCAAGCTGAGGCCCGACGACGTGGACGATGCCCTGATCTTTGTCCCCCAACGAATGGAGCCGGACGCCGAAGTCCTCCGCATTGCGCCGCAACGTCTCAACCTGGGTGCGGCTCGTCGGATCCGCGATGGGTTTGAGGATGTCCACCGTGGGCGTGTTGTGATCTTCAGTGGCGAGCGTGAGGTCGGGACGTCGCACCTTGCGCCCAGCAAGGCGAAGCCCCTCGAATGCCTGGGGGCTGGTCACTTCGTGCACCAGGTGAAGGTCGATGTAGAGCAGATCTGGCTCGTCATCGACGGAACGCGCGACATGCGCGTCCCACACCTTCTGGCTGAGAGTCTTGCCCATGAAATCACCTTCCGATAACGCGTACACCACTACTGTTACTTAACGGTAGGCGGCGCAAACTTGCAGTCCGTATCCTGATATAGCTAGTCTCAGCATATGGACGAAACTAGCAGTGGAGTGGGCGTACTCGACAAGGCAGCTGCCGTGTTGAGCGCCCTCGAACGCCAGCCCCTCACGTTGGCGGGCCTCGTAACGGCGACGGGTCTCGCGCGCCCCACCGCGCACCGGCTCGCCGTGGCGCTCGAATTCCACCGATTCGTGGGCCGCGACCTTCAGGGCCGCTTCGTACTCGGCCCTCGACTCATGGAACTCGCCGACTCCGCCGGGGAAGATCCTCTCCTCTCTACCGCCGGGCCCATCCTCACCCGTCTGCGCGACATCACCGGCGAATCGGCGCAGTTGTTCCGACGCCAGGGCGACGTGCGCGTGTGCGTGGCCGCCGTCGAACGCCCACAAGGCCTGCGCGACACCGTGCCGCTCGGCGCCCAGCTCTCCATGAAGGCTGGGTCTGCCGCTCAGGTGCTGCTGGCGTGGGAAAACCCAGAGAGCATTCAGGCCCTTCTCGAGGGTGCGAGCTTCACCCAGTCAATGCTGCACACCGTCCGACGTCGCGGCTGGGCCCAGTCGGTGGCTGAGCGAGAGCCAGGGGTGGCGAGCGTCTCCGCCCCGGTGCTGGCTCCGTCGGGAAAAATCATTGCCGCAGTCTCGTGTTCCGGGCCAATCGAGCGCCTGTCCCGCTACCCTGGCCGGCTCCACGGCGCAGCTGTCATGGCCGCCGCCGAGCGCCTGAGCGAGGTGCTGAAACGCTCTGGCACCGGCGATTGAACCTGAGTAAGCAAAATGCCTAGCCAAACTTGATTGGCTAGGCATTTTGCTTGGTAGCCCCGACGGGATTTGAACCCGCGCTACCGCCTTGAGAGGGCGGCGTGCTGGACCGCTACACAACGGGGCCGAAGCAGGTGGAGAATCGCTTCTCCGCAGGGGTACCAGGACTCGAACCTGGACTAACTGAACCAGAATCAGTCGGGCTGCCAATTACCCCATACCCCTAGGTTACTGGTGCGTTGGCACGTCGACAGACTCTACACGACGAAATCGCGGCGATGCAACATCACGGAGTCCGCGTCGCGAGGTGCATACGACGAGCTATCCACCCGGCGACGAGCGCGAATAGTACGAAGGTCAACATGTCCCACCCAGCCTTGGCCCAGGTGATCTCCTGCACCGCACGAATCTCGGCCACACTCGTAGTGAAAATGGCGTATCCGAACGCCCCCAAATTGTTCACGACGTGCGCCGCGATGCCCGCTTCCAAGCCGCCCGTCCACAGCACGAGCACCCCAGACACCAATCCGAAGGCCAGCCGGTGCGCAAACAGCGCCGGATTCTGGAGCCCATGCATGAAGGCGAAGATCAGCGACGAGGCCACCACGCCAACCCACACCCTCCCCGCCATCGAGCCGAACGCCTGCAACAGGTAGCCGCGGAAGAACACCTCCTCCGCGAGTGCTTGCAGTGGAGACGACAACAGCACCACGAGCACGAACCAACCCGCGTTCGACTGCCCTGAGTTGAACTGCGGCATGCCTTGCCAGAGAAACGACGCCCACAGCATGGCGTTCAGCAGCACCACCGCGACGAGGAACGTCGCGAGCAAATACCGCCACCGCATGCCCGGTTGCACGGAGAAAGTCCACTCCCCCGCTCGACCATGCACGAACCGCGCCACCACCAGCGCCACGAGCGTGAGCGAGGCCAGGGCGAGATGTCCGGCGAGCAGCCCTTCCGGGATTTCATAGGCGCGCGCCCACTTGGCATACGTCGCAAAATCGTGCACGCCACGAGCCCGAGCGCCGACGAAGAGCACCACCTGCTGCACGACCGGGAGCAGCACCACGTAGCCGCAAAACGCCAACAGGATGCCCATCATCGCCCGGAACGGCTCGACAGGCTGCAGCGCGAGCGCGTAAGGCACGTCGGACGGCGGATCTTCCGGTGCCCCGCGGTGCAGCAGCGTCGGGGCCTGGCTGGGGTGACTCACTCGTCGGCGACCGGATTACTCAACGTGCCGAGCCCGTCGATGGTGATGCTGACCTCGTCGCCGGCGTGCATATCGCCGACGCCTGCCGGGGTGCCGGTGAGGATGAGGTCACCCGGCAGCAGGGTGATCGACTTCGTGAGCTCGACGACGATGTCGGTGATGCCGCGCATCATGTCGCGTGTGTTGCCGTCTTGGCGAAGCTCGTCGCCGACGACGGTCTGGACGCTGAGCTGCGAGGCCTCCTCAATGCTGAGGTGCGTGTTGATCCACGGGCCGAGTGGCAGGAACGTGTCGGCTCCCTTCGCGCGCCACCACTGATTGTCGCTGCGTTGCCAGTCGCGGGCGGTCACATCGTTGGCGATGGTGTACCCGAAGATGACATCCTTCACGCGCTCCGCGGGCACTTCCTTGCAGAACCGACCAATGACGATCGCGAGCTCACCCTCGTAGCTCATTTCGGCGCAGCCGGCGGGCTTAATGATGCTCTCGCCTGGGCCGATCACCGTCGTGTTCGGCTTGAAGAATGCCAACAACTCCGACGGTGCCTCGCCGCCCATTTCCTGCACGTGATCGGCGTAGTTCTTGCCGATGCCGATGATCTTGCTACGCGGAATCACCGGCGAGAGCAGGCGTACGTCGTCGAGGTGGAACCGCTCCCCCGTGTAGTTCACGGGCACCCCGGCTAGCGGGTCTGCGGTGAGCGAGGCGATCGTGTCGGGATGGTCGCCGTCGTCGACCGCCAACTCGATGATGCCGTAAGTGGGCTCCATACCGTCGCGGGTGAATCGTGCAATGCGCATGGGCTCAGCCTATCGTCCCGGCGCGTGCAGCCACAGCCACGAGAAATTGCTCGGCCAAGCGCCGCCCGGCGAGCGCCACCTGCGCATCCACGGCCTCCATTTCGCGCCGGATCGCCGCGCCGTCGCCGCCATGCCCGTTCGTCCACAGTTCCATACGCTCGGGCGACACCTCGGGATGAAACTGCACACCGACAGCCGAGCCGATGCGCATCGCCTGCACTGCACAGCGCGCCGACGACGCAAGCAGCGAGGCGCCGTCGGGGATGCGTGTGACGGCGTCGTTGTGGGATTCCGCGACGATACTCGCGCCGGCACGTGCGAGCTCGCCCACCAGCGGGTCCGACACTGCCTGCTCGCTCCAGACAACTTCCGCCGCGCCTTCTTCGTCGCGCCCGGCAGCAGGCGCCTGCACCTCGCCACCGAACTCGCGGGCGAGGATCTGGTGCCCGAGGCAGATACCGAGTGTGGGAACGTCCGCGTCGACCGCACGCCGCAGCATGCGCATCACCATCGGCAGCCAGGGCGAGGCAGCATCGTCGAGGGCGTTCGCTCGGCCTCCGAGGACGATGAGGCCGTCCGCGAGCTCGGTCTGGAACGCGTCGAGCTGCTCCCACACGCGCCGCACGTCGAGCTTCGCGCCTATGCGGAGCCAGGGTTCAAACCGGTCGAGCGGGCAGAGCTCGTCGAGTTCCAGCACGGTGATGTGCGGCGATGCGCTGCGGGAAGAGTTGGGCATGCCTCGAACGGTAGACCATCGCTGGCCAGATCGCCCAGGTGATGAAACGGCGTGGGCAGGCGGCGCGCCGGTGGCTAGTGTGGCAGGCATGACGCGCAAGAACATCGCAGTGATTGGCGGGGACGGCATCGGCCCCGAGGTGACCACCGAAGCACTCAAGGTGCTGCACGCCGCAGCGCCTGACGCATTCAACTGCACGCACTACGACCTTGGCGCGGAGCGCTGGCAGCGCACCGGCGAGGTGCTTCCCGACTCCGTGCTCGACGAGCTGCGCGGCGCAGACGCGATCGTGCTGGGCGCGGTGGGCGCGGCTCCCGGATCGAAGGCGATCCCGTCGGGGCTCCTGGAACGCGGGTTGTTGCTGCGCCTGCGCTTCGCGTTCGACCACGCCGTGAACCTGCGCCCCTCCACCCTCTATCCGGGGGTGCCGACGCCGCTCGCACCCGAGGTGGTGGAAGGCAAACAGGTCGATTTCGTGGTGGTGCGCGAGGGCACCGAGGGCCTGTACTGCGGCAACGGCGGCGCGGTGCGCGTCGGCACGCCGCATGAAATCGCCACCGAAGTGAGCGTGAATACCGCCTACGGTGTGGAGCGCGTGGTGCGCGACGCGTACGAGCGGGCCAGCCGTCGTCGGGGGAAGCTGACGCTGCTCCACAAGCACAACGTGCTCGTCAACGCGGGCAAGCTCTGGAACCGTGTCGTCGCTGAGATCGGCGAGGAGTTCCCCAACGTCGAGACGAACTATCTGCACATCGACGCGGCCATGATCGCGCTGGTGAAGGATCCGGCGCAGTTCGACGTGATCGTCACCGACAACCTGTTCGGCGACATCGTCACCGACCTCGCCGCCGCCGTCACCGGTGGCATCGGGCTCGCCGCCAGCGCAAATATCAACCCGTCGCGCGAATTCCCGAGCATGTTTGAGCCCGTCCACGGTTCGGCACCCGACATTGCAGGCCAGGGCATCGCCGACCCGACCGCAGCCATCTCCTCGATGGCACTGCTGCTCGATCACCTGGGCAAACACGAACAAGCGGCGCGCGTGCAAGCCGCCGTCGCAGAAGATATCAGCGAACGCGGAGCAGGCCCGGTGCGCACCACCGAGGTCGGCGACCGCATCGCAGGAAGGATCGCATGAAACCCGTCGCAGTCATCACCGGAGCCTCGCGCGGCATCGGCGCAGCCATCGCCCGCGAACTCGTACGCACGCACCACATTTTCGTCGGCGGCACCAACCCCGAGAGCGTGCTGAAGGTCGTCGACGAGTTGGACGACGCCTCGCCGTTCGTCGCCGACCTCAACGACGACGCCGCACTCGCCGCGGCTGCGGAGCAGGTGGAGCGCTGCGACGTGCTCATCCACAGCGCCGGCATCGAAGCGTCCAAGCCCATCGCGGAGACCACGCGCGACGACTTCCGGCAGATCTTCGAGATCAATCTGTTCGCCGTCGCCCAGCTCACCACGCTGCTGCTGCCCAAGCTGCGGGAAGCCCGCGGCCATGTGTTCACCATCAACTCCGGCATGGGCATACGCTCCCGAGCGAACGGCGCACTCTACAGCGGCTCGAAGTTCGCGCTGCGCGCCTTCACCGACGCGCTGCGCGAGGAGGAACGCGGCACCATTCGCGTAACCTCGATCCACCCCGGACGCGTCGACACCGACATGCAGCGCGCCATGCAGGAGCGCGACGGCAACCCGTACCGGCAGGACAAGTACATTCGCCCGGGCGCCATCGCCGATCTCGTCCGACTCGCCGTCGACGCGACGCCCGAGGCAATGATCGAATATCTCGAAGTGCGCCCGGTCGCCACGTCGTAGCAGGCGAGCCGCGGCTGACTACTCGGTTTCGCCTGCCACTTTGATGCGCGTTGCGTTACCACTCAGGTCGGTTTGGAGTATGGGCCCTGGGAAGCCAAACGTAGACTAGTCAGCAACTGTTCGCGCTGGGTGTAACCCCAGCTAGAAAGGATGCGCTCCCGTGGATACACGACGCAAGATCGGCTTGGGCCTCTGGGCTGCCCTCATTGCACTCGGATGCATACTTTCAGTGTTGTTGAACCAAGCCATGGACAGAGCAGATCGATTGCAAATCAGCGGTGCGCCGTCGACGATAGAATGGTGTTTGATCGCCGTATGGCTGCTGCTAGCGCTCGTAACAATCAGCTACACGCTCTGGTTTGCGATCAGCAAGCTTCGACAGCATCGCCAGGGCTAGCCAAGAGCGCTACGTTGCCGACCAGCTGTTCATAGGGCCGCCACCCGGCTCAGGTTCATAGGATCATCGCAACCGGTGGGTTGACAGTACTTCGTGTTGGGTGACGTATTCGAGGCTTTTGCGGGGTCGGCGGTCCAATTGGTCGGCGACGTAGTCAAGGTCTTATTGGCTGTAGCGGCTGAGGTCGGTGCCCTTGTGGAAGAACTGACGCAGCAGGCTGTTGGTGTTTTCGTTGCTGTCTCGTTACCAGCGCAAGTGCCGGGCCGCGAAGTAGACCTCAATGCCAGTAGGGACGCTCACGTTGCGATGAGTGGTCATCTCCTTCCCCTCGATTCCAAGTCAGCCTCGCGCGCAGTGATGCCGGAAGCGCGCCCCGAGCCTCTCGATGAGAGTCTTCTGAGTGGCTTCGACCGGATTCAAACTCCGGTCGAACCATCCAAGGATGAGGAAGGCCGAGTCACGGTCTGCAACTCACGCTTCAACCCGCCTCTGGCTTAGAGATAGATGGTCTTGTGCATGGTCTCGATGCGACCACCCCGCGAACGGCAACAGCCCACCGGGCAGCTGCTGTCGCAGGCTCAGGAACAAACTCTCCAACTCGATGCGAATGCTCCCTCGCCTCAGTAACCAACGGTCCTTCCGTGGCCGCTTGCGCCTGCCACATCAACCTTCTCCGCCGACACTGTTACGCCCCTAGAAGCGCCATCTCGAGGTGCACCCGCGCATCGAAGCGCTGCGCCTGGCTACTCGGTTTCGCCTGCCACGACGTCGGCCTTCCCAACGCGCTGCTTCAACACGTCCAGCAGATCGATGCCGGTGGTGTTTTTCACCAGTTCGACAGTCTGCAACATGTTGTCGTTGACCGTCTTGGGCAGCGCGGAGGCACCGTCGGTGGATACGACGGTGAGCTTGTCGATGGAGCTGAGCGGCGCGGCCACCTTCTCCGCCACCTGCGGCAGCACCTCGATGAGCATCTGCAGCACGGCTGCCTCGTTGTAGTGCGCGAAGGCTTCGGCGCGCTTGTCCATGGCTTCCGCTTCCGCGGTACCGACGGCGGCAACCGCAGCTGCCTTCGCCTCGCCCTCGGCGCGCACAGCTTCGGCCTCCGCGATACGCCGAGCCTTCTCAGCCTCACCGCGCTTCGCACCCTCGAATGCCTCGGCGGTCGCGAGCGCCTGGCGACGAGACTGCTCGCCCTCACCGGAGAGGCGTTGACGCTCGGCATCGGCCTCAGCATCAGCGATCGACGCGGCCTTGCGCGCCTCCGCTTCGTAGATGGACGCCTGGCGCCTCGCCTGCGCCTCCGTCTCAATCTCGTAACGCTTGGCGTCCGCAGGCTTGCGCACCTCGGTGTCGAGCTGGCGCTCCTTCAGCGCAGCCTGCCGCACGGCCACCTTCTCCTGCTCGGTAAGAATGGCCTGGTCACGGTCGGCTTGGGCCAGCGGGCCGGATGCCGCGGCCTGCGCCTTCGCGGCGTCCGTCTCGGCCTGAATCTCGGCTTCCTTCAGCACCAGAGCGCGCTCGGAGATGGCGATCTCCTGCGACGCGGCAATGCGCGCCTGCTCCGCCTCACGGCGAGCGTCGGCTTCGGCGATGGCAGCCAACTGGCCAACCCTCGCGGACTCGGGGCGACCGAGGTCGGAGAGGTAGGTGCCGTCGTCGGTGATGTCCTGAATCTGGAAGGTGTCGAGCACCAGGCCCTGACCTGTGAGCGACGCCTCAGATTCGTCGGCAACCCGCTGCGCGAAGGCGGCGCGGTCACGGATGATCTGCTCGACGGTGAGCGAACCCACGATAGAGCGCAGCGAACCTGCGAGGGTTTCCTGCGTGAACGTCTCGATCTCTTCCTGCTGCATGAGGAAGCGCTGCGCTGCGGCACGGATGGAGTCTTCATTGCCGCCAACCTTGACGATCGCGACGCCGTCGACGTTGAGCTTGATGCCCTGCCCGGACACGGCGTTACGGATCGTCACCATGATGCGGCGCGACGACAAGTCCAGCACGTGTAGACGCTGCACGAACGGGATGACGAACACGCCGCCACCCATGATGACTTTCTGGCCGGACAGGTCGGTGGAGACCAAGCCCGTCTCGGGGTTCGTGACTGCTTTACCCTTCTGACCAGTAATGATGTAGGCCTCGTTGGGACGAGATACCTTGTAGCGGCTCGCAATGAGCCAGAGGATGAGCACGACGAGCAGCACTGCGCCGCCAATACCCAAGACGATCGGTGGAAGTTCGGGCATAGTGTTTCCTTAACCAGGGTGAGGGCCGGAGCCGATGGATGGTGGCGGTGGTAGTTCTTCGACCGAGGTGACTTCGACAGCCGTGGGCGACAGGACACTCGAAATCCAGACCTCGGTACCCGCGGGGATCGCCGTATCGGCCCGAGCAGAACGCTTACGCGAACCTCCGGTGCCGAAGATGCGCACCTCGCCGTAGCCTGACTCCGGGATGTCCGTGATGACGCGCCCAGTGGCACCGACGAGAGAATCCGAGCGGAACGTGGCGGCGTTCTCCCCTCGCTTCAACACACGGGTAAGCGCCGTCGCACCCCACGCCGCCAGCACTCCAGCGATGATGCCAACGACGACGGCAATTCCCGTGATGTCCACGATGCTGAGAGAGATCACTCCCCCAAACCCGAAGGCACCCAGGAACGCCGCAAGGCTGGGGACGGAGAAGAGATCGCCGCCCAGGAAATCGAGGTCAAACACCCCTTCGATGATCTCGCCGAACAGCAGCGACGCCGCGACGATCACCAAACCGACGATGCCAACCGTCAGGAAAATCGCCATGGCCGTCTCCTTCTCTCTCAGCAAGGATATCGGCCACGCGGCCAACGCGTCGACGCGACGGTGCAGGCAGAACTCAGAGCACGCCCTTCACCAGTACGAAGTCGCCGAATGGGCGCTGCTCACCGGTGACCACGACGGCGAATGCCTTCGCAGCGCGATCGTAGAACGAGAAACGCTCGATGGTGCCCACCGACTGCCCCGGGGCCAGGTAGCTTTGCACTGCAGCGATCACGTCCGCGTGCACCGGCGGGATGTCGTCGGGGCCCTCCGTCGTCGCCATCCGTAGCGCCGGCTGATCGACGGCGACGTCGAGCGGCAGCAGAGAACACACGGCGGCAACCATCTGCGGCGCGTCGTAGCCGCGTGCATCCACGACGCGCTGACCAATGCGGTAGGAGGGGAAGTTCCTGTCGGCGATCACGAGCTCGTCGCCGTGACCCATCTGCGCGAGGATGTGCAACAAGTCCGGGCTGATGGCCGGGTCTATCCCCCGCAGCATTACTGTGCGTCCGCTGTCAGGGACGCGACCCACGCGTCCAGCTCGTCGTGCCGGGGCGCGGAATCCGCACTGCCCACACGCGTCACTGAACACGCCGCGGCCACGTTTGCGCGCGCAGCGGCCTCGCGAAGCGGCATTCCCTGCGCGAGCAGCGCCGCGAGGTTGCCAGTAAAGGTGTCGCCGGCGCCGACGGTGTTCACGGCCTTCACCTTGAGCGACGGGACCGTCTGGGTGCCCTCGTCGTCGACGACGAGCGCCCCCTCCTCACCGAGCGTGACGATGAGGTCCAGGTTCATCTTCGCGTGCACAGCCTGCGCCACCTCGTCGATGCTGCACTTCGTGCTGATGCCGATCGACTCGGCCAGCTGAGCGAGTTCGCTCTCATTCGGCAGCAGGAGGTCGACGTGCTCAAGCATCTCGACGGGGATCTCGCGGAAGGGCGCGGGGTTGAGGATCACCGTCTTGCCCGCATCGTGCGCAATCTGCGCGGCGGCCTGGTTCGCGTCGTCTGGAACCTCCAGCTGCATCACGACCACGCGCGCCGCGCGAATCTGCTCCGCTTGCTCCTGCACCTGCTCAGCGTGGAGCTCGAGGTTCGAACGCGGGATGATGACGATGCAGTTTTGCCCCTCGTCGTCGACCATCGGCAAACCGACACCGGTGCCCACCTCGCCGTCGATGCTCACCCCGGACGCGTCTACTCCTTCGCGCTCCAGCCAGGTGCGGAACTCCTCGCCGTAAGCGTCGTCGCCGACTCGTCCGACCATCGCCACCGAGACACCCGCACGCGCCGCCGCGATGGCCTGGTTGAAGCCCTTGCCACCGGGCGTCATCGTGAACGAAGAACCGGTGATGGTCTCCCCCGGCTTGGGGAATCGCGGGGTGCGGGCGATGAGGTCCATCATGAAGGACCCCACGATGCAAACGTCGCTCATGCCTTGCTCCCGGGGACGAGATCGTCGGCATCCAGCGCCTGGCCGAGCGAGCCGCCGACGTGGTGCAGGGCGAAGTCGTCCTTGGTGAAGCCGCTGTGGGTCATGAGTGCGGCAGCGAGCGCGTCGCCGATCGCGAGGGTTGCCGTCGTGGATGCGGTGGGGGCCAGATCCAGCGGGTCGGCTTCTGTGTCCATGGCCAGCTTGATGGTGATCTGCGCACCCTTGGCCAGCGGCGAGGATTCGTCGCGAGTGATGGCCACGACGGGAATGTTGCGGTGGTTCAGCACCTGCACGAAGCGGACGACTTCCGCGGTCTTGCCGGAGTTGGAAATGGCGATGACCACGTCATCCTCCGTCACCATGCCTGCGTCACCGTGCAGGGCTTCCGTGCTGTGCACGAAGAACGACGGGGTGCCGGTGCTCGCGAAGGTGGCGGCCATCTTCGAGGCGATGTGCCCCGACTTGCCGATGCCCGTCATGATGAGCCTGCCGCGCATGCCGACGATGAGTTCGAGCAGCTGCGGCAGCACCGCCTTGAGCGGATCGATCTGCCGCTGCAGCGTGGCGATCTCAATCTCGATGGCGCGTTGGGCGGCGGCGACGGCGTCGTCGAACGAACCCGTGGCTGCTTTCGTGGCTGGTGCAGACATGTGATACCTCTTCCGTTCGCGTCGAGTTCTCGACGGCAGCGATACAGCAAGCCGAGAACTCACTCACTGCAATCATGACAGAAATCGATTACAGCTACAAGGTTGGGTGCCGAATCATCCCCACATTTGGGGTGCCGGCGTGTCGATAATCACGGTGTTTGCAGTGTCGCCACCCGACGTCATCCGGCTTTGCAGCAGCAACCACGCTTCGCGCGCCAACTCACCGACGGGTAGCGGCGTGATTTGCACTTGACCCGACATCGACGTCGCAAACGGCAACTCCCCAATGACGCCAACAATGGTGTCGGAGTCCCCTCTCGCAGCGAGCTCCCTCAACACCCCAACCCCGGCCAGGTTATTCGTCGCGAGAATGGCGTCTGGTGGGTTTGGAAGGTCGAGCAGCTGCGCCGCGGCGTGGCGTCCGCCTTCGACGCGGAAGTCGGCATGGATGAGCAAGTCACCGTCGACGAGGTAGCCACGCTCTTTCAGAGTTTCACGCCACCCTTCGGCACGCTTCTCCGCCGTGGAGAGCCTCGACGGGCCAGTCACGCAGGCGATGCGTGTGCAACCCGCCTCGGCGAGGTGGTTCGTCGCCACTGTTCCAAGTTCTCGGTTGTTGAACCGCACCGACGGGTACTCCCCCGGCAGCTCGCGGTCGACGGCGACGACGGCCATGCCGCGCTCCACAAGCGGCCGCAGGTCGGTGGAGTCGGACGCGGGAAAGACGATCACTCCCGCCATCTGCGAATCGATGGCCACTTGGAGGTACCGCGCTTCCTTGGCAGGATCCTCGTCGGAGTTGCACAGCACGATGGAGAGCCCCTGCTCGTGGGCTTTGTCTTCCACGGTTCTGGCGAAGGTGGTGAAGAACGGGTTTTCGATATCCGCGACGATGAGGCCCACCACGTCCGATGTGCGTCGTCGCAGCGTCCGCGCGGCACGGTTCGGGGCGTATCCAAGCTTCTCGACGGCGCTTCGCACTGCTGCCTGGGCTTCCGGCCGCACGTTCGCGCCGTTCAGCACGCGCGAGACGGTCGCCACTGACACGCCCGCTTCCTGCGCGACGTCGATCATCCGCACCATGGGATCACACCCTCGTTCACCTCGTCGTTCACGAGCTCAGTGTGTCACGAACGGTGAACACACCGCCGGGGTACACGAGGCTGTGTAACCCAATATCCACACGCGTTTGCGAAATCGGCCCAAAATGAGCTGTTTCGACAAACGCGTGTGGATATCGGGTTAATTGGGAGCCGGTCACGGCTCTCGACGACACTTAGCGGCCGGCTTCGCCTTCGCTGTAATCGTCGGAGACCTTCGACCAGGAGTAGAGCTTGCGCAGCTCGCGGCCTACGGACTCAATCTGCTGGCCCTGGCCCTCCTCGCGAAGCTTCTTGAACTCAGGGGCGCCGGCGTCCTGGTCGTCGATGAAGCGCTTCGCAAACGCGCCCGACTGGATGTCCGCCAGCACGGCCTTCATGTTCTCACGCACGTGATCGTCGATGACGCGCGGGCCGGAGACGTAGTCGCCGTACTCCGCTGTGTCAGAGATCGACCAGCGCTGCTTGGTGATGCCACCCTCGATCATGAGGTCGACGATCATCTTGAGCTCGTGGAGGCACTCGAAGTAGGCGATCTCGGGCTGGTATCCAGCCTCGACGAGCGTCTCGAACCCGGCCTGCACCAGCGCCGACGCGCCGCCGCACAGCACAGCCTGCTCGCCGAAGAGGTCCGTCTCGGTCTCCTCAGTAAAGGTGGTCTTGATGCCGCCAGCGCGGAGAGCACCGATGGCCTTCGCGTACGCAAGCGCGAGCGGCCAAGCGTTCCCCGACTCATCCTTCTCAACAGCGATGATGGCCGGAACACCGCGCCCATCTACGTACTCACGACGCACGATGTGGCCCGGGCCCTTCGGCGCCACCATGCACACGTCCACACCGGCCGGGGGCTGAATGTAGTCGTAGCGGATGTTGAAGCCGTGCGCGAAGAACAGCGCGTCGCCCTCCGCGAGGTGCGGGGCGATCTCTTCCGCGTAGAGGGTGCGCTGCACCTGGTCGGGAGCGAGCACCATGATGAGATCCGCTTCCTCAACGGCCTCCGAGACGGGGAGCACCCGGAGTCCCTCGGCTTCTGCCTTCGCCGCAGACTTGGAGCCCTCACGCAGACCGACACGCACGTCCACGCCCGAGTCGCGCAAGCTGAGCGCGTGAGCGTGACCCTGCGAACCGTAGCCGATGACGGCCACGTGGCGGCCCTGGATCACCGAAAGGTCAGCGTCGTCGTCGTAAAACATCTCTGCCATGTGTGTTTCCTAACTTATTTGTGGGACTTGATGGACATGGCCTTCGCGCCGCGCCCCAGCGCGACATGGCCGGATTGGGCAAGCTCTTGAATGCCGTGCGGTGCCAGCATATTGAGCAGCGCCTCAAGTTTGTCTGTGCTGCCCGTGGCCTCGATCGTGATGGAGTCGTTGGACACGTCCACAGCCTTGCCGCGGAAGAGGCCCACGACGTCGATAATCTGGCTGCGGCTCGTCACGTCGGCCTTCACCTTCACCAAGATCATCTGCCTGCGCACGGCGTTGGATTCGAGTTCGAGCACTTTACGCACCTCAATCAGCTTGTTGAGCTGCTTCACGATCTGCTCGAGCGCGGCCTCGTCGTCGACATTCGCGACGACCGTCATGCGCGAAATCCCTTCGCGCTCGGTCTCGCCGACGGCGAGAGACTCGATATTGAACCCCCGACGGGAAAACAGCGCGGCGATGCGCGTCAGGACGCCCGGGCGGTCTGACACCAGGATGCTGAGCGTGTGCGTGTTCACAGGATCTCTTCTTCCCATTCGGGCGCCATGTCACGCGCCACTTTGATTTCATCATTGCTGACGCCGGCAGGCACCATTGGCCACACCATGGCGTCCTTCTCGACGACGAATTCGACGACGACGGGGCGATCGTTGATCTCCATCGCCTTGCTGATCGCGTCCTCCATCTCTTCCTCGTTGGTGGCACGAAACGCGGCGCAGCCCATCGCTTCGGCCAGCATCGGGAAGTTGGGCCAGTTCTCGGTGAGGAGGTCGGTGTTCGAGTAGCGGCCCTCGTAGAACAAGCTCTGCCACTGCCGCACCATGCCCAGCACGTTGTTATTGATGACGGCGATCTTCACCGGAATCTGGTTCACCGCGCAGGTGACGAGCTCCTGGTTGGTCATCTGGAAGCACCCGTCACCGTCGATGCCCCAGACTGTGCGGTCGGGGTTGGCCACCTTCGCACCCATCGCGGCGGGAACGCAGAAGCCCATCGTGCCCGCGCCGCCGGAGTTCAGGAAGGAGTGAGGCCTCTCGTGCGGCAGGAAGTGCGCGGACCACATCTGGTGCTGCCCCACGCCCGTGACAAAAATCGTGTCGTCCGGTGCGCGCTGCCCAAGCCGCTGAATCACTTCCTGCGGGGAGAGTTTGCCGTCGGCGGGCTCATCCCAGCGAGGCTGGTAGCGCTCCTTCATCCCGCGCAGAAGCGCCACCCACGCGGAGGTGTCCGGGGCCTTCTGGGTGCGCAGCTGCTCGATCAGGCTTTGCAGGGTGAGTTTCACGTCGCCGACGATGGGCACGTCGACGGGAACGTTCTTGCCAATCTCCGCCGGATCGATATCCGCGTGGATGACCTTCGCCCCCGGTGCGAAACTGGACACGAGCCCGGTGACGCGGTCGTCGAACCGGGTGCCGAGCGCGACGAGGAGGTCGGCCTTCTGGAGCGCCCCCACCGCTGCGACGGTGCCGTGCATGCCCGGCATACCCATGTGGAGATCGTGGCTGTCCGGGAACACGCCGCGAGCCATCAGCGTCGTGACCACCGGAATGTTAGTCATCTCAGCGAGCTGAGCCAGCTCGTCGTAGGCTTTGGCGGCCATAACTCCGCCTCCGACGTAGAGCACCGGGCGCTTGGACGCGGAGATCAGCCTTGCTGCTGCTCGGATCTGACGACCGTGCGGGGTGACCGTCGGTTTGTAGCCCGGCAGGTCCATTTCTTCTGGCCAGCGGAATTCCGCGGTGTTCGCGAGCGCGTCCTTGGCAATGTCGACGAGCACCGGCCCCTTGCGTCCCGTGCTCGCGATGTGGAACGCCTCCTGAATGGCCAGCGGGATGTCTTCCGTGCGCTTCACGAGGAAGCTGTGCTTGGTGATCGGCATCGTGATGCCGTGGATGTCGGCCTCCTGGAAGGCGTCGGTGCCAATTGCGGCCGAGTTCACCTGCCCCGTGATCGCGACGAGCGGCGTCGAATCCATGTAGGCGTTGGCGATGGGAGTGACGAGGTTCGTCGCGCCCGGCCCCGACGTCGCGATACACACGCCCACCTCACCTGAGGTCATGGCGTAGCCCTCCGCAGCGTGCCCAGCACCCTGTTCGTGCCGGGTGAGGATGTGGCGGATTGAGGAATCCATGAGCGGGTCATAGGCGGGAAGAATGGCTCCCCCAGGAATGCCGAACGCTACCTGTACGCCCACGCGCTCCAGCGACTCGACAAGTGCCTGCGCACCCGTGAGCAGTTCACCGTCCTGCTTAGCCATGGGATTCCCTTCTGCTTGTGTCACCTAATAAAAAACCCCCGAGGCCAGGTGGCACACGAGGGAGCGCTTCGATCGTTTCGGGCGAAGCGCTGCTAGATAATTACGAGGTGACGAGTGGTCATGCGGCAACTCTCGCGCATGACCATCATCATCGTCAACCATGTCTCAGGATGTGGACCATTTGCCGACGAGTTCGCCGCTGTCAGCGCCATCAACGATGCGGCGGTGGGTGTCGTCGACGGATTCTGTCACCTCGCCGCGCATGGCGGGGACTCCGGGGTTATCCGCGTAGCGCGGAATGACGTGGATGTGGGTGTGGAAGACCTCCTGGCCGGCGTCGGCGCCCGCGTTGGCCAGCACATTGACCGCCGTCGCGCCGAGGCGCTGCTTCAACAGCGCGCCGACACGAGCCACCGTCGGGGCGATCTCGGCGAGCACGGCGTCGTCTTCAAGCACGTCGGTGCTGTGGCGACGGGGCACCACCAGCGTGTGCCCCACCTGCCAAGGCGCGATGTCAAGGAAGGCGACGGCGTGCTCGTCGGCGTGGACGAGCTTCGACGGAATCTCGCCGGCGATGATTTTGCAAAACAGGCAATCCATGCTGCCATCCTATCGCCGGGCGGAGAGGCGATCAGCGAACTTCGAAGCCTGCCGAACGCAAGCCTTCCTTGACGTCAGTGATGCGCAAGGTGCCAAAGTGGAACACGCTTGCGGCGAGCACGGCGTCGGCTCCGGCACGGGCTGCGTCGACGAAATGCTCGACGGTGCCAGCGCCGCCGGAGGCGATGATGGGGCAGGTGACGACGTCGCGCACCGCCTTGATCATCTCGATGTCGAAGCCGTCTTTCGTGCCATCGGCGTCCATCGAGTTGAGCAGGATCTCTCCAACGCCGCGACGGGCCGCGTCGCGCGCCCAGGTGAGCAGGTCGATGCCGGCAGATTTGGTGCCACCGTGGGTGGTGACGCCGAATCCCGACGGCATGGGGGGATCTCGTCGGGCGTCGAGCGAGAGGATGAGCACCTGCCGGCCGAACCGCTCTCGGATCTCGTCGATGACGGTGGGGCGGGCGAGCGCGCCGGTATTGATACTCACCTTGTCGGCTCCGCAGCGCAAGAGCTGGTCGACGTCGTCCACGGACCTAACGCCACCGCCGACACCCAGCGGGATGAAGACGTTCTCCGCGCAGCGCTGCACGACATCGCGGGTGGTGCTGCGCCCCTCGGAGGAGGCTGAGACGTCGAGGAAAATGAGTTCGTCGGCGCCCTCGTCGTTGTACTTGGCAGCGAGTTCGACGGGGTCACCCGCGTCCCGCAGGTTCATGAAGTTCACACCTTTGACTACACGCCCGCCATCAACGTCGAGGCAAGGAATCACGCGCACGGAAACACCCATGGGGAATAACGTAGCGCCCCCGCCGATAAGGTGGTGTGGCTGTCGTCATTGCGAGACGGGATTTCGATACGCCCGCTACGCGGGCTACTCAATCACCGGGGGGCGGCCAACACCCGACCGTCGAGTAGGCCCGAAGGGCCGTATCGGGGCGTGCCGCGCGAAAAAACTTCATAATCCGTACGCAGATGCGATGAAGGGCCTGATTTAGGGGTGTTAGATCAATCTGCGTACGGATTTTGAAGTTCAAGGTGGGTGATTTCGATACGCCCGCTACGCGGGCTACTCAATCACCGGTTGAAACGGCAGTCAGTCGTCGCCCATCTCGGCGGCGATGACGCCGCGGCGCATCTGGTCGATCGCAAGGCGGGCGGTGCGGCGGAGGTCGCCGGGGCCGGCGGCCTGAGCCACCTGGCCGCAGAGGTCAATCACCTGGCGCACCCAGCGCACGAAGTCGCCCGGCGCGAGCGACGAGTTGCGCAGCACCTTCGCCAGTTCCTGGCCGCTCGCCCAGCGCCACACCGCAGACGCGAAACCAATGTCGAGGTCGCGAGCACGATCGCGACGGTGGCGCCGCTCGATGATGCCCACCTCACGCCACAGATTCCGAAGCTCGCTCTGGGTGCGCTCGCTGGCCGCGTCGGGCATGCGGGGGTGCTCCGCGTCGCGGCCAGGGCGCGATTCGTACACCAGCGAACTCAGCACGGCAGCGAGCTGCGCCGGGTCAAGCTCATTCAGAATCCCGCGACGAATCGCCTCCGCCGCGACGAGGTCGAGCTCGTTGTAGATGCGTCGCAACATCTGCCCAGCCTCGGTGAGCTCCTCACCGTCGAGGTATCCCAACTCCGTGAGCACATCGCAGACGTGATCAAACTGCACACCGAGCGAATTCGCGCGCCCCAACACCGACGCCTCCACCCGTTGCGACTCCCGCTCCAAGCGCAGAATCTTCGCCGCAGCAACAGCGTGAATCTCGCGGTCTTCACACGCATGGCACGGATGCACCCGGATCGCCTTGCGCAACCGCTGAATCTCCGCAGCGTGCGACTCATCGGTGGGCACGTCCTCCACATCGGGTGGCTCGAGCTCGTCGGTCTTCGCCGCAAGCGCCGCGATCAGCGCCCGCCTATCCGAGCGCTCCTTCAAGCGGAAACGCTTCGGCACCCGGATGCGCCCATGCGCGCTCACTGGCCCCGCGAAATTATGCGGTTCGAGCTTCAACACTGTGTGGTCTGCGGAGATCGTCTGCACCCACGGTTGCGCGCCCTTGGCCGGCTTCCTCCCAGTGCGAAGCGCCACGCTCCAGCCCTGCTTGGGCACCCAAATCACATCGCCCGGCAGCAGGCTCGCAATCGAATCGGCCGTCTGCGCCTGCCGCTCCGCCCGACGATGCTTCGCCGAACTGGCCTCAAGCCGCGACACGTCGTCGCGCAACTGCGCGTACTCCATGAAGTCACCCAGATGGCACTCCACGGTCTCCTGCAGCTCGGTGAGGTCGAGTTTCCGACGCCGGTCCTGACGCGCCGCCTGCACCACAGTCTTGTCGGTGAGGAACTGCGAGAACGACTGGTCCAACATCTCCCGCGCCCGCTCGCGCCCCATCGTCGCAATGAGGTTCACCGCCATGTTGTAGCTGGGCGCGAAGCTCGACTTCAACGGATACGTACGCTTCGACGCGAGCCCCGCCACCGCGCGCGGGTCCATGCCCGGCTGCCAGCACACGACGGCGTGCCCCTCCGTGTCAATGCCGCGCCTGCCCGCGCGCCCCGTCAGCTGGGTGTACTCCCCCGCCGTGATATCGACGTGCGCCTCGCCGTTGTACTTCGACAGCTTCTCCAGCACGACGGTGCGCGCCGGCATGTTGATGCCCAGCGCGAGGGTCTCCGTCGCAAACACGATCTTGAGCGCACCGCTCTGAAAGCCCTCTTCGACGATTGCCTTGAACGCTGGAATCTGGCCAGCATGATGGGCGGCCACCCCGTTGGTGAGCGCCAGGCGGAAATCCTCGTAGCCGAGCGCGTCGAGATCCGTCATCGACAGCGCGGCAGCATGCTTGTCGGCGATAGCCCCGAGCATGGCCGCTTCGTGCGGCTCGGTCAGCACCACGCCGGAGCGCAGCACCTGCTGGACAGCGCCGTCGCAACCGGCCCTCGAGAAGATGAAGTGGATCGCGGGCAGCAGTTTCGCGGACTGGAGCGCACGAGCCACATCCACCCGGTTCGTGCGCGGCGTAGAGAACCGACGATGCGCCTCGCCGCCGAACTGCCCCCGACGTGGCTTACCGCGCCCGCTGCGCCCACGCGGATTGCGCGCGTCGTCGCGCACCCGCATCGACTCGTTCTTGCTCACCTTGAGCAACTCGCGGTTCACCTTCGCCGCCCGCTGCGACGGCGCCTCCTGCGCGGTGGGCGCGACACCGTCGAACAAATCGACCAGCTTTCGCCCCACCAGCATGTGTTGGTACAGCGGCACGGGCCGACGTTCGCTCACGACGGTGGCGAACCCGCCGCGCACCTCGTCGAGCCACGCGCCGAAATCTTCGACGTTGCTCACCGTCGCGGAGAGCGCCACGAGCTGCACAGAGTCCGCCAGGCCGAGAATCACTTCTTCCCACACGGCGCCACGGAAGCGGTCGGCGAGGTAGTGCACCTCGTCCATCACGACGTAGCCGAGGTCGCGCAGCGTCGGCGACGCGGCGTAGATCATGTTGCGCAGCACCTCGGTGGTCATCACCACGATCTGTGCCTCGGAATTCACCGACTGGTCGCCCGTCAGCAGGCCGACGCGCTCGGGGCCGTACCGCGCCACGAGATCGTGGTACTTCTGATTCGACAGCGCTTTGATCGGCGTGGTGTAGAAACATTTCCGGGATTCCTCGACCGCCATGAAGACGGCGAACTCCCCCACCACCGTCTTGCCCGCGCCGGTGGGCGCGGCCACGAGCACGCCCTTGGCGTCGGCGAGCGCCTTGCAGCCCTCGATCTGGTAGTCGTCGAGCGGAAACGAGTAGCCTTGCGCGAATTCGTTGATGAGGTTCATGCGACGACCACCTGCAGCGCCCCAGAGTCGCACTCAAGCACAGCTGGGACGTCGCCGAGCTCCTCCCCGTCACCCATCAAAAAGACGCCGTCACCGTCGATATCCACCCGCTTCGCCCGCACCAATTCCACTGCGGGATGATCCACGAATTTCCCGGAGTACATGCTGGGCAGCATCCGCAGCAGCGTGCCGCGCCCCACCTGGCCGACGAGCGTGAGGTCCAGGTACCCGTCGGTGGGGTCGGCGACGGGGCTCATGCGCATGCCGCCGCCGATGATGCCGGTGTTGCACACCGCGACGAACATGCCTTCGAAGTGGCGCGGCTGGCCGTCGATCACCAGCCGATACTCCAGCGGCGTGAACCCCATGAGCTCACGCATCGCGATCACACCGTAGCTGAGCGACCCGAAACGCAACCGGGTGTCGTTCGTCGCGCGGTTGACGCGCGCGTCGTAACCGGAGCTGACCGCAGCCCCAACGTAGCGCTCCCCCACGCTCTCGCTGCGCACCTTGGTGAGGTCGATGTGCTTAGTGCGACCTGCCGCGATGGCCGCGAGCGCAACCTCGATGTTCGTTATGCCGAGGGCTCGCGCGAAGTCGTTGCCCGTGCCTGCCGGAATGATCGCGAGCGTCGCGTCAGTGTGAGCGCAGCCGTTCAGGCCGAGGTGGGCCATACCGTCGCCGCCCACCACCGCGACGGTGTCGCCCTCTCGCGCGCTCGCTGCGGCGGCGCTGATGCGGGCTTCGGCGTCGACCCAACTCGTCGACGTGATGACGAGCACTTCCGCCGACGGCAGCGTGGCGCGAAGTCGCTCGATGATCTTCGGCAGTTTCCGCCCGGCGCGGCCACCACCGGAGCGGGGGTTGACGACGAGCGTGACGAGCTGTGGCTTGGCGAGTTCGTTCACTGCGTTTCGGGGGCGTCGACGTCGGGGTTGAACTCTGCGTACGACTCCTCGGTGATGCCTCTGCGTTTATCGATGATGCGGCAGATGAGCTCTGCGACGAAGAACAGCAGTGTCATAGGAATGACGAGCGAGAGCATAGAGAAGGGATCGACGGTGGGAGTCACCACCGCCGCGAAAATGGTGGAGCCCAGCACCACCATCTTGCGGTACTTGCCGAGCTGGAAGCCGTGCACCACGCCGCCGAGGTTCAGCATCACCAGGAGCACCGGCAGCATGAACGAGACCCCGAACACGAGCATGATCATGACCTGCTTCTGCAGGAAATCCACCATGTCGAGCAGGTTCTTAATGTCGAAGCCCTGCGGGGTGAACCCCACCATGATTGCGACGCCGCGCGGCCAGACGATGTACCCCAGCCAACAGCCCAAGAGGAAGAGCGGGGTCGCCGCCGCGACGAACGTGAGGACGTATTTCTTCTCTTTCTTCAGCAGCGCCGGGGCGAAGAAGGCCCAGATTTGGTAGAGCCAGATGGGGCTCGTGAACACCAACCCAGCGAGCAGACATGCCACCACGGCGAGCGTGAACGGCGACACCACGTTTTGCGCGGTGAGCACAATCTCCGCCGTGCCGTTCGTGTTCTCCTCCACCCATTGTTTGGCCTGGTTGAAGGGATTCGTCACGAACGGCACGAGGCGCTCATAGACGAAGCCACACGCAATCGCCCCGATCGCAATGGCGATGACGGAGACGGTCAGGCGATAGCGCAGCTCCCGGAGGTGATCCATGAGCGACATGGTTCCTCCGGGGCCACCCTTGGGAGGCCGTAGCCACGCGAAGCGGCTCGGCTTCGACGCTGTGTCAGATGACAAGGCCAGTCTTTACTGCTCGGGGCGCTCGACAGGCTCGTCCACGGTCTGCGCGTCGGTGTGCGTCGGCGTGTACTTCGGCGCATCCACCGACTTCTGGTCGTCGTCCGTGGTGACCTCTTCCTTGAACTCGCGGATCGAGCGTCCGACACCCTTACCGACACCCGCGAGGCGCGAGCCTCCGAAGAGCACGAGCACCACGATCAAGATGATGATGGCTTCGGGCCAGCCGATAAACAGTGGAATGGGCATGGTTACCGCCTTTCGTTACTTGGGACAGTGTAATCCCGTTTGGGCAAGGCCGCCTCTTCGAGGATGTCTTGCAGCCTGGTTACTCGCTCGGCCAGCAACCGGGCTTCGCTGCCGAAGCAACTCAGCTTCAGCTTCAACCGTGACGCGTAGGTGACAAGCACAATCAGCCCGGCGACACCTATCATCGCGAGGACCAGCGCAGACCAGATCATGGCAGTCAACGGTAGTACCCCAGCGCCTCGCGTGCCATCTCCCGCGCCAAACGAGTGACGCGTTCGTCGGACACTTCCACGACAGCGCTTCCCAGCCGCAGCAGCAGTCGGGCAGCCCAGTCGAGTGAAACGAGCGGGAATGTGATGCGCCACAGCTCACCCACCTGCTCGCACGCGGTTGTCGGGTGGTAGTCGGCACACCACCTACCCGCCTGCGTAACCGTGATGGTCAGCTCGGTATGCGCGTCGCTGAACCAGGTGGCGAGCTCATCGGGCACCTCGCGCGGGGTGATGTGCTCATCGAGCAGCTCCACCTCGACGATGCGGTCCAGGCGGTAGGAACGCCACGCCTCACGCGTGCGGCTCCACGCGTCGAGGTAGGCGTAGCCGCGGTCGGTGCGCAGCCGCGTCGGCTCCACGATGGCCTCGCGCACCTCGCCCCGGCCTTCCCTGCGGTAGCTGAGCCAGCAGGCCACCCCCGTCGAGACGGCCTCGTGCAGCGTTGTCCGGACGTGTTCGTCGCCGGCGTCGACGTCGATCTCGACGCTCGCGGGCGCATCTTTCGACAGGGCTTCGAGCTTCGTGAGCGCCGACCTGGCGCCCGCGTCGTCGCCTCCCAGTTCCAACACCATGCGCAGCGCGACGATGAGGCTCGCGGCCTGCGCTCCGGTGAGGCGCATGGGGCGACCGAGTGCGTCGAGGTTGGTGGCGAAAATGTGTCCATCTTCCCGCGCACCGCCCAGATCTACCTCGAACAGGTCGCCATAGAAGCCGCCGGGTAGCCCGACGAACTGCAGAATCGAGAGATCGGCGAGCACCCGCTGCTGGGTGATGCCGAACTCGTCGGCCACCTCTGCGACGGTCACCCCCGGGTGGGCGTTGAGGTACGGCACCAGGTGCACGAGGCGTTGCAGCTCAGTCATGCGTGCCTCCGGCAAGGGCCGTGAGCCGTTCGACGACGGCCTCACGCAGGTGGTCAGGCGCGAGCACGAACGCGTCGGGGCCGGCCGCGCAGATTTCCGTGATAATCATGTCGTCATTGAAGCCCCGCACCTCGCGGGCGATGAAACCTTGAGGCAACGGATCTGGCCAGGTGGCTGGCGAGGAATCCGCGAGCAGCTCCGGAGCGTCTCGCACCGCGATCACGGCGCTGGCCTGCGCGGATGTTGGCGCAAGGTATTCGGTGAGGTCGTCTGGCATGCGGAAGGCGCCGTCTGGCCCCACCGCGCGGGCCACACCGTCGATCCGGGAGAGCTTGAACCGTCTTGGCGCCTGCCGGTCGATGTCGAAGCCCAGCACCAGCCACAGGCCGCGTCGCTGCGAGAGCTGCCATGGTTGCACCCGACGCGTCCACCCGCCGTACTCAAATTCGACGCAGCGCCTCGCCAGCTGCGCTTCGTAGATGACATCGAACGAAGGTTCTGTCGCGGGAATGTGCGCGCGTACGTTCGGCAGTCGGTCGAGATCGGGCGCGGCCCCTGCTGCGCGCAGCCGCTGGATCGCCGTCGATGTGGCTTCTGCCCCGACGGAGGTCTGCCAGGCGTGCGCAGCAAGTCCGATGGCCACCAGCTCGTCGCGGGTGAACTCCACGTCGGGAAGTTCGAACTCGAGGCGGTCGATGCGGTACCCATCTTCGTCCGTTGAGTCGGGGTCGTTGCTGCCGGTGCGCAGCGGAATGCCGAGTGCGCGCAGCTCCGCCTTGTCGCGCTCGAAGGTGCGCTCGAAACTCGCGGTGCGGGCGTAGCCTTCGACCATCTCGCGGATCTCCGCTTTCGAGAGGAAGCGTTTCGTCGTCAGCAGCGCGATGAGCAAATTCAAAATGCGCTCCGACTTCGCGGCCGACATCGCGCCCCTCCTTCCGTTGCTTGGGCGACGGTGATTCCTTGCAGAAGCCTACCTGCACCCATCGCCGTCGCGGCCCAACCGGGCGGCTACGGTGATGCAATGCATGTGGATCGCTACGCCCCTTCCCCCACCTCCGACCTGCACCTCGGCAACCTCCGCACGGCGCTCGCCGGATGGCTGCTCGCTCGCGCGGCGGGTGGCCGGTGGTTGATGCGCGTGGAGGACCTCGACGAGGCCCGCGTGCGCGCCGCCGGAGACGCGGAGCGCCGCAACTTGGACGACCTGCGTCGGCTCGGACTCGACTGGGACGGCGAGGTGATCCGGCAATCCGAGCGCCACGACCTCTATCGCGACGCCGTCGCCTCACTCGGTGATCGCGTGTTCGAGTGCTTCTGCACGCGTCGCGAGCTCGCCGCGGCCGCCTCAGCGCCACACGGCGACGACGGGTTCCGTCCCTACCCGGGCACGTGCCTGCACCTCACCGACCGCGAGCGCGAGAAGCGACGAGCTGAGCGCCGCCCAGCGCTCAGAGTCAGGGCCGACGGCGCCACCTACCGGGTGCACGACCGCTTCGCAGGCGACGTGGAGGCCACCGTCGACGACTTCGTGCTGGTCCGCGGCGATGGGCAGTTCGCGTACAACTTGGCGGTTGTCGTCGACGACATCGCCACCGGAGTGACGCACATCACTCGCGGCGACGACCTGCTGTCATCGGCTCCACGCCAAGCGTGGCTCACCGCTCAACTGGGCGGTGAGCCCGCGAGCTACACGCACGTCAGCCTCGTGATGGGCACCGACGGAGGGCGCCTCGCCAAGCGCAATGGAGGTGTCACGCTCGACGAGGCGGGCGGGCCGGGGGTGGTGTTCCCGTGGCTCGCGCAGTCGCTCGGGCTCGGCCCCTGCGGCGATGCCGCAGAAGCCCTCACCCGAATGCCTGCTGACTACGAGTTCTGGACGTCGAGAATATCGATCACGTAGACGAGAGTCTGGCCCGGTTCGAGGGCGGGCGCCGTCGTGCGGCCCTCGGGGTAGGCCAGCGCGGGCGGTACTACCAGCAGCACCCGAGAGCCCGCGGTGGCGCCGACGAGGCCCTTCTTCCAGCCCTCGATGAGCCCTGAGAGGTGGCCCGTCTGGGGAGCCCACGCGTCCTCAAATTCCTTGCCGTCGGCCCACTTCCAGGAGCGGTACTTCACCTGCACGATGCTCTTCGCGGTGACCTCGGTGCCGGAGCCCTTGATGAGCGTGGCCTTCTTGAGCTCGCCCGGTGCTTGTGCATTGGTGTCGACCTTCGCGGTGGGCACACCTTTCGCATCAACGCTCACCGGAGGCATCCCCTCGACGGGAGGCTGCTCCTCGCCGATGGCCTCCTCGAAGTTGGCCGAGACGATGTCGACGACGAATAGTAGCGAGTCGCCCGGCTTGATCGAGCCATCCGCGTTGCCCTCGGGGTACCCGTCGGAGCTGGGCATGCCGATGAGCACACGCGAGCCGACGGTCTGCCCGTCGAGCCCCTTCCTAAAGCCCGGCATCACCTGGCCGAGCGCGAAGGTGAGCGGAGAGCCGGACTCGTACGACGAGTCGAAGACCTTGCCCGTCGACCCGTTCACACCGACGTAGTTGACGGTGACCACCGAATCCTGCGTGAGCTTCTGCTTGCCATCCGAGGGCTTGAGCACCTTCGTCGTGGTTTCCTTAATGGCCCACGGCGCCGTGAACTTGATCTCAGGCGTGTCACCGTCGGTCACAGTGATGCCCTCCAGATCAGTGGATGGCTGCACACTGACGCTCGGCTCCGCTGAGGCAGACTCGGATGTCGACGGCGACGCCGACGGGGAACTCGACTCCTGGGCCGTAGCCGACGCAGACGCCGACGCGCTCGGCAGAGTCGTCTCCGTGTCGGTGCCCTCCGACGGAGAGCACGAGGTGAGCAGGGCAATGGACGTCACCGCAGCCAGTGCGATGGAGAAAACCTTCGATATTGACACGCGCACGATGGTACCCCGATCCTCACAAACCCACGATGTCGAGCAGCTTGCCCAGCTCGTCGCGGGTCAACTCGCGGGTCTCCCCCACGGGCAGCCGGCCGAGCCTGATAGGGCCAATGCCAATGCGGGAGAGCCTATCGACGGGGTGCCCGACGGCCTCCATCATGCGTCGCACGATGTGGTTGCGGCCCTCGTGCAGGGTGATGCGCACCAGCGACTTCGACTCGGTGTTCGACAGCAGCTTCACCTGGTCGGGCTTCACCGGCCCGTCGTCGAGACGAATACCCTTCTCCAGGCGGCGAATCACCTTGTTATCGACGATTCCAGCAACCTCGGCCACGTAGGTTTTCTTCACCTCGTAGCTCGGGTGAGCCAGACGGTGCGCGAACTCACCGTCGTTGGTGAGCACGATCAGGCCCTCGGTCTGCGTGTCCAGGCGCCCGACGTGGAATAAGCGGCTGGTGCGTGGCGGGATGTAATCTGCCAGCGTGGTGCGACCTTCCGGGTCTTCCATCGTCGACACCACGCCGCGGGGCTTGTTGAGCACCAGGTAGACGTGGTTGCGCGGCGACGGGATGCGCGAGCCGTCGACGCGGATGGTGTCGCGTTCCGGGTCGACGCGGGTGCCGAGCTCGGTGATGATGGCGCCGTTCACCTCCACACGCCCCTCGACGATCATCTCCTCGCTTGCACGCCTCGATGCGAGGCCGGCGGCAGCGAGCACCTTCTGCAGACGCACGCCTTCGGTTTCACTCATCGATCTTCCCTTCCTGGGCAACCGCACCCAGTTCAGCCTCCAAGGCTACGGCGTCGGGGAGCCACGGCGCCAAGTCTGGCAGCTCGTCAAGGCTATTGAGACCCAATTTTTCGAGGAACAGCGGTGTGGTGGCGAACGTCACGGCCCCCGTGTCCGGATCTTCTCCCGCCTCGCAGATCAGCCCGCGCAGCACGAGCGTCTTCACCACACCATCGACGTTCACCCCGCGCACTCCGGCGATGCGTCCCCTAGAGACAGGTTGCAGGTACGCCACCACCGCGAGCGTCTCCAGTGCCGCTTGGCTGAGCTTCGCACGCTGGTTGGACACAAGCCAGGCCTCGATGATGTCCGCCACGTCCTCGACCGTCGCGAACCGGTAGCCACCCGCCACTTGCACCAGCCGGATGCCGCGGTCATGCTCCTCGTAGAACCGGGCGATGTCGTCGAGTTGAGTCTCGACGTCGCTCGTCGGAGCGTCCACTGCGGAGGCCAACGCGTCGGCCGACATCGACTCCGTAGCCATGAGCAGCAGCGCCTCGAGCGCACGAGAAAGGCTCACTAGTCCTCCAGTTCAGGTTGTGCTTCGTATTCGTCTGCCACGTCGACGGCTGCCTCATCGCCCGCCGTCCACCGGATGCTGAGCTCGCCGAGAGGGTTGAGCTGCTCGAACGCGACCTGCTGGTGGCGAAACAGCTCCAGGATGGCCAAGAACCTGACGACGGTAACGAGCCGGTCTTCGCCTTCCACCAGGGAACGGAACGTGGCTGTGCCCTCGCGACGCAATCGCGCCCCGACGAGCTGCACCTGCTCGGTGAGGCTCACCGTCGCTTGGTGCAGATGGGTGAGGGTAACCGTCGGTACTTCCTTGGGCACCATCGACATTGCGGCGAGCTGCGCGATCTCCTCGGGTGTGACGTGGAGCTCCACCTCCGGCAGGACGGCGACGAAGCGCTCCTCCAAGCCGCCAGGGCGGTAGTGGCGGCGGCTGGCGCCGTCGATCGTCTCGTCGATCCAGGCGGCAAGCTGCTTGAACGCGCGGTATTGCAGGAGTCTGGAGAACAGCAGGTCGCGGGCTTCGAGCGCGGCGATGTCCTCCGGATCTTCAGCTTCTGCCCCCGGCAATAGGCGGGCGCATTTGAGGTCGAGCAGCGTGGCTGCCACGACAAGAAACGAGCTGGTGAGTTCCAAGTCCCAGTCACCTTCTCGCACGTGGGCGATGAACTCGTCGGTGACCTTACTCAACGCCACCTCGGTGACGTCCATCTCGCGCCTGGCGATGAGCTGCAGCAGCAGGTCGAAGGGGCCCTCGAAGTTCGTCAGGTGAACGCTGAACCCGGCCACCTGCTCATGGTGTTCGGGTGGCTTCGCATGCGAGCGACGCTTAGCCACGGAGCTCTTGAACGAGCGCGGAGTCGGCTCCGTCCTCGTACATGTCGCGGAGCGCCAGCGCCACCGCGGCTCGCACGAGGCGCCCGCGGTCCACGCGGATGCTGTGCTGGCGGCGTAGCTCGAGGTTGGCGTCCTCGAGGGCGAGCAACTCCTGCTCGGAGAAGTACACCGTGATTTTGTGGTCGTGCTTCACTCTCCCCGACGGCGTGGGCCACCCCGGGCGTTCGTCGCGCCGTTCGGGGGCTGCAGGTTCCGGGGCGCTCGGCGCCTCAGGAGCAGCGTCGGTCGGTCGAAACAGCTCCGAGGCACCCGGCAGCGATGCACGCTTAGCCATGCTGCACTCTCAGCAGCACCTCGCGGGCAAGCTGACGGTACGCCTGGGCACCCGGCGACGACGACGCGTATGAGGTGATGGGTTCGCCGGCGACGGTGGTTTCGGGGAAGCGCACGGTGCGCTTAATGACGGTGTGGAATACCTTGTCACCAAAGGCTTCGACGATGCGCTCCAGCACCTCGCGCGCGTGGAGCGTGCGTGAGTCGTACATGGTGCCGAGCAGGCCGAGTACCTTGAGGTCCGGGTTGAGGCGGTCCTGCACCTTCTCAATGGTGTCGGTGAGCAACGCGATGCCGCGCAGCGCGAAAAACTCGAGCTCCAGTGGCATGATGACCCAATCGCTCGCGGTGAGCGCGTTGATGGTCAGCAGCCCGAGGCTCGGTGCGCAGTCGATGAGGATGTAGTCGTACTGGGTACGCAGCTTGTTCAGCACTCGCTGGAGCGTCTGCTCGCGGGCGACTTCGCTCACCAACTGCACTTCGGCCGCCGAGAGATCAATGTTGGCGGGGAGAATGTCGAGCCCCGGCGTGGAGGTTTCGGTGATGACTTCCTCAGGCGAGAACTCGCGACTCAGCAGCAGGTTGTACACGGAGCGCTCGAGCGTGTGCGGGTTGATGCCGAGCCCGACGGACAGCGAGCCCTGCGGGTCGAAGTCAACCAAGAGCACCTTGCGCCCCATCTCGACGAGACACGCGCCCAGGTTGATCGTCGTGGTGGTCTTCCCTACGCCGCCCTTCTGGTTGGTGAGGGCGATGATGGTTGCACGCTTCGGACCGTCGCCCACCGGCTCAGGCTCGGGAAAATCGGGCAGGGGTCGACCCGTCGGGCCGATCTCCCCGTCGAACAACGAATCCTCAGCCAAGGCGTTCTCCTTCCGGGCGTGCATTTGTCGACATCTTACTCGTTTACGAACCGAGCGTACTCGCTCTACGCGCGTGGGTGCGCAGCGGTGTGTACCTCGCGGAGTTGGTCAACCGTGACGAGCGTGTACATCTGCGTCGTGGCCACCGACGAGTGCCCCAGCAGCTCCTGCACCACGCGCAGGTCGGCTCCACCAACGAGGAGATGCGTGGCGAACGAATGGCGCAGCGAGTGCGGGGATACCTCCGCGGTCAATCCCGCCTTCTGCGCAGCATTCTGCATCACCGCCCAAGCGCTCTGCCGGCTCAGCCGTCGGCCACGCTGGTTCAGGAACAAGGCATGGTCTGCGTTCGTTGCCTTCTGCGCGAGACCCGGGCGCGAGCGTACGAGGTATGCGTCGAGCGCCTTCCGTGCGAAACTGCCGAGCGGCACGATGCGTTCTTTGTTGCCCTTCCCGACCAGGCGCAGCCCCAGATCGGGATCGCGCAGCACGGGCGCCACGTCGTCGATGTCGAGGTGACAGACCTCGCTCACGCGGGCGCCCGTCGAATAGAGCAACTCCAACAAGGCGGCGTCTCTCACGCCGATGGGTTCCGTGGTGTCGGGAGCAGAGAGTAGCCGCGTGACCTCGTCGACGGTGAGCGCCTTCGGCAGGCGCGACTCGAGCTTCGGCGGCGAGATCTCCTTCGCGGGGTTGTCGCGCGTCGTGCCCTCGGCTTGCGCGAAAGCGTGGAAGTTCCGCACGCTCACCAACCCGCGCGCGACGGAGGACTTCGCCACCGCCTGGGAACGCTCCCGCACGAACTCGGAGACATCGGTGGGAGTCACTTCCCCCACGTCGTCGATACCTCGGCGGCGGAGGAAGTCGACGTAGTTGGTGAGGTCGCGACGGTAGGCGGCGACGGTGTTCGTCGACAATCCGCGCTCCACACGGATGTGCCCGAGGAAATCCTCGACGGCAGCCTGCAGGGACGTCATTCGCGAATCGCCCAGGGTGCGTCGATGCCGCGCAGCTCGTCGATGCGCCCGGACAGTCGGGCTGTCTCCAACGCCAAGATGCCTGCCACCAGCGTCGGCGATTGGCATCGGCCCGCGAAGGCCGCCTCGACGAGCTCAGCTCTGGGCGCGCGCCCCACCGACATCTCTAGCTCCTCTCCCTCGAGGACGAACCCTGCGGGGCGTGCGGCAGGAGATAGTTGGCGAGCCAGGAAGATGCGCAACGATTCCTGGCAGCCACCCGGCGTCGTGACGATGTCGATGAGCACATCCCATCTCGCCGCCTGTAGCTGGGCTTCCTCTGCCAGCTCACGTGCGGCGGCTTCGTGCCATGGTTCACCAGGTACGTCGAGCAGGCCGGCGGGAATCTCGACGAGCTCCATGCCGACGGGATGGCGATACTGTCTGAGCACCGCAATCTCGTCGCGTTCCTCATCCCACGCGACGATGGCAACCGCGCCCGGATGGGTGGTGAATTGGCGCACCATCGTGCCCCCTGATGGGGTATCGATGACCTCTTCGACGAAGCTCATCACCCGCCCCTCGGCGAGCACCTCGCGCGACTGCACCGGCCACTGTTGACGTCGATCTTCGATCACGTTGCTCCCATCATTCGCCTCGAGAATCCATCGTAGCTAGCCGAAACGAACCCTGAGAAAGCTAGATTCAACGCATCAAGGAATCCGACATCGAACTCAGCACCCTCGAGCAGGCGATCACCGCGCCTCCAGTGACGCTGGGCTGCTCGTGCACGAGGCATGCGCTGGGCACCGCACGCGGGCGCCGCACACTCCGTCGGAATTCGTGCACATCGCGGCCAGCATGGGTGCCGAAATCCGCTCAGCACAGCACCTCGACGTGCCACTGATTGCGTGGGAGGGCGTCGGGCTCGCCCTCATCCTCCCCGACCAGGTCATCGTGACATGCTCCACGTGCGCGAGTACGTGGCAGCGACGTTCCAGGCCGGACGCAAACTCCAGGAGCTCTCACGTGACACCGTGATCGAGATCTTCTCCGAAGGCAATACCGACGCGGTCACCGCCCGCATGATGCGCTGACGTTCGCAGTGCGAGCCGTGCTCCCACACCTATCGATGCGCTGTGGCAAGGTTACTCCATGTCGAACATTCCCGAATGGGCCGAGGAACTCGTGAGCCCGTTGGATGCCAAGCTCGGCATCACGCTGCTCGAACTCGCACCCGACCGGGCGGTCGCGCGTATGCCGGTGGAGGGGAACCAGCAACCCCTGGGCCTGCTGCATGGCGGCGCCACCGGCGCTCTGGTCGAGTCTGCCGCGTCGATCGCGGCCATCGCGCACGCCCGGACGATGGGGAGGGTAGCGGTGGGCGTCGATCTTCACGTCACGCACTTGGAGGCCGTGACGGCAGGCGCAGTGACAGCGACGGCGACGGCCGTCCGTCTTGGACGCACCGTCGCCGTATACCGAGCGGAGGTTCGAGATGACGCCGGGCGGATGACCGCAATTGGTCAACTCACCTGCCAGCTGGTCGAACCTCGATGAGAGCTGCTACTTACGCTTGTTGTGGTTGATGACGCCTTCTGCGACATCACGCATCGACTTACGCAGATCCATGGCAGTCTTCTGAATCCAGCGGAACGCTTCTGGTTCAGTGAGGCCGAGGTCTTGCTGCAGGATGCCCTTCGCCTGGTCGATGATCTTGCGAGACTCGAAACGCTCTTCCAGCGACGCCAGCTCGTCTTCGATGGCCTTAATCTCCTGGAACCGCCCCAGCGCGAGCTCGATGGCAGGGACCACGTCGGATGCGTCGAAGGGCTTCACCACGTACGCCATCGCACCCGCGTCGCGGGCTCGTTCGACGAGGTCGCGCTGGCTGAAGGCCGTCAACATCACAATGGGGGCAATGCGCTCCTCTGCGATGGTTTCGGCGGCAGAGATGCCGTCGAGTTTCGGCATCTTCACGTCCATGATGATGAGGTCAGGCTGCAACTCACGCGCCAACTCAATAGCTTCCTCGCCATCGCTGGCCTGACCGGTGACCTCGTACCCCTCCTCAGTTAGGAGTTCCACCAGATCAAGGCGAATCAGCGCCTCGTCCTCAGCCACCAGCACAGTTGGCTTCTTCTTCGCTTCAGTCATTCAGCTTCCTCACTTGCTCCGCAATGGCGGTTCTGAGATATCGTACTGCGATCCGCCAAAGTCTGCTCGGATCGCATGAACTACCCTCGGTATGGCACAATGTTCCCTTGCTAGCCCGGGTGGCGGAATGGTAGACGCGCTCGACTCAAAATCGAGTGGCCGCAAGGCCGTAGGGGTTCGAATCCCCTGCCGGGTACTTCACACGAAACGGTGGGTGGCCGCGTGCAATCTCGCGTGACCACCCACCGTTTCGCATTACAGCTGTCAGTGCTCGCCTAGCTCCTTGATGCGGTGGACGCGCAGGTTGTTGGTCTTACCCACCACGCCCATCGGCAGGCCGGAGAGAATCACCACGCGTTCGCCCACCTCGATCATGCCGTGGCTGCGCAGGTAGTTGTCGAGCGACTCGACCATCTCCTCCTGCGCCTCGAAGTGCGGAGTCACGACCGTGTCGACACCCCACGAGAGGGTCATTTGCTGACGGGTGGCCTCTTCCGGCGAGAACACGAGCATCGGAATGGGAGAACGCAGACGCGACAGACGGCGTCCGGTGTCGCCCGACTTCGTGAAGGCGACGAGGTAGCGGGCATTGAGGCGCTCCGCAACCTCCGCGGCTGCCTTGGCCAGGATGCCGCCCGTGGTGTGCGGGTCCCAGTCGATGTGGTGGATCTCCTCGTGGCCCTCCTTCTCCGTGGTCTCGACAATGCGAGCCATGGTAGCGACGGTGAGCACCGGGTAGTCACCGACGGAGGTCTCGCCGGAGAGCATCACCGCGTCGGCGCCGTCGAGGATGGCATTGGCGACGTCGGAAGCCTCCGCACGCGTCGGGCGGGGGTTGGAGATCATGGAGTCGAGCATCTGGGTGGCGACGATCACCGGCTTCGCCCACTTGCGTGCAGCGCGGATGATCCGCTTCTGCACCAGCGGGACATCCTCAAGCGGAAGCTCGACGCCCAGGTCGCCACGAGCAACCATGAACGCGTCGAAGGAATCGATGATGGCAGGCAGGTTATCGATGGCCTGAGGCTTCTCGAGCTTCGCGATCACCGGGGTGCGGCGACCTTCCTCGTCCATGATGTCGTGCACGCGCTTGATGTCGTCGCCGGAACGCACGAAGGACAAGGCGATCATGTCAACGCCGTGCTGGAGCGCCCAGCGCAGGTCGTTCTCATCCTTCTCGGACAGCGCTGGCACGGAGACTGCCGCGCCGGGAACGTTGATGCCCTTGTTATTGGACACCGGGCCTTCGACAGTCACTTCGGTGACGATGTCGTTGCCGTTTACTTCCTTGACGCGCAAGCCGACCTTGCCGTCGTCGATGAGGAGTGAGTCTCCTGGCTTCACATCACCAGGCAGCCCCTTGTAGGTGGTGGAGACCCGTTCCTTGGTGCCGACGATGTCGTCGGTGGTGATGGTGAACTGGTCGCCGTTTGCGAGCGGATACGGTTCGTCGCTCTCGAACTTGCCAAGGCGAATCTTCGGACCCTGCAGGTCAGCAAAGACGCCGACGGTCTGGCCGGTGATTTGGGCCGCTTCCCGGACGTTTTGCAGGCGGGTGAAGTGTTCGGTGTAGTCGCCGTGGCTCATGTTCAAGCGGGCGACGTTCATGCCTGCCTGGATGAGCTCCACAAGGCGATCGACGGATTCAGTTGCTGGGCCGAGGGTACATACAATCTTTGCTCTACGCACGAACCCAAGCCTACTAGAGACTTTGCGCGAACCGGAGGGGACATCGAGTTGTGACACGCATTGGACATAGTGCTGCACGATCGTCCACACTCATCAAGCATCCGTGCGGACGTGCTCCAGCGCTGCGCGCAAATCGTCGGGATACTCCGAATAGAACCGAACGGGTTCGCCGGTGCCTGGGTGGACGAATCCGAGCTCGACGGCGTGCAGCCACTGCCGCTGCAGCCCCAGCGCCTCCGCCAGCGTGGGATCTGCGCCGTATAAGGGATCGCCAGCGCACGGGTGCCCAATCGCGGCCATGTGCACACGAATCTGATGCGTCCTGCCGGTTTCAAGATGCACTCGCAGGAGGGTGGCTCGACGGTGCGCCTCCAGCGTGTCGTACTGCGTGACGGCGTGCCTGCCGCCATCGACCACCGCCATCTTCCAGTCGTGGCCGGGATGACGTCCGATCGGCGCCTCAATCGTGCCCTGAAACGGGTCCGGGTGCCCCTGCACGAGCGCGTGGTACACCTTGTCCACTGTCCGGTCTCGGAACGCCTGCTTCAGCACGCTGTATGCGTGCTCACTTTTCGCGACGACCATGACGCCCGACGTGCCGACGTCGAGGCGCTGCACAATGCCCTGCCGTTCCGCCGCACCCGATGTCGCGATCGGCACGCCGACGTGCAGCAGGTGTTCGACTACGCTCGGCCCCTCCCATCCGAGGCTCGGGTGTGCCGCCACCCCGACGGGCTTGTCCACCACGACGATGTCTGCGTCTTCGAAGAGGATGTGTAAGCCCTCCGCAACGCGTGGCTCGATGCTCAGCGGGGCGGGCGCAGTGGCGTCCGATAGTTCCAACATGGCGCCCGCCGTCACGCGCTGCGAAGCCTTCGCTACGGTTGTGCCATCCAACGTGAGGCCGCCGGCTTCCAGCATGATTTCGATCTTCGACCTGCTGTAGCCACTGATCCGAGCCGCAACGACATCGACGCGTTCTCCGTCGAAGGCGTCCGGGACGAGGAACACGCTCATGCTCGATTCCCCTCGGCCTCCTCGGCTTCCTCAGCTCGACGTTCTTCGCCTGTGAAGCTCATGATGATCAGCAGCGCCGCGGCAGCCGTGATGCAGATGTCTGCCACATTGAAAATGGCGAAGCCACGCAGCTGGATGAAGTCGACGACGTGCCCGTGCACCGCCGCTGGTGGGCGGACGATGCGGTCGACGAGGTTGCCGGTGATGCCCGCGAGCAGCAGCCCTAGCGTGAGTGCATGCCAGCCCCGGGTGATTCTGGGGAGCCCGACGAAGATGCACGCCGCGGTGGCCGCGATGGCAAACAGTGAGAACACAACGGTTGCGCTCTCCCCCATGCCGAAGGCGGCACCGGGGTTGAAAATGAGTTGCAGCCTGAGCACTCCAAGCACCCAAGCGCCGGGGACGCCTGGCTCCAGGTAGGCCAATGCCGCCAGCTTGGTGAGTTGGTCGACGGATAGCCCCAGAAGCCACAGCCCCGAGGCGATGGGCACGAGCGCGCGGTTCAGCGCCGTTCCTCGCGCTGCTTGCACCGCACGCACAGTGTTGCGCGCGGGAACACTTGGAGTCGCCCCTTGCCGATTGGTTCGCCGCACACCTCGCAATACCCGTACTCACCGGAGTCGAAGAGGCTCAGCGCTTGGCGCAGTTGGTCGGCCATCTCCTTCACATTGGCCGCAAGCGACAGCTCCTGGTCACGTTCGAAGTTGCTCGACCCGACGTCGGCCGGATCACGACCCGCACCGTCGTTGCCGCCCGTCAGGAATTCTGCGAGATCCGCCTCATTCTCTTCGACGCGCTTCTCGACGCGTTCTAGTTCAGCGACGAGCTCGTCGCGCTGCTCCTGAATTTCCTCAGGAGTCCAGGGATCTTCGCCTTCCAGGACGGGCAACGCCACGTCGCGTGACTTCTGTTCAGCCATGGTGAGACCTTCTCGTTCGGGTAACTGTGCAGGGGATCGTACACCACGAGTTGAGTGGCCTACAAAGAGCGGCGAGGCCGCACCCTAGGAAGGTGCGGCCTCGCGATCGCGTAGGCAGCGTCGAAACTACTGCTCGTCGCTACCCGCGAGGGCATCCAGGCGCGGGGTATCCGACTGTGCCTGGGCCAACTCGGGCACATCCTGCGGCTCGGGGCGGTCTTCGCCCAGCGATACGAGCATCTTCTGCAGCGAACCGGTGAGGTTGGCGCGGTACTGTGATTCGAAGTTGCGCAGCGCGTCCACCTTGCCAGTGAGTTCGCCCTGCTCGCGCTCGAGATCGGCGAACAGCTCGGTGCGCTTCGCTTCCGTATCGGAGTCGAGACGGGCAGCGCGACCCTCCGCGTCGGAGGTCATCTGCTCGGCGTTCACGCGCGCCTCGGATTCGATGCGCTCCGCACGGGTGCGGGCGTCCGTCTTGATTTCGGTGGCACGCTGTTCCGCATCAGCCAGCTTACGCGACGCCTCGGCCTCAGCCTCAGATACCAGGGTGGCGGCCTGCTCCGTCGCAATCTGCACGAGCCTCGTGACCGCGGGTGCGGCGTCCTCTGCGGCGTGCACGGTGAGTGACTGCGGCTGACCAGCGGCGCTCGTGATGCGGTCGTTGCGCGACTGGTTCAGCTCACTGCGGGTCTGCTCAAGCTGTGCACGCAGCTGAGCGTTCTGCTCCTCGAGCTGGTGCTTCTGCTGCTGCAGATCCTGGTTCGCGGCCTCGAGACGGCGAAGCTGTTCGTCGTCTTGGCCGACGGCAGGGGCGGCTTCCGTGGGCTGCGCACGCCGCTGCTCGGCCTCGCTACGTGCGCGCTCCAGCTCTTCACGGAGCTTCTGAAGCTCCTCGTCCTTCGAGGCGATCTGCTTACGGGCCTCGTCGAGTTCACCGGCATTATCAACTGGCGCCCCGGCTGATGCGGATTCGAGCTCACGCCGCATCACGTCGCGATCGTTCTCGAATGCGGCGAAGCTCTCCTCCACCTTGTCGATGAAGTTGTCAACGTCTGCTACCGCGTAGCCCGTTTCGCGCGGACGTGCCATGCGAAAACGGATCCGACGCACCTCTTCAAGAGTGAGGCTCATGTGCGCTCCAAACTATGAGAAAAACTCGGTTGTTTATCAGGTTAGCCTAGCGGCATTCGTCGAATCATTCTAAAGGAGCCGACCAATCCCCCGTCCAGGACACATCAAAACGGGATGAAACGCAGCAAAACCTGGCACACCTGGAGCCCAATGATAAGCACGAGCACTGACATATCGAGCGCCACATTGCCGATACGAAACGGTGGCACAACACGCTGCACCCATCTGATCGGCGGGTCGGTGATGGTGTAGATACCCTCCACGAGCACCAGCACTAGGCCTTTGGGCGTCCAGCCGGGAGAAAACTGGGGAATCCAGGAAATCAAGATACGTCCGATCAGGATCCACACGTACAACGTGAGGATCCACCAGCAGACGAAAGCAAACACCGTCAGCTCTGGTTGAAGAAGCCGCCCGACGCGATGCGTTCCTTGTCTTCGGGGCCGACGACGAGGCCTGCCGGGCAAAGCAGGAACACCTTCGTCGAGACGCGCTCAATATTGCCCCGCAGCCCGAAGATGAGGCCGGCGGCAAAGTCGACGAGCCGCTTGTCGTCGCCCTCCTCCATGTCGGAGAGGTTCATGATCACGGGTACACCGTCGCGGAAGTTCTCTCCAATGACACGCGCTTCGTTGTAGGAACGCGGACGGACGCTCACGATGCGGCTCAAGTCGGCCACCTCCGGTTCTTGGCGAGTCTTGGCAGGCGTACGTGGGCGGGCGGGCTGCTGCACCGGCAAGGCAGCGCTCGCCTCATCGCTCAGCTCATCGTCACCCACGATGACCTCGTCGGTCAGGTCAGCGGACAGCTCATCGTCGGGACTGTCGTATCGACCGTCATCGACCAGGCCCATCCATGCCGCAAGGCTTCGAACTCCCACTGTCGCCTCCTGCAGAGAACTATGTACCCTTGAAGGCTAGCAAGCCACATGCAAAAGCATCAGGTGCGACGCGCAGGAGATCAGCCGCGATTCGGCCTTACTTCATGAAGTCAGGCACGTCGAGATCGTCGTCGGCAGGACGAGGGGCCATGGGGCGCGGCGACGGCATGGGGCCGGCCTTCGGAACGTCGCTGGAGTCCTTGGGTGCCTGTGCCTGCTGGGCAGGGCGCTTCTGGTGATCCGACGGGTTCCCCTGCGGCGCACGCTGCTGGGCGGCGGGCTGCTGCTCGCGCTTCTTCGGGGCGCCGCCATCGAAGCCGGCGGCGATCACCGTGACGCGCACCTCGTCGCCGAGGGCATCGTCGATGACGGTACCCCAGATGATGTTGGCTTCGTCGTGGGCCGCTTCCTCGATGAGCTTCGCGGCGCCGGACACCTCCAACAGGCCGAGATCGGAGCCGCCGGCCACCGAGAGCAGGACGCCGCGAGCGCCGTCGATGCTGGCTTCGAGCAGCGGCGAGCTGATGGCCATTTCGGCAGCGACACGGGCGCGATCTTCACCCCGGGCCGACCCGATGCCCATGAGCGCGGAACCAGCCTGGCTCATGATGGATTGCACGTCAGCGAAGTCGAGGTTGATCAGGCCGGGCGTGGTGATGAGGTCGGTGATGCCGGACACACCTTGCAGCAGCACCTGGTCGGCAGACTTGAACGCATCGAGGATGGAGACTTCGACGTCGGTCATCTCCAGGAGCTTGTCGTTCGGGATAACGATGAGGGTGTCGACTTCTTCGCGCAGGTTGTCGATACCGGCATCGGCCTGCGTGGAGCGACGCTTTCCCTCGAACGAGAAGGGGCGTGTAACCACACCGATGGTGAGGGCGCCCAGCGAGCGGGCGATCTTTGCGACGATGGGTGCGGCGCCTGTGCCCGTGCCTCCGCCTTCACCGGCGGTGACGAACACCATGTCAGCGCCCTTCAGCGCCTCTTCGATCTCGTCGGAGTGGTCTTCGGCTGCCTGGCGGCCCTTGGACGGGTCAGCGCCGGCGCCCAGTCCGCGCGTCAGTTCGCGGCCGATGTCGAGCTTGACGTCTGCGTCGCTCATGAGCAGCGCCTGCGCATCCGTATTCACTGCGATGAACTCCACGCCACGCAGCCCGGCCTCGATCATGCGGTTGACGGCGTTGACGCCGCCACCACCGACGCCGACAACCTTCAGCACGGCTGGGTAGTTCTGAGATGCGCTTGTCATTGTCTGCCTTTCGGCCAAGGGGAGACTTTCTTCCCATGAAGGCTATGGATAAAACTGTGTAGCGTCCAACATACAACGCCCAAAAGGCTCAACTTGTCTCAAGTACTACTTGAGGGTTTGCCGTTCGCGGTGATTATTTCGTCGTCGGGTGCGTGGGTGCGGAGACGTCGTACACGTTCGCGTCGACGCTTAGCAGGGCTTCGAGGACCTCCGATTTGAGCTCGGATTCGTCGGCGCTCCCCCACACAATCGAGCGGCGATCTGCAAGGTTTACTTCGATGCGGTCCACGGACTTGGCGCGGATCAGGGTGATCTGCTTCTTCGCTGCCTCCGGGATGTGCGTCGCGACGGTAGCCACATCGCGACGGATGCGGGTGTCGTCGCGAGTGAGCTTGGCTTCTGGCAGTGACTTTGCGCGTGCCTGTCCAGTGCGGAATTCCACTCCCTCGGCGTCGATCCACACAAAGGCCCCGTCCTTCGCGAGCTGATAGACAGCTACGCGCTCACTCACCTCGATGCGCACGGTATTCGGGTAATCCACCTTCACTTCAGCACTGCGCACCTCGGGGAGCTCCTCAACACGCTTCCTGATCGCACCGGTATCGAGACGGGCGAGCGGCACGTTGTTGGGCACCGCAGCGGCTTCCTTGACGGCGTCGCTGGTGAGCAGTTGCTCCCCTTCCACCACGGTTTCGTCTGCAGGGAAGGTAGTGGAGAGCAGGAATAACCAGACGAGGAACGCAGCCAGCGCGACGACGAGGACCCCTACGCCAAGACCGATCCACAGTTTCAGACGCCGCTTCGAACGCTGATCGTGCACGGACTTCGCGAACTCCCTGGGGCTACTCACGTTGCTCCAGCAGCGTCGCGAGCATCGGGCCGACGAGGGTCACATCGCCCGCCCCGAGCGTGATGACGAGGTCGCCTGGGCGCGCGATGTCGTTGAGTACGTCAGGGAGATCGCGCTTGTCCTGGACGAATCGCACATCGCGAGCGCCATGTTTGCGGGCGGCGTCCACGACGATCTGGCCGGTCACGCCGGGGATCGGATCTTCGCGGATAGCCTCGATGTCGTTGACGACGACGATGTCCGCGCCGGTCAACGCCTCCCCGAACTCGTCGCAGAAATCGAGCGTGCGAGAAAACAGGTGCGGCTGGAAGCAGGCGATGAGCCTGCCGTCCAACCCTGATGCTTCGTTGCCTGCCTCCGTCGCACGGCGTCCAGCGGAGAGCGCTGCGCGGATCTCCGTCGGGTGGTGCGCATAGTCGTCGTAGATTCGCACTCCCGCGGTGTTCGCAACGAGCTGGAAGCGTCGCAGCGTACCCACGAAGGTTTCGAGTGCTTCGACCGCGCTGTCGTGCGACAGCCCGACTGCGCGCCCCACCGCGTACGCTGCTGCGGCGTTGGCGAGGTTGTGGTTGCCCGGCACCTGCAGCTCAATACTGCTCGAATCGTGGCCGTCGGTGATCGTCGCGACGGAGCCCGTCGCGGTGGGCTGCACGTCCAGGAAACGCACGTTGGCGTCGTCGGCCTCGCCGTAGGTGACCACGTCGCGCCCCTCAGCGACGAGGCGTTCGGCGAGCGCTCGGCCGCCGTGATCGTCGATGCCGATGATGATGGTCTCAACCAGCGGCTGCGTGGCGAACTGGTAGAAGCCCTCGGCGTAGGCGGCGGGCGTGCCCCAGTTGTCGAGGTGATCGGCCTCGACGTTCGTGATGACGACGATCTTCGTCGGGTACTGCAGGAAAGAGCCGTCGGATTCGTCCGCTTCAACGACGAAGGGGGCGCCGCTGCCGATGGCCGAGCTGACGCCGGTGGTCACCAGCGGGCCACCGATCACGTAGCTCGGATTCGTCCCGGCTTCACTCAGCATCACGGCAGTCATAGCGGTGGCGGTGGTCTTGCCGTGCGTGCCGGTGATGGCAATGCCGGTGCGTCCGAGCATGAGCGCAGCGAGCGCGGCCGAGCGATGCCAAACCCGCAGGCCCCGGCGTCGCGCCTCCATGAGCTCGACGTTGCTCTCGCGCACCGCCGAGGAAATCACCACGGTCTGCACGTCGTCGGCGATCTGGGCGGGATCGTGGCCGACGTACACCGTCGCGCCTGAGCGTTCCAGCTCGCGCAGCGCTCTGGAGTCGCTCTGGTCTGAGCCGGTGACCTTGATCCCCAGTTCGACGTAGAGCCGCGCGATGCCGCTCATCCCGGCCCCACCCGCAGCAATGAAATGCACGGGGCCTACGCCGGAGGCCGGCTCAACGTGAACAGGAGTGACCAGCATGGCCTCATCCCTTTCTGTCGATAACCTCGAGCACTGCGCGCGCCATCGCGTCGGCTGCATCAGCCGGGTACATCGCGCGCGCTCGCTCGGACATCGCTTCCAGTGTGCCTTCTGTGCGGAGCAGTTCGAGCACCCGATCAGACAGCACTTCGGCAGTCAGCTCGGATTCTGGGAGCAGCACTCCCCCGCCCGCTTCGACGAGCGCGGCCGCATTCTTGCCTTGCTCACCGTTGCCCCACGGCAGTGGAATGAAGATGACGGGGAGCCCGCTGATCGCGGTTTCCATCACGGTGCCGGCGCCCGCCCGGCCCACCATGAGGTCAGCGGCTGCGTAGGCGCTCGCCATGTCGTCGACGAACGCCACCGGCCGATATTGGGCCCCGGAAGCATGGGTGATGGTGGGGTCGTCGTCGAAATTCTTCGGGCCCAGCACGTGCAAGATCTGAATGCCCTCACCGAGGATGTCGCCGCGCGCTTCTGCGACGGCCCGGTTGATGGCCTGGGCGCCTTGCGATCCCCCGCTGACCAGCAGTGTGCGGCGGTCCGGATCGAGTCCGAAGAGCTCCCGTGCCTCGCTCTGACTCACCTGCGGGTGCGTGATGCGACGGTTGATCGGCATGCCCACGAGCGTGGGGTTGCCGGGCATGGGGGTGTCGAACGTGGTGCCGACGAAGCTCGCCCACCTGGCCCCGATCTTGTTGGCGATGCCGGGGATGTGGTTGGCCTCATGCACCAGCACCGGCACCTTCATCCAACGCGCAGCAAGGTAGACGGGAATGGAGACGTATCCACCGAACCCGACGACGGCGTCGGCCTTCCTCTCCCGGAGAATGGCCTTCGATTCCCGCACTGCTTTGGTGAGCCGGTACGGCAGTTTGAGCAGGTCGAGGTTGGGTTTGCGGGGAAGCGGCACGGGGGTGATGAGCTCCAAGTCGAGCCCCGCCTCAGGAATGACCCGCACTTCAAGGCCGCGCGCGGTGCCCACCGCGACGAGTTCGTCGACGCCGAGCTCAGTGAGCGCCTGAGCGGTGGCGATCAGAGGTGAGGTGTGTCCGGCGGTACCCCCGCCTGCGAGGACCACGCTGGTCACGATTCTCCCTTCGTCGCGGCCATGACGCTCGTCATGCGAGGACGTTTGCTGCGCTTACGCTTCTTGGCCGCGAGATAGCGGCGCGCTTCGGGCGTCGCTTTGGCACACGCCAGCAGCACACCAACTCCGAGCAGGTTCGCCAGCAGCGCGGAACCACCATAGGACAGGAACGGCAGCGGGACGCCGAGCACGGGCAGCAGGTGCAGCACCACGAAGATGTTGATGATGGCCTGGGTGAGGAACCAGCCGGTGATGCCGCCGGCCGCGATTCTGCCGAACAGCGAATCGGAGCGCAGTGCGATCTGGAATCCGGCGAAGGCGATGAGCGCGAACGCGAGGATCACTGCCAGCACGCCAAACAGCCCGAGTTCTTCCCCGATCACCGCGAAGATGTAGTCAGTGTGGGCGGCGGTTTTCAATCCGCCCCACTTCTGTTTACTGGCTCCGAGCCCGAGGCCCCACCATCCGCCGGAAGCGAGTGCGTACAGCGCGGACATCGGCTGGGCGGAGAGGTCAGTGTTCGACGCGGGGTCGAGGAAGATCTTGATGCGGTCCATCCGGTTGCCCGAGCCGTACACGAGCAGACCGACGAGGGTGGCCGCCAGGACACCGAAGGGCAACAGGAGCTTGATAGGCGTGCCGACAAACCACAACACGAGCGCCAAGATGGCGGCGACAATCATGCCGGTACCCAGATCACGCCCCGCCAACACGAGAATGAGCACGACGGTAGACAAGCCGAACGGCCACACGAGATGTCGTAGATCATGGATGAGATGGCGTTTGCGGTGCAGTACCGCAGCCGAAAACACGATGACAGCGAGCTTCGCGAACTCGGAAGGCTGAATTTGGACAGGACCGATGGCGAGCCAGTTCTGGTTACCGTAGTTGTGCACGCCCATCGGGGACACGACGAGGATCAGCAGCACCGTTGCCAGCGCCCACGCCGGCCAGCCAATGCGGATGAGGAGGTCGATGCTGAACTTGGAGAGCAGCCATGCACCCAGCAGTCCGACGAGGAGGAACGAGCATTGACGGATGGCGAAGTAGTACGGGCTGTAGTCCCACCCTTGTGCCAAGGGAGCGGAAGCAGACAGCACCATGAGCGTACCGAGCCCGACGAGGAACCCAACGCTCCCGATGACGAACCAGTAGGGCGCCATGGGCGCGTCGACGAGCGCGCGGAGCTGGCGTCGCGTCGAGGATGTGCGCGGGCCCGACGGGGCTTCGACGGCCATGCGACTTCCTTCCTCTAGCGCGATTGCAGGTAATCCTTCACCGCGGCGGCGAAGGCCTCTCCGCGTGCCGCATACCCACTGAACATGTCCAGCGAGGCTCCGCCAGGAGACAGCAACACGACATCACCATCCGAAGCGATCTCTCCAGCCAATCGCACCGCCTCGGCCATGACACCAGTGTCGGATGAATCGAGCACATGGACGGGGACCTCGGGCGCGTGTCGGGCGAGCGCATCGGCAATGACCTGACGGTCGATGCCGATCACGATGGCTGCGCGCATGCGCTTCGCGTGCGCGACGATGAGTTCATCGAACGAAGTTCCCTTGGTCTGTCCGCCCGCGATCCACACGAAGTGGTCGAAGGCTTGCATGGCTGAGTTCACAGCGTGGGGATTGGTGGCCTTGGAGTCGTCGATCCAACGGATGCCGTCGCGCTCCGCCACAGTGCTGATCCGGTGCCCACCCAGCTGCACGTCGCGCAGCCCTTGAGCCACCGCTTGCGGACGTACCCCGAAGCTGCGCGCCAGCGCGGCGGCGGCGAGGGCATTGGCGATGTTGTGGGGAGCGTGCGGCTGGACGTCGTCGATGCTCGCGATTTCGAGCGCGGATGTGGCGCGCTGCGCAACGAATGCCCTATCGACGAGGAGGTCGTCGACCACGCCCATCATCGAGCGCGCTGGGGTGCCGAGCGTGAACCCGATGGCGCGAGCACCCTCCTGCACTTCTGCTTCCTCCACCATCCGTTCGGTGACGGGTTCGTCGGCGTTGTACACGCACGAGTGGCTCACGCGCTCGTAGATGCGGGCCTTGTCTGCTTGATAGCGCTGGTAGCCGTCGGGGCCGGGATACCACTCGAGGTGGTCTTCGTGAATATTGAGCACGGCGGCAGAGTGCAGGGCGACGGTGTGCACGTAATGCAGCTGGAAGCTCGACAACTCGATCACGAACACGTCGTAGTGTTCTTCGTCCAGCACGGCCTCGATGATGGGGCGCCCGATGTTGCCAACCTCGGCCACGGTGAGCCCGTCGGCCCTGAGCATCGCGGTAGTCATCTGCGTGGTGGTGGTTTTGCCATTGGTGCCGGTGATGCCAATCCACGGCACGGCACGGTCGGGCTGCATCATGCGCCACGCCAATTCGATGTCACCCCAGACGGGGATGCCGGCGTCGTGGGCGGCCTGTAGGAGCGGAGCGTCGGGACGCCAACCCGGCGAAGTCACGACGAGATCAGTGCCCTTGGGCAGCGCTGCGGTGGAGCCGGGGCCGGTGGTCACCGTCGCCCCGAGTACGCGCAGCAGTTCGGCCTTGTCGTGGTGGCGGTCGTTGTCGTCGAGCACCGTCACCTGGGCGCCCAGCTCCAGCAGACCGTCGGCTGCGGAGAAGCCTGTCACTCCGAGCCCGGCGACGACGGCGTGCACACCCGACCAGTCGGAGAGCCGGTTCATGCCGGCCAAGCGGGCCTCACTCACTGCCCCACCACCCATTCGGCGTAGAAGATGCCAAGCGCCAGGGCCACGAACAGCCCGCAAACGATCCAGAACCGGATGACGACGGTGACCTCCTGCCACCCCTTGAGCTCAAAGTGGTGGTGGATCGGGGTCATCTTGAAGATACGTTTGCCCTTGGTGAGCTTGAAGTACGACACCTGCAGCATCACTGAGCCTGCCTCGAGCACAAACAGCAGGCCGATGATCACCGCGAGCAGCTCGGTGCGCGTCATGACGGAGATGCCGGCGAGCGCGCCGCCGATGGCGAGCGAGCCGGTGTCGCCCATGAATATCTTGGCCGGCTTGGCATTCCACCACAGGAATCCGAAACACGCGGCCGCGAGCGAGATTGCCACCACTCCCAGGTCGTAGGGGTCACGCACCAAATAGCAGCGCGGGCCGGCCGTCGACGTGCGCCCGCACCACTGGTTCACCTGCCAGATGGAGATGAGGGTGTAGGCCGCGAACACCAGCGATGCGGAGCCGGCAAGCAAGCCGTCGAGGCCATCAGTGAGGTTCGTCGAGTTCGACCATGCCGCGACGAGGAAGGCGATGAAGGCGATGGCGACCACCGTCGGCAGAGCAAGCCAGGTGATGTCGCGCAGGAACGAGATGGCGTTGGAACCAGGCGTAGCACCACGAGTTCCGGGGAAATGCAGCACTGCCCAGCCGAAGATGCCGCCGATCAGAAACTGTCCGAGGAGTTTACCTTTCGGCGTAAGGCCGAGGCTGCGTTCCTTCGCGATCTTGGACCAATCGTCGAGGAAGCCGAGCCCACCCATGGCGAGCGTGAGCCCGATGAGCAGCATGCCGGACAGCGTCGGCGGATTCCACAGCACGAGGTGGCTCACGAAGTACGCGAACGTCATCGCCAGCACGATGACGAGGCCGCCCATCGTCGGAGTGCCGCGCTTCACCTGGTGCGAGTCCGGCCCATCCTCACGGATGAACTGCCCGTACCGTTTCTTGGTGAGGTAACGGATGAGCACCGGTGTCCCCACGAGGGTGAACACCATCGACAGGCCTCCGGCCAACAGGATGTTGATCACTGTGCTTCCTCCAAGGCTGCTGCGACCTGTTCGAGGCCCACGGCTCTAGATCCTTTCACGAGTACGACGTCGCCTGCGCCGGGCGCGAGGTGGCGTGCCACCTCGTCGCGAGTGACCACGACGCATTCCGGCACGCCTTCGGCTGCGCCTTCGACAATCGCTGACGCAAACTCTCCAACAGCAATGACCTTACTGAACCCGAGGTCCGCGCAGCGTCGTCCGATGCCGACGTGGGCATCGTACGCGTTCGCGCCCAGCTCAAGCATGTCGCCGAGCACCGCCGTCGCCGTCGCGCCCGGATGGGCTTCGCGGTTGATGTCTACCATCTCAGCCACGGTGTTCAGCGCCGCGGTGACGGATTCCGGATTCGCGTTGTACGCATCGTTGACGAGCAGCGCACCGGAGGCTAGTTCGCTGAGCGCCATGCGCCAATCCGAGCGCGCGACCGCCGCGCTGAGGGCAGCAGCGACGCGCTCCACGTCCATGCCTGCGATCACACCGACGGCAGCCGCGCTCAGCGCGTTACCCACCTGGTGGCGCCCCACGACGCTCAGGGCGACGGGGGCGCTGCGGGTGCCCTGATCGTCGCTCACCTCCAACGTGAATCGAGGTCGACTGACTGCGTCGACGGTGATGTTGTGCGCCGTGACGCGCAGTGCTCCCTCGGGCAGTGCGCCCGTCCCGACCCAGGCGATGCGCGCCTTCGTCTTCGACGCCATCGCTCGTACATGCTCGTCGTCGGCGTTGAGCACGGCCCAGCCGTCGTCGGAGAGGTCTTCGACGATCTCCGATTTCGCCCGGGCGGTCACCTCGATGCCGCCGAACTCCCCGGCATGCGCCGAGCCGACATTCAGCGCGACGGCGATGTCGAGCGGGACGAGCGACGTCAACCATTTGATGTGCCCGATCCCTCGCGCACCCATCTCGCTGACGAGGAACTGTGTGGCTTCTCCCACGCGACAGGCAGTGAGCGGCACTCCGATCTCGTTATTGAGGCTGCCGCTGGGAGCCACCGTCTCGCCTGCTTGTTCGAGCACTTGAAAGATGAGGTCTTTGGTAGACGTCTTTCCCGACGATCCCGTCACGCCGATCGACAGCATCCCCTGGGCGCGCGCCTCTTTCACTACACCCCTGGCAATCCAGCTGAGCGTCTGCACGGAGTCCTCGCCGAGCAGGTGTGGCACGTCGGCGTCGGTGACGTACATGCCGACGACGGCACTTGCTCCCGCGTCTTGCGCGGCGGCGGCGAAGGAGTGGCCGTCAACTCGCTCCCCGGGGATGGCGACGAACACCGCGCCGGGCGTGACCGCTCGGTTGTCGGTCACCACGTCGGGCCCGACGAGCACGTCGTCGCCCACCACCTCTACGGCAGCCGGCTGCATGAGCGCCACGAGTTCAGAGAGTTTGCGCTGTTTCACCGTCGTTCCTCCTGCAACTTCGCCCAGGCGTCGCGGGCCACCTCAACATCGTCGAAGTCGACGACACGGTCGGCCAGTATCTGCCCCTGCTCGTGTCCCTTACCCAAGATGGCGACCACCCCATCACGCTCGGTGTGTGCGAGCGCGTAGGCGATCGCGTCGGCTCGCCCGGCAACTTCTACTACCTCGGCGCCATGCCCGTGTGCTCCTTCGAGGGTGGCCGCACGGATAGCCGCTGGATCTTCAGTGCGCGGGTTGTCGTCGGTGATTACCACCTGGCTGCTGTGGCGCGCTGCCGCAGCTCCAATGAGTGGGCGTTTCACCGGGTCGCGGTCTCCCCCACAGCCCACCACCGTGGTGAGCGGGCCGAGCTGCGCGAGCTCTTCGACGGCGGCCTCCACCGCTTGCGGGGTGTGCGCGAAATCGACGAAGACGAGCGGGGCGGCGTCGTCGAGGATGGCCCGCTGCATGCGACCTGGCACCTGCGCTTGCCGTAGACCTTCCACAGCCCGCTCGGCGTCGAAGCCTGCTGCCTCGAGCATGGCGAGGGCAAGCACCGCGTCCACCATGTTGTGCATGCCGGGCAGTGCCAGTTCGACGGTGAGCTTCCGCCCACCCCGGCGCACTGTGCCTCTCGTTCCCAACCGGCCGTGCGGGATCACGTCGGAGAGTATCCAGTCGGCGTCGCGCGTGCCCACGGTCGTGAGCCGCATCGCGCCCTGCGCACGCACCTGCTCGGCCAGCTCGACGCCGCGTTCGTCGTCGATCCAGATCACGGCGGCATCGGCACGGCCAGGCTCGAACAGCTTGCGTTTCGCGGCGAAGTAGTTCTCAAGTGTGTGGTGGTAGTCGAGGTGGTCTTGGCCAAGATTTGTGAAGCCGACGACGTCGAAGTGCATGCCCTGCACTCGCTCGAGCGCCAGTGCGTGCGACGATACCTCCATCGCGACGGCGCTCGCACCGCGTTCGAGCATCGCGGCGAGCTGCTGCTGCAGATCCGTCGCCTCCGGGGTGGTCACCGTGGTGCTGTGAGCCTCGAGCGCAACATCGTCAAGGCGTGCACCGAGGGTGCCGATGGTGCCAACCGACGAGCCGAGCGATCGCAGCGCCTGGGCGATGAGGGCGACGGTCGTCGTCTTGCCGTTCGTGCCCGTCACCCCAAATGCGGTGAGGTGCTCCGTCGGATACCCATAGAAGGCGGCAGCCGCATCGCCGAGTGTCCGACGGGCGTTGTCCGCCACCACCAGCGGCACGTCAATATCGCCGACGATCGCGGCGCCGTCGGCGTCAGTGAGCACCGCTGCGGCACCAGACGCAACGGCTTGCCCCACGAACCGCGCACCGTGCGTGCGCTGGCCAGGCAACGCGGCGTACAACCAACCGGGGTGGACATTCCTGGAATCCAGTGTGATCCCAGCAATAGCCACGTCTGCCGCCGCCTCAGGCAGTAACTGCCGAAGGCTCACGGCACCGGATGAATGTGCATGCATGTCGGGCATCATTCAAAGGTTAGCGGCTCTCGCGACGCCTTGGTGGTGGAGGGCAGCACGTTGTACCTGGGCAACGCTACCTGCAGCACCTGATTGACAACTGGCAACGCCAGGCGGCTACCCAGGTTGCCATTGGCCGGCTGGTCGATCACCACGTACACGAGAATCTGCGGGTCCTCGGCAGGCGCCACACCCACGTACGACGCAGTAAACCCCTTGTAGCACTTGCATTTGGGGTTGTAGCGCTGGGCTGTTCCCGACTTGCCAGCCACGCGGTAGCCGGGGATCGCCCGCTCCTTGGGATCGGCCATGGTGACGGCTTCCATCATGTTGACGGTCATGGCGGAAGCTTCCTCCGAGATGACCTTGCGGCTCGTCGGTTCCTTGCGTTCCAGCTCATTACCTTCGGCGTCCTTCGCCGACTTGATGATGGTCGGCTGATGGTACGTACCGCCGTTCACCACGGACGCGAGCGCGCCGGCCATCTGCACGGCGTTGACAGACAGGCCCTGCCCGAACGAGATCTGGTCGCGCGTGTAGTCAGCCATGCCTGCCGGGGGAAGGTGCCCCTTTGCTTCACCGGGCAGCCCGACACCAGTGCGGTTGCCCAGACCGAAGCTGGAGAGATAGCTGTGCAGCTGCCCCTTATCCATCTGCCGAGCGAGCTCAATGGTGCCGATGTTCGATGACTGCGCGACGACGCCCCGCGCGGTGAGCTGCAGCGTGCCGTGCTCGAACGAGTCGCGGACGTAGCCGGAGCCCGAAGCGATCTTCTCCGGCACCCGAACCTTCGTATCAGGTGTGACGAGGCCCTGGTCGGCTAGCGCTGCCATAGTGAGCACCTTCTGCGTCGAACCGGGTTCGTACGCCTGGGTGACGGCACGGTTGCCGAGGTCCTCCTGATCCGCCGCACCAGGGTTAGACGAGTCGAAGGTGGGCAGCACGGAGAGCGCGAGGATCTCACCGCTCTTGACGTTCATCGCCACTGCGGTACCCGTCTTAGCGCCGGCCTTCTGGATGCCTTGGGCCAAGAACTGGTCGGTCATCCATTGCAAGTCGGAGTCGATCGTGAGCTGGTAGCTCGCGCCGTTCTTCGCAGGCACCATGGTGTTCGTCCCCAGCGGAATACGTCCATACGTGGAGCGATCGAACGTGCTCGTGCCGTTGATGCCCTGGATCTCCTTCTCTAAGGCGAATTCGAGCCCGCTCGCGCCGTCGCCCTCGCCGTTGACGAAGCCCACGACGTTGGAGCCCGTCGTGCGGTTGGGATAGGAGCGGATCGGGTCTGACTCGCCGAACACTCCGTACCAACGCTTCACCCCGCGCTCACCGACATCCTCGCCGCCGACGCCAGCGTTCATGTCGTCTTGGATGCGGGTGAAGGTATGAGCGGACACGCGTCGCGCCACCACTTCATACTGCGAACGCTTCCCCGTCTTCGTATCGCGACGGTCGAAAATCTCGAGGTAGTCCTCCTTGCGCCCGCCGAGGTGCTTCACCAAGATGTCTGCCACCGCGCCTGGGGCCGCCGCGGCCTCCGCCTGCTTTTGCGGCGACATCTTGTACCGCTTGTCAGCGCCGTTGGTCTTGATCATGTCTGGATCGACGAAGATCATGAAGCCCGGCTCCGTTTCCGCGAGCACAACCCCGTTACGGTCCGTGATGGCGCCGCGCTGGGCAGGAACGTCGCGGGAGGTCTGCATCTTCTTGGCCGCCTCTGCGGCGAACGCCTGCGGGTCGAGAGCCTGTAACTGGAACGCCCGCGCCCCGGCAACACCTAGCATCAACGCCACCACGACGAGGAACACGCTCAGGCGAGTGTGCGTTTTGCCGAGCTTCACGACACGCTTGCCACGCGTCTTGTAGCGCACTCCCGACGCGCTACGCCTGGATGCTGCAGTATCGACGATCTTCGTACACCCAGGCTTCGCCGACGAACGGCGCGCGGACTTCGTCGCGCCCTTTGCGGGTGCGCGACGTGTTCTCACGTTCGCGGCGCTGCTGTTCGAGCGCTTCGTCATCACTCACCTCCAGGGGTGCTTGTGGGCTGCGTGGTAGGGGTTGGGCTCGGCACAGGCGATGCCGACGGTTGGGGAGCCGCAGGCTGCTGTGCGGCGATGACATCCTCGGGCCGTTCACCGTGCTCCTCCGGTTTCGGGGTAGGCGGCACAGGCGACGGCGTCACCACCGGGCTCGGCGAGGGCGGCGGGGTGGGTGTCGGCTGAGGCTTCTGCCTGCGCAGCTCGGGGAATTCGTTGCCGCGCACCTTCGTCGGTTCACCAAGCACCTTGCCCGAATCCAGCATGACGAACGCGGGGTACGGGTTGGGCACCATGTTGAGCTCGCTGGCGCGCATGGCGAGAGAGCCCGTGCTGGAGAGCCCCTCGAGTTGCGTTCGCAGCGACGCGGATTCGTACTCGAGTTTCTTCGCCTCGGTCTGCAGCTTGGTGAGCTCGTTGGCCTGCGCCCCGATCGATGTCGTCACGACGAGGACGCCGGCGAGCCCCAACCCAATGATGGCGACGATGATCAGGGCGAACCTGACCGTCGAGATAGTCCCTTTGGTGGTTGTTCCGCTCATGAACGCTCCCTGACCCTCCTGGCGATCCGCAGCCGCGCCGAAGCGGCCCGTGAGTTGGCATCGATTTCGCTTCGTTCGGGGCGCTCGGCGCCCTTGGTGACGAGCGTGAATTCCGCTCGCATGTGTTCCGGTACGACGGGAAGGTTGCGCGGCGCGCTGTCGCTCGAGACTTGCGCGAACACGCGCTTGACGAGGCGATCTTCCAGCGAGTGGTAGCTCAACACCGCGATTTGTCCGCCAACAGCGAGCGCGTGCACCGCCGCAGGCAGCACACCTTCAAGGGCGTCGAGTTCGTGGTTCACCTCGATGCGCAACGCCTGAAACGTGCGCTTGGCGGGATGCCCGCCCGAGTACCGAGCAGCTGCAGGGATGGCGTCGCTGATGACACGCACGAGCTGGGCCGAGGTCTCGAATGGGCGAGCCTCGACGATGGCTCGCGCAATGCGATCCGCGAAACGCTCCTCGCCATATCGCTTGAGGATGCGCGTGAGGTCGGCCACGTCGTAGGTGTTCAACACATCCGCGGCTGTTTCGCCCTCCTGCTGATTCATGCGCATATCCAGCGGTGCATCAACGCGGTACGTGAAGCCGCGTGCTTCCCGATCAATGTGCAGCGACGACAACCCGAGGTCGAGCAAGATTGCATCGACGCGAGTGAGCCCGAGGCTGGCAAGCACGTCGGGCAACTCGTCGTAGACGGCGTGCACGAGGGTGGTTCGATCCTCGTACTCCGCCAGGCGTTCCGCGGCGATCTGGAGCGCGTCGGTGTCGCGATCGATGCCAACCAGTCGCGCGTTGGGGTTCGCCGCCAGCATGGCCTTTGCGTGCCCGCCGAGGCCGAGTGTGCCGTCAACGTACACCGCGTGGGGGCGCTGCAGGGACGTCGAGAGTACGTCAACGATGCGGTCCTGCATGACCGGCACGTGTACGTCCATCTCTCGACCCTTCCAATGTGATTGACGTGCAGTTGTGCATTGCTGCGCTGCGTCCTGACCCCTGGTCCCCGTCCGCCTGGCGACCTGACAACGGGGAAGAAGAGTCAGGGCACCAGCCGGACGAGCACCGGGAAGCAGGTCACGGCGGTGGAGGCATGAATTCCTCATCGAGCTCGGAGAAGCCAGCCTCACTGGCCTCGGAGTACTGGGCCCAGCGCTCGGCGTCCCAGATTTCTGCGCGGGTGCCGGCGCCGATCACGACGACGTCGCGGTGCAGCCCGGCGTAGTTGCGCAATACCTGCGGGATGGTGACCCGCCCCTGCTTGTCGGGGATTTCAAAGCTGGCGCCAGCGGCGAGCATGCGCTGGTAGTCGCGCACCTGCTTCACCGTCGTCGGAGCCGACGACACCGGCTCCATCAACTGCTCGAAGGCCCGAGCGGTATAGACGGCCAGCGCGTGCTCTTGCGTTCGGGTGACGACGCAGCCGTCGGCGAAGTCGTCACGGAACTTCGCGGGCAGGATGAGGCGCCCTTTCTCGTCCAGCTTCGGCGTGTACGTACCGAGGAACATCGGGCACCTCCTTCCACCAATCTGGACCCAGTTCGCTCCACTTGCCCCCACTTTACCCCACTTCTCACCACCTTTCTCCCCATATTGGGCGTGTTCCTCCCCGGAATCGAGATCGCTGAGTTCTGACTTGCCCGCGAGGCCAGTACGCTTAGTGCGACATCACCGATTCCGACAGGAGACCTGCCCGAAGTGAATGCACCGAACATCGCCGCGGTTGCGCAACTCGCCAACGCGGTCAGCACCGAGATGGCCCGCGTGATCGAAGGCAAACCACGCCAGATCCGCACCGCGGTGACCGTGCTCCTAGCAGGCGGCCATCTCCTCATCGAAGACGTTCCCGGTGTCGGAAAAACCGTGCTCGCGAAAGCACTCGGACGCTCCATTGCCGGCGACGTGAAACGCATCCAGTTCACGCCCGACCTGCTACCCGCCGACGTGACCGGCGTCTCAGTGTTCAATCAGCAGACCCGCGAGTTCGAGTTCAAACCAGGCGGCATCTTCGCCAACATCGTCTTGGGCGACGAGATCAACCGGGCCTCCCCCAAAACCCAGTCGGCCCTGCTGGAAGCCATGGCGGAGCAGCAAGTGTCCGCTGATGGCCGCACCCACCGTCTCAGCCAGCCGTTCATGGTGATCGCCACCCAAAACCCCATTGAGATGGAGGGCACCTATCCCCTCCCAGAGGCGCAGCGCGACCGATTCATGGCGCGTATCCAGATGGGATATCCCAGCAAAGAGTCGGAGTCAGCCATGCTGCTGGCGCGGGCGAGCGGCGACCAGCTCGCCAAGGTCAACGCCGTCACCTCGGTGGAGCAGGTCAACCAGGCGACGCGCACACTCGCGGCCATCTACGTCTCGCCCATCATCGCCGACTACATCGTGAGCATCGTCGACACGACGAGAAGCCACCCCGATCTTCGCCTCGGCGCGAGCCCTCGCGCATCACTGCATCTCATGCAGGTGGCGCGAGTGGGTGCGGCACTCGCCGGGCGCGACTACGTGATCCCCGAGGACGTCCAATCCCTTGCGGTGGAGGTCATGGCACACCGGGTCATCACCACCGTTGAGGCGCAGATCGCTGAACGCTCTGCCGAAGCGATCATCGCTGACGTGGTTCGCTCGGTTCCCTCTCCCAGGAGAGGCTGACTCCTCTTGCTTCGTGGTGCGAGGCCGACGCTACGCGGCTGGATGCTGTTGCTCGTGGGCACGGTGCTGGTGATGGCGGCTGCAGCCGTCGGTGAGCCTGACCTGGTGTGGGTCGGGCTGTTCTTGCTTGTCTTGCCACTGTTGAGCCTCGTCATGGTGTTGCTGCTACACCCCAAGCTCGAGTTTTCACGTACGATCCACCCGGCGCAGGTCGCCGTCGAGGAGACTGCCGAAGCCGTGGTGCGCCTACGCAACACCAAACCACTCGCTGCGACGTCACTGGAGCTCTACGACCTGGCGCCCGAACCGCTCGGGGGCGGCGCGAAGTTCTCGGTCATGCGCGCGTTCGGTCGGTGGGAACAAGCCGTGCGCTACCAGATCGAATCGGAGCAACGCGGGCGGTTCCTCGTCGGGCCATTGAAGGCGCGGGCAGGCGATCCGCTCGGGCTCGCCGTGGCGATCGTCCGCCCCCGCGGCGAACCGACGCTGTTGCGCGTCACGCCGAGAATCTGGCCCCTGGTAGACGCGATGCGCGGCCTGGGCGTCGGCGCGACGGGTGAATCGTCGCCGCATCTGACGGGCGCTGCTGGTCAAGACGACGTGCTCGTGCGCGAGCATCGCCACGGCGACGATATCCGTCGCGTGCACTGGCGTATGACGGCGAAGCAGGGCGAGCTCATGGTGCGCCTCGAGGAGCACCCGTGGGACCCGTCCGCACTGCTGATTGCCGATACGCGGCGCGTGAGCCACGTCGGGGCAGGCCCGCAGTCGAGCCTCGAGTGGGCTATTTCGGCCGCGACGAGCGTGGCCGTCAAGCTCGCTGACGAGCGCTATCACATCGTCATCGCTGGCGGTTCGGGAACCATCTTCGAGCCGCGGCAGTTGAAGGGCCCGGCGCAGCGCCAAGCTGTGATCGACGCGATGACCGACACCGGCGCATCCGATGAACGCGATCTGAGCGCGATTTTCGCGGAGTCTGAGTCGCTCGACGCCACCGGCAGCCTCGCGTTCTTCGGGGGGCTGCTCACGGTGCAAGACGCCGCTACCCTGACAGCCATTGGCCAGCGCATGGCCAAGCCATTCGCGATCGTGATGGACGCGCCCGCCTGGAGTGAGCCCTCGTCGGAGCATCACGACGCCGTGCAGTTGCTGCAGCGCCATGGCTGGGCGGTGGAACAGTACGGGCCTGGTACTTCCTTCACGAAGGCATGGGCACGTGCCATGACGAGGCGGGGTGCCGCATGAGCCATCGAACCAACGTGTTGCTGCCCCTCGTGATCGCCGTTGCGGCGTGGGCGTCGATCTTGCCGATGAACACCCTCATCACTGGGCACGATCACCTCACCGTTGCCGCGGGTGCGGCCGGTGCTGTGGGAGTGGTCGGCCTACTCGGTGCGTTCATGAAGCTGGGGCGAGGGCTCACCTACGCACTGCAGGTGCTGGCCGCCGTGGTGTTCGCGCTGTGGCGCTCGACCACGCTCCTCCCCGACGAGCCCTTCCCTTCGACGGTGATCGAGCTGTGCCGGTCCGGGGCCGCCGCCATCAACGCCTCTCAACCCCCGGTCGATGGCGCTGCGGGCGTCGTGTTCCTGGTGCTGCTGTTGGTGTTGCTTGTGCAGCTGATCGTGGAATTGCTCGCGACGGTGCTGGACCAACCATCGTGGACGTTCGCCCCGCTCTTCCTCAGCTACATCGTGGCTGCCATCGCCAACCACGACGAGCTGACGCTCAGCGTGTTCGCCGCTGTCGCGGCCGCCTACGTGCTGGTGTTGGTGACCGCCACGAGCGTCGGCAATGGGTACCGCGCTGAAAGCGCTTCTCGAGCCGGAGCATTTCACGCCACGCGCGCACTGTTTGCGGCGGTGCTTGCCGTGGCTGCCATCGCGAGCGCCGTCGCGCTCCAACCGCTCATTCCGCTCGGTGACAAACAGCCGTGGCAAGGAGCCGGCTCGGGCCCCATCCGTTTGAACGATCCCACGGTGGAGCTGAACAAGAACCTGCTGCGGCCCGAGGACCGACCGGTGCTGACGTATCGCACAGCAGACGGCGAGCCTGTCTACCTCCGCACGGTGGCGCTGCCGAACCTCACCTCAAACGGTGCTGGTTTGACGCAGATGAAGCTGCGCACCAGGGGCTTGGCAGAGGCCTACGACGCGCCGGGGCGGGACGTCGCCGTCGATGTGCAGATGGAGAATGTGCCGTCCGAGTACTTGCCCGTGCCGTTCGCGGTCGACAGCTTCGATGCGCGGGGCTCATGGGCGTACGACCCCGCAACGCTGTCGGTCGTCGCTACCGGCAAGGATCGTGCGCAGGAGACGGTGGGGCTCGGCTACTCTGCGCGCGCTGTCGTACCCAATCCCAGCAAGGAAGATCTCGACGGTGCCACCGCCGGCACCGACGTCGATGCCATCACCACCGCGGTACCTGACGTCGATGACCGTGTGGTGGAGTTGACGAAGCAGGTGGTGGGAGACGCCGCCACCGACGGGCAGAAGGCGCAGGCCATCCAGAAGTTCCTGCGCAGCGACAAGTTCAACTACTCTATTGAGGCTCCCCAGCATGCCTCACTCGATGTGATCTCGTCGTTTATCTTGGAAGACCGCAACGGCTATTGCATCCATTTCGCCTCCGCGATGATGACGATGGCGCGTATCGAAGGGATCCCTTCACGCATGGCGGTGGGGTTCAACACCGGAAGCCGGATGGCTGACGGGTCCTTCCAGGTGACCTCACACAATATGCACGCGTGGCCGGAGCTGTATTTCCAGGGTCTCGGCTGGGTGCCGTTCGAGCCCACACCTTCGGTAGCCGAGCCCCCTGCCTACACCGACCCCGACGCTCCTTCGAGCGCCACGCCAACGCCCTCCCCTAGCCCCAGCCCGACGCCATCGTCATCGGCAGCCGCTGATCCGACGCCAAGCTCGAATGCATCCCCAACGCCGACGCCTACCGGCGTTCCGTCCAAGCAACCTGTTCCGGTGCCAACGTCGAGTTCTTCGTCGCCGTGGGTTCCCGTGCTGCTTGGGGCGCTGGGCGTACTGGTGCTGCTCGCACTGCCCTGGCTCATCCGCGAAGGCCTCCATCGCTGGCGCCTGCGCGCAGGGCAGGAGTCGCGAGCGTTGGCGGATGCCGCCTGGCGCGAGGTGCACGCCATTTTCACCGACGCGGGGGTTCCGTGGCCCGACGGGTCGCCCGGCCCTGCCGCACGAGCTGCCGCAGATTCGGTGCCCTCCGGCGACCTCCTCCAACAGGTGGCGGAGACTGTCGAACGTGTTGCGTTCTCGCGTGACGGCGCTGACGTCACCCAGCTGCCACAGCAGGTGGCTGCACTGCGTCGCAGCATGGTGGGCAGCATGCCGTGGTGGCGAAAGCTCTGGCCACGCTCGCTGTGGCGATGGCGCTGATTGGTAGGTCAAGTCCCTTGTAGTGGTGTAGCGGTTTCCTTCGTTAGGCGGTCAGGGGTAGGGGTTGGGTGTCCTCCTCGACGGTGTCGGTGGTGGGGATGGGGGTGAGTCGGCATCGGGCGAGGATATCGAGGCCGAGGTAGCGTCGGCCTTCGGCCCATTCGTCGGTTTGCTCGGCTAGGACGGCGCCGACGAGGCGGATGATGGCGTCGCGGTTGGGGAAGATCCCGACGGCGTCGGTACGACGCCTAATCTCGCGGTTGAGGCGTTCGGCGGGGTTGTTCGACCAGATCTGGGTCCAGACGTCCTTGGGGAAGCTGGTGAAGGCGAGCAGGTCCGCGCGCGCGTTTTCGAGGTGCTCGGCGACGGCGGGGAGCTTCTCGCTAGTGTAGTCCAGGAGCCGGTCGAACTGGGCTTGGACCGACGGCTTGTCCGGCTGGTCGTAGACCGAATGCAGCATCGCCTTCACCGCCGGCCACATCGTCTTGGGGGTGAGGAACATCAGGTTGGCTGCGTAGTGGGTTCTGCAGCGCTGCCAGGACGCTCCGGGCAGGTTCGCCCCGACAGCCTCGACCAGCCCGGCGTGGGCGTCACTGGTGATGAGACGGACCCCGCCCAGGCCGCGGGCGACCAGATCGGCGAAGAACGTGTTCCACGCCGGCCCGGTCTCACTCGTGGCGACCTGCAGGCCCAGGACTTCGCGGTGGCCGTCGCCGTTGACGCCGGTCGCGACGAGCACGACGGCGCCCATCACCCGCCCGCCTTCGCGGACCTTCATCGTGAGCGCGTCGGCCGCGACGAACGTGAACGGCCCCGCATCCGCGAGGGGGCGGTGGCGGAACTGGTGGACGTGTTCGTCGAGGTCGGCCGCCATCCGGGACACCTGGAACTTCGAGAGCCCGTCGATCCCGAGGGTCTTGACGAGCTTGTCCATCCGGCGCGTGCTCACGCCTGCGAGGTAGCAGTCCGCGATCACCGTGATCAACGCGGACTCGGCACGTTTGCGGCGCTCGAGCAGCCATTCGGGAAAATAGGTACCCGAGCGCAGTTTCGAGACGGCGACGTCGATCGTGCCGACGCGGGTGTCCAACCGGCGGTGGCGGTAGCCGTTGCGCTGTGCGATCCGTCCTGCCGAGGCCTGTCCCCATTCGGCGCCGCACACCGCGTCGGCGTCGGCGGAGAGCAGCGCGTTGATGATGGTTTGCAAAAGCTGACGCATCATGCCCGGCGACGCTTCGGCCAGCAGGTTGCCCAGACCCGGGCAGGGTCGACAATATGAGGAGCGGTCATCGTGGCACTTCCTTTGAGAGAGCTTTCGAACGTGAACTCGAACGATCCCACGGTGACCGCGCCACCGTCATCGACGACACCAGCCACCCTGGGCGCTACACCACGCTAGGGGGCTCTACTGATTGGTACGGACGCAAACTCGGCATACAATGACCGGTACATCTCTCCCAAGGAGTCGTGCATGGAGCTATCCGAACAGGAGCGCAAGCTTCTCGAGCAGCTTGAAGCTTCCCTCAAAGCTGAGGATCCGGGTTTCGCTGACACGCTCAGCGGACGCGGCCAAGTGCGCATCCACCGTCGCCGCGCAGCAATCGCTGGGCTGGCGTTCGTCGTCGGCCTTGCCGCACTCCTCGGAGGCATCCAAATTCATCCAGCGGTGAGCATCGCAGGGTTTGCCGTGATGCTGGCGGGAGCCGTCGTCGGCATCAATTCCTGGCAGCGCGTGCAGGGCGAACCAGACCCAGCGCAGCGCCACAGTGATCGCACCGCAGGTGGTGGCGGCAGCGCTGCTGCACGGCGACCGTCTGCGCCGTCGTCGAGCCAGGATTTCATGGAGCGTTTGGAAGAGCGCTGGAAAAAGCGCCAGGAGGGCGGCGAACAGCCGTAGCGCCTGCGTTCATCTGGCAAGCCTGGCTCGACGCACGGCATTCGGCCCGAACCGGAGCGCGAGCTTGTCGATGGCGGCCTCGGCGTCGCGCCACCCGTATTCCGGTTCGCCCAGTGCTGGCTGCTCGTACGCAGTTTCTTTCGGTGTGAGCTTTCCCACCCGCACCCCCACCCGACGGATACGCGCCCGCTGCAGATGCAGGCGTCGAAAGAGCCGCATCGCTTCAGCAAAGATGGCGTTGGTGGCGTCCGTAGGAGGTATGGAACCTGTGCGGGTCACCGTCTGGAAGTCCGCAAACCGCACTGACAGCGTGACCTGACCGCCCACCATCTGCTGCGCGCGCATTCTCGACGCGGTGCGCTCGGCCATGCGCAAGATTTCCGTCTCGACGGCGAGTTCGTCGTCGGTGTCGAACGGGAAGGTCTCTTGCGCACCGACGCTGCGTTCTTCTGGCTCGCGCGCGATGACGGTGCGTTTGTCGTAGCCCCAGGCGAGGTCGAGGAGTTGTGCTCCTTGCGAGCCCAACGCCCGCTGCAGCGTCTGGCGTTTCGTCATGGCGACATCGCGGATGGTGACGAGGCCGAGCTTGTGGAGCTTGCTCGCCGTCGCTTCCCCCACGCCCCAGATGGCTTCCACCGGAAGCGGGTGCAGGAAGCTCACGACCTCGTTCGGCTGCACCGCCAGCAACCCGTCGGGTTTGGCTTGCTTGGATGCGAGTTTGGCGACGAACTTGTTGGGGCCGATGCCCACGGAGCAAGGCACGCGCTGCTCGTCCATTACCTGCGCGCGGATGCGTTCCCCCACCTCGACGGGGTTGCCGCCCAGCCGGCGCATCGCCGTCGTGAGGTCGAGGAAGGCCTCGTCGATGGAGGCCATTTCCATGCGGTCGGTGATGGTGCAGAAGATCTCTTTGATGCCGTTGGATACCTGCTCGTAGCGGTCGAAATCGGGCGGAATCACGTGGGCTGCCGGGCACAAGCGCCTAGCTCTGCTCGTCGGCATACCTGCGCCGATGCCGTAGGCTCGGGCCGGATAGTTAGCCGAGAGCACCACGCCGCGCCCGTCGCCTCCGACGAACATCGGCACCGCTGCCAGCTCTGGGCGGCGCGCGATCTCTACCGACGCGTAGAAGGCGTCCATGTCGATATGCATGATGATCATCGGCCGATGCTCCCTGGGCTGGAGTGCCAGAGTTTGCGGGCCGTGCTCTGCTGCGGGGTGTGGTAGCTGGCGGGGTCGGCGTCGATAATGCGGTGCACTGCGGCGATAGCCTCGGCTGGTTGGCGTGTGCGTTCGTGCGCGTCCCGCCAATGCGTGTAGAGGTGCTCCAAGCTCCATGCTCCCGTGGCGCGAAGCGAGACGCCGCTGCGCCCGGTGCGCCGGACGGTGCCGCGCACCAGCAGCAGCCAAGAGTTGAACACCGTCGTGGAATACGGGCCCTGCACGTCCTCGAAAAACGTGGCATCGCTCACCCCCGTGGAATCGTCGAGGGAAAGGAACACCACCCTGCTTCCCGAGCGAACCGGGGGCGTCTGGGTGGCCACCTTCACCCCTGCCACCAGCACTTCTGCGCCTTGCCGCTGGTTGCCAAGGAGCCGTGCAGGTGTGGCACTGAGCGCGCGCAGCAAGGGCAGGTATCGCGTGATCACGTGACTGCTCGCGTCCAGACCGAGCACCTCCAGCTCGGCCCGAATGCGCTCGTCAGTCCTCATTTCAGGCAGGCCCGTGGGTGTGACGTCGAGGCAGTCAGCTTCTGTGAATGTGAAGGCGTCTTGGCCTTCCAGTTGCTTGCCCGTGCCGGCGTGGAGGTCGGCAATGGTGAGCAGAATGTCGCGACGGGTTACCTGCGCGTGGCTGCGCAGTTCGTCTGCATTCCCGATGCCGTAGAGCGAGTCGAACCCGCCGGCCAACGTGAGATGCTCGGCGGTGGTGCGGCTGGTACGCGCGCGCTGCCAGAAATCGGTGACCGACGTGAATGGCTGGGCATCCACGATGCGCGCCACCTCGTCGTCGGTAATGCCTGCCACGTCGGCCAGGGAGAGCCGGATGCCCCAGCCGCCGTCGACACGTTCGGCGCGGTAGCTTCCGGTGGATGCGTTGACGTCGAGGCCCAGCACCGCAACCCCCATCTGCCGCGCTTCTTCGAGCAGCAGCCGTTTCGGGTACATGCCCGGATCGTGGGTGAGGATGCCGGCCAGAAAATGCGCCGGGTGGTGCCGCTTCAGCCACGCGGACTGGTAGGTGGGCAGCGCAAATGCGGCGGCGTGTGCCTTGCAGAACCCGAACGAGGCGAACGACACCAGAATCTCCCACACGCGCTCGATCACCTCGCTGGCGTACCCCCGCTCGCTAGCGCACCGCCGGACCCAGCGCTCTATCTCGTGTTGGTTGTTCCTATCCGCAAGTGCACGACGGACCTCGTCGCCCTTCGCGAACGAGCACCCCGTGGCGGCGGCGACGAGCTGAATGATCTGCTCGTGGAACACCACTACCCCGCACGTTTCTTCGAGGAATGGCTGGAAATCGATGTGGAGGAACTCCGGTGTGCGCAGGCCCTGGCGCGCGTCGACGAAGGGCGTAATCATGTCGGACTTCACCGGGCCGGGGCGGAAGAGGGAGATGTCGATCGCGATGTCGTCGAAACTGCGTATGTCGAATTTGCCGACGAGCTCTCGTTGCCCTGGCGACTCAATCTGGAAGCAGCCGAGCGTGCGGCGCTCGGCGATCATCTGGTACACCTCCTCGTCGTCGAAGGGCTCGAGCGCGTCGATGTTGGGGGCGCTGCCCGTGGTGCGCTCGAGTTCTTCGAGTGCGTGCGCCATCGCTGATTGCATGCGCACGCCCAGCACGTCGAGCTTCATCAGCCCCAGGTGCTCGACGTCATCTTTATCGAACTGGCTCATGGGGTACCCCTGAGCGCTGGGCTCGAGCGGAGTGCGGGTGGCGAGGGTGGCGTCGGAGAGCACCACGCCGCACGGGTGCAGCGCCACGTGGCGCGGCAGCCCATCGAGAGATTCCACCAGGGTGAACAACCGCTCGAGGCGCGCCTCCCGCATGCCGGCATTGCGGAGCTCGGGAAGCTCTCGGATGGCGGTGCGGGCATCGCGGGCCCGGATGCGCGGGAACGCTTTCGCCATGGCGTCGATCTCGCTCGGGGGAAGGCTGAGCGCGGCACCGACGTCGCGTACAGCATGCCGCACTCGGTAGGTTTCGAGCATTGCGACGCAGGCCACCCGGGCGCTGCCGAAGCGTTCGAATATGCCGTCGTAGACCTCGGTGCGGCGCGCGGATTCGACGTCGAGGTCGATGTCTGGCAAGGCCCTTCGCAGCGGTGAGAGGAAGCGTTCCATGAGGAGTCCGTGCCGCATCGGGTCGACGCCGGAGATGCCGAGCGCATAGTTGACGAGCGAGCCCGCGCCAGAACCGCGGGCGGCGCAGCGAATGCCCATCTCGTTCACCATCTGCACCACGTCAGCGACCGTCAGGAAGTACGCATCGAAGCGAAGGCCCGCGATGATTGCCAGCTCGTCGTCGAGCCGTGCCGCGGCGTCGGGGGTGACGACGCCGTACCGCGCGGCCAGGCCCGCCTCGCAGCGGGCGCGCAGTGCGCGAGGTGCGTCGTCGATGGTAGCGCCGAGGGTATCGAGTTCGGGCAGGCGAACCTCGCCGAGGCCGATATCGTGGCGCGGGCTGAGCGTGCAGCGCTCCGCGAGTGCCTCGGTGGCAGCGAGCAGCGCTTCGGCGTTGGCACCCGCGAGCTGGGCGACCTCGTCGACGGCGCGGCGCATCTCTTGCTCGCCCTTCAAGTAGCCCTCGGCGTTGACGCGGTCGATGTTGCCGGCCCGCAGCGGCACTCGTCGCCTGGCGGCGTCAAGCACGTCACAGGTGGCGGCCTGCTCGGGACGCGCCATGCGCACCATGTTCGTCGCCACGACGGGCGCCCCCGCCTGCTCTGCGGCGCGCACAAGCCCCGCGGCCTGGTGTGCAGACGCGATGCCTCGGCCAGGTGTGTGATGGTTCGTCATCGCGACGGTGAGCCCGCCTGCCAACGCATCGCGCCAGCGCCGAATTTCGTTGACGGCGCCGTCGAACCGAGCGTCGAGCAGCATCCTCCCGGCTGGGGAATCGGCGCCAAGCCCGACGATCACGTCGCCGCCTGCTACGTGCTCGGCAATGCGCTCTAGGGTGACCCGTGGGGTGCCACGACCCGCAGCGTGCGCGGCACTGATGAGCGCACATAACTGCCCCCACCCAGCCCTCGAGGTGGCCCACAGCGTGGCCCGAGGGAGACGATGGTCGCGGAGCGCCCCGCCCTTCACCGCAGCGGGGCGGCGCGCGGGAGCCCATCCGTTAGGAACCACTGCGAGGCTTGCCCCGATGATGGGCGCGACCCCCACCTGCGAGCATGCATTCGCGAAGCGAACCGCGCCGTAGAGGCCGTCGCGATCGGTGAGCCCAACGCGCGTCATGCCAAGCTCGGCAGCCCGCGTGACGAGCTCGTCGGGGTGTGAGGCCCCGTACTGCATCGAGTAGCTGGAGCAGGCTTCAAGGTGGGTGAACACGCTAATCCTCCACGCCTTGCAGCTGCCAGTCGTCGTTTCCGACGGTGCGGGCAAGCTCGTAGACACCACGCCAGGCACGCCCGCTCTCGGCTTCGACGCGCCACACCTCGCGCTCTTCGACACCTGGTGCCGCAGGGTTTCGCCACCACGGAGACGATTCTCTCGTGAGGGTCTGCACGGTGAGCACACGCAGCAGACGCCCGCGCCAGACGAACTGGGTTGGAACGTCGCGAAACTGTACGGTGACGGGCTCTTGATAGATACGCATGGCAGCCTTCCGGGGAACGTTCGATTGTGTTGCTCGACCCGGGAACCTCGGCCGGCTGCAGGGGTCGAATCTGCAACCGGCCGAGGTGGCCCAACCGGAAAGCGCTCGACTAGAGCTTCCCCAAGGTAATCGAACGCTTGTCCGGTATGTATAACTATAGGCGCCCCCACTGACAATTCGTCAACCTCCAGCATTGCGCCTTGTCAGCCGGCCAATGCGCACGACAACTCGCGTATTCAAGGGCATTCGCGCATAGACTGCCCGACATGATTGTCGTCGAGGGAAGCACATTGGCGGGCATGGCCGTCGCGGCTCGCCTGGCCAGACTTGGGCACGACGTAGTGCTCTCCGGCGACGACACCCCGCGCGCTCCGCTCGACCACTTCGAGCTTCCCGCCGCGTGGCGCGATCTCTTCAAGAAAACCGGGCGCCCGCTCGCCGGAACGCTCGGCTCGCTCGGGCTCTCGCTCGAACCGGCCCCGCCGGTGACGTATCTCCTCCCCTGTGGCACTGAGCTGGTGCTCCCCGACGAGCGCGGCGGCCAGTACTACGCCATCCGCGACGCCTTCGGCCAAGCCCAAGCGGAACGCTGGCGCGATCTCGTCGACGAACTCGACGGCGTGTGGGCCGCGCTGCGCCGCTTCGGCGTCGAGGCCGCAGACACCCCCGCCAGCGCCGACGACCGTCGAGCGCTCTGGCTACACCGCACGCTGGCAGACGTTGCAGACCGCGCCGGGAAGATGGCGCCGATCATCCTCGCGGAAGCTCACTTCGCAGGCACCGATTCACGCAAGGCGCCGGCGCTCGTCGCGGTACGGCAATCCATCGTGCGCATCTTCGGGCGCCACCGCCTCGTCGACGAGCAGGGCCGCACGGCAGACGCGTCGGCCCTCATCTCGTTGCTGGAACGCCGCCTCACCGAGCGGTTCGTCCGACGAAGCCCCGCACCGCCCGGCGGGGTCACCGTCGACGCACGGCCAGCACTGCCCCAAGGCCGCTGGCGCCGACCCCGCCCCGCGCTCACCCCCGCCGCCCAGCCCGCGGAACCCGGTGCGGCGGCGGAGATCGTCGACCTCACCGGGCCGGCCCCCATCCGCACTATCCGTGGCGAGCAGCGCGCCACGCGCCTCGACTACACGCAGGCCACACCCAACATCGACGCCGGCCTCGCGCCCGACGACGCCCGCCGCTGGCTACACCGCCCCACCCCGAGCGCCCACCACGCCAGCGCGGCCTGCGTCGCCGGTGGCGCGCCGTGGGCGGAGCTGATGAGCGCAGCGCTCACCGTCTACGCGCTGCACGAGGAACTCACGGGCGAGGACTGCCGCCCGACGAACCGCGCCTTCACCATGCCTCCTATTCGTCGCGAGGCTCCGGATCGCGACGCGTAACCGCCCACCACGCCAACAACCCGACGATCACTGCGAGCACCAGCAGCACCGCAACATCGGGGATGGCCTCGGCCCACCGCCACAGCGTCGACTCCAGCTGCAGCTGCTGCGTCGCGTCGAAGATGCCACCCAGCGCGCCGGTGGCGTCGGTCGCGAGAAACAGCACACCCATCACGACGAAGAGCACGCCCGCCACAAGGCCCCACACCGTCGTGCGCAGCGGACCGACGGTGACCTCGCGCGGCTGCAGCCGCTCCGCCATGCGCCCCGCGTCCCAGAACAGCGCCAGCAGCGCGAGCGGCACCACCATCCCAGCGGCGAAGAGGGAGAGCATCATGGCCCCATACAGCCACGAGGCAGACACTGCGGCGAATGTCAGCACCGCACCGAGTAGCGGCCCAGTACAGGCACCCGCCAAGCCGTAGACAGCGCCGAGCGCGAGGACGGCGAGCCCGCTCGTCCCGCCCCTCGAGCGCAGCCCCGGCATGGGAATAGAGACGCCAGCCATGGTGAGTACGCCGATGACGATGAGCAGCACGCCGCCCACCACCGCGATGGTGTGACGATGGGTGATGAGGATGGAGCCAAGCGTCCCTGCGGCCATGCCGAGCGGGACGAGGGTGAGCAGCATGCCCAGCATGAACAGGCCCACCCTGCCGAGCAGCGTCGCCCTACGGGTGCCAAACGCGATGGCGAAAAAGCTCGGCAACAGCATGGCCGAGCACGGGCTGAAGATAGCCGCCACCCCACCGAGGAAGGCGGCCGCCCAACCGAGCGTCACGATCCTGCCTTCGCCAGCTCCGCATCGATGGTCTGCTTGAATACCT
>NZ_CAMYPD010000005.1 GCF_947286155.1 uncultured Tessaracoccus sp.
ACGCCGGCGGCGACGCTTCGGGCCACGAGGTGCAGCGCACGCTCGTCGCCGCGCTTCATCGCATCCTCGACGGCGACTCCCCCGCCACGCTGCACCCGAACATGCGCGCCGTCGACGTGCTCACTTCAGCCTCCGGCCGTGCCTGCGGCGTGCGTGCGGTGCGCGACGGCGAGGTGCACGAGTGGCGCGCCGGCGCCGTCGTGCTGGCGAGCGGCGGGGTGGGGCAGGCGTGGACCCTCACGTCGAATCCCTCTGTGGCTACGGGCGACGGCCTGGCGATGGCTGCCCGCGTCGGCGCTGCACTCCGCGGTGTTGAGTTCGTGCAGTTCCACCCGACGGTGCTCGCCGCCCCGCGGGTCGACGGCCGAGATGTGCTCATCAGCGAGGCCGTGCGCGGCGAGGGCGGGGTGCTCGTCGACGCCAGCGGCCGTCGCTTCATGCCCGCCGCGCATCCGTTGGCTGAGCTGGCGCCGCGCGACGTCGTCGCCGCCGCCATCGAAGAGCGTTGTCAGACCACCGGCGGGCCGCACATGCTGCTTGACGCCCGCCACCTTGTGCGCGACGGGTGGAGCCGCCAGTTCCCCACCATCCAGGCCCTGCTTCGCGCCCGTGGCATCGACCCAGCCACCCAACCCATCCCTGTGCGCCCCGGCGCGCATTACCTGTGCGGCGGCGTGGCAGCCGACATGGCCGGACGCACGTCGGTGCCGGGCCTGTTCGCCGTGGGCGAGGTGGCCGGCACGGGGGTTCACGGCGCCAACCGGCTGGCGTCGAATTCCATCACCGAGGCGCTCGTCATGGGTCACCGATGCGGCGAACTGCTCGCTGACAACGCCCTTCCTGCTGCCGTGCTCCCCGAACCTCGCCCGACGATCCCCCTCACCGACCCCGCAGCGCTCCCGTTGCTACGCACGACGATGGACCGTCACGTCGGGGTGCTCCGCGACGAGGGCGGCCTACGCACCGCGGCCGACACGCTCACCGCCCTGCCCACCACGTCCGCCACATCCGACGCCGCGCTCGACGCGTCGCAGCTGCGCGAGGCAGCGCTCCAGATCACCCTCGCCGCCTCGGCCCGACGCGAATCGCGCGGCTGTCACCGTCGCGCAGACATCCAGACCACACCAGAGAGGGCCGACCATGCTGCCTAGTCACATCACGAACGCACTCGCCGACGGCGGGCTCGCCGAGGCGCACGTGCTCGACGTCATCAACCGCGCCCTCAACGAAGACCTCCAGTGGGGCGACGACGTCACCACCCACGCCACCATCCCCGCTGACGCGGAAGGCACCGCCGACGTGGTGGCCCGCGCGTCGGGCACACTCGCCGGGGTGCCCGTCGCAGCTGCTGTGGCGCATGTGCTCGCGGCGCGGCATGGGGAGACGGTGGAGTCAGAGATTGTCGCGGCGGACGGCAGCCGCGTGGAGTCTGGGCAGCGCGTGCTCACCGTGCGCGGGCGCGTCGCCACGCTCCTGACCGCCGAGCGCACGCTGCTCAACCTGGTGTCGCAGCTATCCGGCGTGGCCACTGCGACGGCGGCGTGGGCCGACGCGCTTCGCGGCACTGACAGCGCCGTGCGCGACACCCGCAAAACCGTGCCCGGACTACGCGTGTTGCAGAAGTACGCGGTGCGCTGCGGCGGGGGCGTCAACCACCGCATGGGCCTCGGCGACGCGGCGCTCATCAAGGACAACCACGTCCTGGCTGCGGGGTCCGTCACCGCGGCATTCGACGCCGTGCACAGCCATGCGCCGGAGGTGCCCGTCGAGGTGGAATGCGACACCCTCGACCAGGTACGGGAGGCCGTCGACGCCGGCGCCTCGCTCATCTTGCTCGACAACATGACCCCCGACGCCGCCCGCGCCGCCGTTGCCATCGCACAGGCGGCGGGCGTCGCCACCGAAGCCAGCGGGGGCCTCACGCTCGCCGACGCCGCCAGCTACGCGGCCACCGGCGTCGACTACATCGCCGTCGGCGCGCTCACCCACTCCGCGCCCGTGCTCGACCTGGGCTTCGACCTGCGGTAACCGGCGTCCCCAGCCGGGGTACCCCGGCCTGCCTAACCCAATATCCACACGCGTTTCGAAAAACAGGCCAAATCGGCCCTCCTGAGCAAACGCGTGTGGATATTGGGTTAGCTGCGTGGATAGCCCCGCTCTGCGCCACCCCTCAGCGCGCCCGCTCTCGGCGCACCAACACCGCAGCCGCCACGACGCCCCCGGCGCCCAGCCACACCCACAGCGCCCCTCTGGGCACAGGTGCGACGACGACGGCCATCACCAGCGCCACCCCTACCACGCATATCCCCAGGTATATACCCAAGCCACGCAGCCATTGCCGCCAGACGCTGCACTCCACCCCCGCCCAGGGCGGGGCAGCTGCCGCATAGGCGAGACCCAGATGGTGCACCGCGAGCAGCAGTGCAACCACTCCGGCCTGCCACAGCGGCGCCTCGGCCCCGGCAACGAGCCACCACAGCATCACGAGCGCGACGAACGCCCCGCCCGTCTTCGACTCCGGCCGAACCGTGAGCCACAGCGCCACCACCGCGCACGCAGTCGACAGATACGGCGCTAGTACGAACGGCGCCCACATATTGGCCGCGACGAGCACCCCCGCTGCCGCCGACAGCACCACCATGCGCAGCAGCCACTGCAGCCCGCTGGTGATCTGCGCCACGTACACCCAGTCGAAACCGCCCTCAATCATCGCCGCATCCTCGGCGCCTGCCGCGCCGCCTCCATCGCTTGCAGCACCGCCGCCAACGTGCCGGGGCCCTCCCACGTGACCACCGGAATGCCCACCGCTTCGAGCCGCTCGACGAGATGCTCGCGCTGCATCCGTCGTAGCGCCCAGGCCTCGGCAAGGAACGAGTCGGCGCGGAAAGCGTCGAAGTTCGTACCCACGTCCGGAGGCAAGGTGTCGATCACCACCACCTCACCGCCCACGTTGCGCAGCCGCACGACCTCGTCGATCACGTCAGCTTCCATGAGCGGCGAACATACAAACACCAGCGTGCCAGTGGCGAGAGAGCGCACTCGCCGCACCCGGTCGTCACCCTGCCCCGTCGAGCGGGCCCGCGCCAGCTTGCCGATGACGGTGCGGAGCTGCCGGTTGCCAGTGCCAGACCGCACGGAGCCGATGCGGGCACCCAGGTCGTGGACGGCAACGCGGTCGCCGAATGCACAGTAATGCCTTGTCACACCCGTGATACCGCGCACGAGCGCGTCGAGCGTGCTGCTCCCTTCCGCAACGCCCACGTCGAGGGCGCTATCGGCCACGATGAGCACGTCAGTGTCTCGCTCGGTGAGCATCTGGTTAACGTGCACGCCAGGCAGTCGGGAGGTGACCCGCCAGTTGATGCGACGAAGCCTGTCACCAGTGGTGAACTCGCGGACGTCGGAGAGCTCGGTGCCCTCGCCTCGCACCCGAGAGCGGTGGAGTCCGCTCATGCCGATGGGGCGCTGCACCCCGGACCCACCCACGATGCGCTCCGACTGCGGCCGCACCGTGAGCCGCAACTGCTGCCTCGCGCCGGCCGCCTGCCACGCACCGAGCGCGTCGGTCAGCAGCACCGGCCCCACGTCGACGACGTACCTCCCCCAGCGCTCAGGCTGCACGTCGACGGTGGCTCGCTCGCCGCACGCCACCGTCGCCCCCATCTCGGGCGTGGTGCCGAGCCCTGGCTGACCTTCCACCTGCATGGCGACGAACCCGCGCCAGCTCGGCGCGGTGATCCGGTAAGCGAGGGCGTCGCCTTCATCCAGTTGGGTGTGATGGATGCTGGGTGTCACTTCCGGCACCGACTCCGGGCGCGACACCGCCGCCCACAAGGCGTACAGCAGGAAGGGCACACCGAGCAGCAGCACGTCGACACGCCCGACGAGCACGCCGATCAGCAGCGCGCCGGCCCCCGCGAGCCAGGCTCGCGTGTGTGCGGCTGTGGGCTGCGTCACTGCTCGGCGTCCGGGACCGGCACGCTGTCCAACGCCTGGCGCACCACGACGTCGGGCGTCACGTCGGTGAGCCACAGCTCGGGTTTCAATGTGATGCGGTGCGCCAGTGCCGGGATGGCGAGGCGTTTGATGTCGTCGGGGGTGACGAAGTCCCGGCCAGCGATGAGCGCCACCGCCCGCGCCACCAGCACCAACGCCAGCGAGCCTCGCGGCGACGCACCCACGAGCGTGTGCTGATGCGTGCGGGTGGCCCGCACCACGTCGACGGCATAGCGGCCTACCGGCTCCGACACATGCACCTCCTCGACAGCGGCCTGCGCGGCAAGCAACTCGTCGGCGGTGCATACGGGGGCAACGGTGGTGTCCTCCCGGCGACGACTGATCCGTCGGGCCAGCACGTCCCACTCCCCGTCCGCGCTCAGGTACCCGAAGCTCAGGCGGAGTAGGAAGCGGTCGAGCTGGGCCTCAGGCAGCGGATAGGTGCCTTCGTGTTCGACGGGGTTTGCCGTAGCCAGCACGTGGAACGGTGCCGGCAGCGGGAAGGTCTTGCCCTCGACGGTGACCTGGCGTTCCTGCATCGCCTCGAGGAGCGCCGATTGGGTTTTGGGCGGGGTGCGGTTGATCTCGTCAGCCAAGAGGAGACCAGCGAAGATGGGGCCTTCGCGAAACTCGAAGCTGCTCGTTGATTGCTGGTACACGAAGGAGCCGGTGAGGTCGGCAGGGAGCAGGTCGGGCGTGAATTGGGCGCGGGCGAAGTCGAGCCCCAACGCCTGCGCCAGCGAGCGTGCCGCCAGCGTTTTGCCTAGCCCGGGTAGGTCTTCGAGGAGCACGTGGCCGCCAGCGAGGATGCCCGCGAGCACGAGCGAGAGCTCGTCTCGTTTACCCACCACCACGCTGTCGACGGCGTCGAGCACTCGATTGGCGATGCTGGCAGCGTCGGAAATGCTGAGCGTCATAGTTGCTGGATCTCCTTCAAGTAGGTGCGCATAGTGCGACGGTTGAGGGGCGGCGCGGGAGACGTGCGGAGGTAAGTGCCCAACGCCCGGCTGATGTGGGGCAGCGCCTCCTCGATACCCGCTTCAGGGGGCAGCGCGCCCGCCCGACGAAGCCTCCCGCAGGTCAGTTCGGCGAGAGTCTGCTGGAGCTTCTCATGAGTGAAGGCGCGGCCAGGTTGGGCGTCGCGGAGGAGGACCGCGGTGCGGCGCGTGGTCACGTCGGCGTTCCCCGTCAACGCAGGTGCGGGCGGCGACGGCACCGGCCAGGCGGCGTCGGGCGGGGCGGGGTGATGGGTGACGACGAGCCACAGCGCGAGGCCCGCCACGAGCCCTAGCCCCAGCAGTGGCCACGGGTACACCTTGTAACCAGCCAGACCCGCCGCCACGACGATCCCCACCGCGACCGCCAGGCCAATACCCACTTGACGAGGCAGTTCTTTCCACTGCTGCGCCGTCATACCCGTGCCTCCATCGAGTTTCGCAATCGCTCCAGGCAGGCCACAGCCCTGGCCCTCGCATCGTCGCCAGGCACGCGACCGGAATACCACGCCTGGGTGTAGAGCCCGCCCAGCTCACGCAGCGCCACTTCGTCGACGCTGGTGCCCGCGAGCACCTGGAGGATGAATTCCTCCGACGTGTCCGTGGCCCGACGCGCCACTCCCGCACGTGCTGCCGTCGCCTCTAACTTGCGCCAGCACTCCACCACGGCATCCTCCACCCCGACGCCGGTGCGCAGCCGGGCGAGGGTGTCGTCGAACTGTTCTACGAGCTCCTCCTCTCGTACCTCCGGCGCCTCGACCCCCTCCTGGCCCGGGGCACTGTGTCGAAACGATACGCGTCGCAGCCGCAGGGCTAACCACACTGCCAAGCCGACGATCACCGTCGCGGCCATCAGCCAGATGAGCGCGGTGAGCAACTCCGAAAACCAGGCCGGAGGCGCGGGCGGCTGCAGTTCCTCCCCCGTGTCAGGGGCAGCGTCACTGGGCGAGGGGCTGGTGATGGGAATCTGCGGCGGCGCGATGCTAATGGGATCGCGCGGCTGATCCTCGATGAGCGGACCCAACCCGCTCGTAGCCCCCAATGCGGCGAGCACGAGCACCACGACGCCCACTACGACGGCGAGCCACGGGCGGCGGTGCAGGTCCAGCATGGGCAGAGCCTACCCCGCACCCCTGACCAGACTCCGCACGACGGCGGGGCCTACCGTCGCTTGTCCAGGCTGGCTTCGAAGCGGGCCACGTCGATCACGGCACGCCCATGTGTGCCACGGCAGATGAAGCCCTTGTCGTCGGTGGCTTCCACCGCGAAGGTGAGCTTTCCGCGTTCCGTCACGTCGGTGAGCTCCACCTTGAAGTGCACGGGCTGGCCGATGGGGGTGGCTCCTTCGTGGCTCAGGTCGACGTGCACACCGACGGTTTTCTCCCCGTCGGAAAGGTGGCCGTCGAGTGCCTGCATGCACGTCCATTCGATGAGCGCCACCATGTATCCGGTGGCGAGCACCTCGGGCATCTCGCGGAAATGAGGCGCTTCGGGCAGCAGGTGGGGGACCGTGCGCTCAACCGGGACTTCGTAGTCCATGGTGGCGGCGAGCCCAGGGCGGAGGGTGTCTTGCATAGCGGCTCCAATGCTGGGGCGGTTAGAACGCTCACGTTACCTGCTCCACCTAACCCGATATCCACATTCGTTTCGAAAAACCGGCCATTTTGGCCCTTCTGGGCAAACGCGTGTGGATATCGGGTTAGGTCCCGCCAGTACCCCCGGCCACAGGCCCCGCGCAGACCACCCACATTGTCAGGACGAACGCTATAGCACACACCCGATTAGCCGAACTCGCTGGGGCGGGGTTATGGTGAGGCTATACCCGCATGCTGCGCCCCAAAGGAGTGGAATGAACGCGCTGCTCGCGTCAACTGACGCATTGTCCAACCTGCCCATTTCCGGCCGCATCCCCAACCATCCCGGCATCATCAGCTGGGTGGACGAGGTGGCCCAACTCACCACACCCGCCGACGTCTACTTCTGCGACGGTTCCGACGACGAGTACGAGCGCCTCGCCGACGCGCTCGTCGCATCCGGGACCGCACGCCGACTGGACGACGGCAAGAAACCGAACTCCCTCTACTGCGTATCCGACCCCGACGATGTCGCCCGCGTCGAAGACCAAACCTTCATCTGCTCCGTCGACGAGAACGACGCCGGGCCCACCAACAACTGGATGGACCCGAAGCAGATGAAGCAGATCATGACGCCCCTCTACGAGGGCTGCATGGCCGGCCGCACGATGTACGTGATCCCGTTCTGCATGGGCCACGTCGAAGCCGAAGACCCGAAGTTCGGCATCGAGATCACCGACTCCGCCTACGTCGTCGTATCCATGAAGATCATGACCCGCATGGGCGAAGAGCCGCTCAAGGTCATGGAAGAGCGGGAGGCGAGCTTCGTGCACGCCCTGCACTCCGTCGGCATGCCGCTGGCCGACGGCGCCCGCGACGTGCCCTGGCCGTGCAACGACACGAAGTACATCAGCCACTTCCCTGAAGAGCGCACCATCTGGAGCTACGGCTCCGGCTACGGCGGCAACGCGCTGCTGGGTAAGAAGTGCTACGCGCTGCGCATCGCGTCGGCGATGGGGCGCGACGAGGGCTGGATGGCCGAGCACATGCTCCTGGTGAAGCTCACGTCTCCCGAGGGCAAGGCGTACCACATCGCGGCAGCCTTCCCGTCAGCCTGCGGCAAGACGAACCTCGCCATGCTGAACCCCACACTGCCCGGCTGGAAGGCGGAAACGCTCGGCGACGACATCGTCTGGATGCGTCTTGGCGACGACGGTCGGCTCTGGGCGGTCAACCCCGAGGATGGCATGTTTGGGGTCGCCCCCGGCACCGGCGAGGGCACCAACCCGAACGCCATGGCTGCCATCAACGCCGGCAACTCCATCTTCACCAACGTGGCACTCACCGACGACGGCGACGTGTGGTGGGAGGGCATGACCGACGAAGCACCCGCCCACCTCACCGACTGGAAGGGCCGCTCCTGGGCCCGCGAGCACGGCCCCGAGGGAGGCCGTCCCGACGAGAAGGCCGCGCACCCCAACAGCCGCTTCTGCACCCCCATCCGTCAGATCCCCACGCTGGCGGCGGAATACGACGATCCGCGCGGGGTGCCCGTCGACGCCATCATTTTTGGCGGCAGGCGCGAGAACACCATCCCGCTGGTGGCGCAGTCGCGCAGCTGGGAACACGGCGTGTTCATGGGCGCCACGTGCTCGTCGGAGACGACGGCAGCGGCCAAGGGCGCGGTGGGCGTGCTGCGTCGCGACCCCATGGCGATGCTGCCCTTCATCGGCTACCACGTAGGCGACTACTTCCAGCATTGGCTGGACATGGGCGCCAAGACCGACCCTCGGAAACTGCCGAAGATTTTCTACGTCAACTGGTTCCGTCGCGACGCCGAGGGCCGCTTCATGTGGCCTGGCTTCGGCGAGAACTGCCGTGCGCTGAAGTGGATGGTGGAGCGGATCGAGGACAAGGTGGACGCCCTCGACACCCCCGCCGGGCTGCTCCCGAAGCCCGAGGACATCGACGTCGACGGCCTGGACATCGACCCCGACGTGCTGGCCCAGGTGGTGGGATTCCAGCCGCAGGAGTGGAAGGACGAGCTGCCGCGCATCCGTCGCTGGCTGCGCTCGCTCGGCCGCAAGGTGCCGCAGGAACTGAACGACGAGTTGTGGCACATGGCGATGCTGCTCATCGACGCCTGACGCCCAGCGCCCATCAATGTCGGTTCGGCCCCTGCACGGTATCCCCGCGCGGGGGCCGAACCGCGTACCGGGGCTTGAGGACGGAGTCGGACCCCCGCGCACCCTTGGCCCGTGTGGTTTGATGGTGGCGTGAATACCATCCAGCGTGAAGGCGCCAAGGTCTCCATCATCGGTGCGGGAGCGGTCGGTTCGTCGCTCGCATACGCGGCACTGATGCAGGGCACCGCGCGCCACATCGTGCTCCAAGACATCAACGAAGCGAAGGTCCGCGCGGAGGCACTCGACCTCGCGCACGGCTCGCAGTTCTTCCCCGAGGCCGTAATCCAGGGCTCGTCCGACCCGGCGGCCACGGAGGGCTCCGACGTCGTCGTGGTCACCGCCGGCGCAAAGCAGAAGCCGGGCCAGACACGCCTGGACCTCGCAGCGACGACGGTGCGGCTGATGCAGCAGGTGATCCCGCCGCTCATCGAGCGCTCCCCCGACGCGATCTTCCTCATGGTCACGAACCCTGTGGACGTCACGACGCACGCGGCCCTCAAAATCAGCGGCCTGCCGCCCGAGCGCGCCTTCGGTTCCGGTACCGTCCTCGACTCCGCCCGTCTGCGTCAGCTCATCGCGCAGGAGACCAACATCGCGGTCAACAACATCCACGCCTACGTCTGCGGTGAGCACGGAGATTCAGAAATCCCACTGTGGAGCACGGCCACCATCGGTGGCGTCCCGCTCGCCGAGTGGGAGCAAGGCAAGAGCCATCTCGACGCGGCCAAGCGAGCGGAGATCGCCCACCGCGTCGTGCGCGCCGCCTACGAGGTGATCGAAGGCAAGGGTGCAACCAACTACGCCATCGGCCTGGCCGCCACCCGCATTCTGTCAGCGATTCTGCGCGACGAGCACGCCATCTTGCCCGTCTCCCGAGAACTCGACGACTGGCACGGCATCAGCGGCGTCTGCATGTCGGTGCCGACGGTCGTCTCCCGCTCCGGCGCCGGGCGGCAGCTCGAGCTGCCCGTCTCCGACGACGAACTCACCGCCCTGCGCTCCAGCGCGGAAGCAATCCGTACAGTGCAGGAACGTTTGGAGCACGAGCTCTGATCTGAACACGAACAGCAACACGGCCCCGGAAGAGCGAGATGCTCGACCGGGGCCGTGTGCGTCAGCGCTGGTCAGTGCCGGTCAGCAGCCGGTGTTGGGCAGACTCGGCTTCTCCGGCTCGGGTGCCGGGGTGGGCGACGGAGTCTCGGTCGGCTCCGGCGAGGCGGTGTCGCCTGCTTCACCGATGGTGAAGGTGACGACATCGGTGGCGCTGGCGCCGCCCTGGGCCGTGGCTTTCGCGGTGACGGTGTACTTACCGGCCGGGAGGTTCTTCAGAACACCCAGCTTCCAGTCCTCGATGATCGCGACGCCAACCTCGTCGGAGAGATCAGCTTCCTTCACCACCTCACCCTTGTCGTTGGTGACGGTGACCTTGAGGGTCTCGACGGTGGGCTTGGTCTCGCCGGGCAGTTGTGCAACAAGCTTGGAGGGATCGGCGGCGTAGATGCATTCATTGCCCTGCAACGCGTCCCGCTGGCACTGTTCCGAAGCCTCGGTGGTGTGAATCGAGCGCACATCGATGCCCGCGTCCTTGGCCTTCTTGACCTCCGCGGCGAGTTTCTTGCCCGACCCATTGCACTTTCCGTCGGTCAGGAAGTAGACGCGCTTGTGGCCTTTCGCATCAGCCAGCAGACGGTTAGCCTCAGCCATCCCTAGCTCACAGCTGGTCCCCCCAGAGGCAACCTGAGGCGTGTACATTTTGTAGGAGAGCCACGTGTCGACATCCTGCATGTTGTTGGAAAGCCCGTAACCCACAGCGGTGCTGCCGAAGTAGACGACACCGATCTGGACGGCCTCGGAGTCACCGCGCAGCGACTTGAGCAGCGCCTTGCCGCCCTCCTGCTCCCATTCGAAGACCGACTTGTCGTTAACGCGTGCGCTCGTCGATCCTGAGGCGTCGACGACGAACACCACGCTGGCTTTTGCGGTCGAGTCGGCGCCAGCACCCACCTTGCCGCCCACGGGGACATCCGCGCCGACCGGGTAGACGGACTGGTCGGCCGGCTGCTGGATCTCGACGAAGAGGTCCGTGTTATCTGCGGAGGCAATCCCCGCCCCGGCCGTCGCCAGAAGTGCAGCAGCGGATAGGGCTGCGAACACACGCTTGCTCATGTATTTCTCCCATGTGACAGTTCTCGAGGATGCCTCTGCACCCATCTCTGCGAGCAATATACAGCCCGAGGGGTCCTTTTCACAGAGGGCAAAAACACCCATTGAAATCGGGCATGCAGGTGCTCAATCCGAGGTACTCGGGCTGGTGTCTCAGAGAAACAGGACGAGCGAGACCGCCATCACGGCCATCCCCGCGATCACTCCGTACATGGCCCAATGGTGTTCGCCGTACTCCTCAGCGGTGGGGAGGAGCTCGTCGATGGAAATAAACACCATGATCCCCGCGATGCCTGCGAACACGAGGCCGAGTAGCGCGTCGGAAATGTAGGGCTCCAGCAGCAGATAGCCGACGATCGCGCCGGCAGGCTCCGCGAGTCCAGACAGCGTGGCCCACAAAAAACCCTTGAGCCGCGAGCCGGTGGCATGCCGCAGCGGCACCGCGACGGCGAGTCCTTCGGGGATGTTGTGGATGGCGATTGCCACTGCGACAGCGACGCCCACCTGCGGCTCCTGGAGTGCGGCGATGAACGTCGCGAAGCCTTCAGGGAAGTTGTGAATCGCGAGTGCGAGCGCAGTGAGCACGCCCGTGTGCATGAGCGCGCGTGAACGGGCTTTGTCGGTCACCGTGCTGGGCTCGTGCGGGTTGATCGATGCGGGAACGAGTCGGTCAATGACGCCGATGAGCGCAATACCGCCGAAGAACGCCCCGAGGGCGGCCCAGTTGCCAGGCGCTGCGCCCCACGCCGCGACGAGACTATCCCGCCCCTCGGGAAGGATCTCCACAAGCGAGACGTAGATCATCACTCCCGCGGAGAAACCGAGACCAAGCGCGAGCAGCCACGTCGATTTCGCCTTGCCAAGAACCCCGATCACGCCGCCGATCGACGTCGACAAACCCGCGAGCATGGTGAGCCCCAGCGCGTACCAGAATCCCTCGACCATGCACGAAGCCTAGCGCAGCTCAGCCTCCATAGGTGGTTTGCCACTGTTCGAAGGCATCCCTGTCAGCGTCGAGGCGGGCCTGGCCCACTGTTTCCCGGGCAGCGCTGAGCAGAGCACCAGCCGCATCATCATCGAGGTGGGTGGTACCGCCTGATTCCCCGGAAAGCTCCCAGTGCACGTACGGGCCTCCGACGAGCGGGTCGGAGTCCTCAGGCACCGAGGCAGCGGCCTCGCAGATACGCTGAGCTGCCGCAGGATCGACGTCGAAGCCGTTGTCCTCGTAGACCACCTCGTTCACGTGGGACGCTTCGTGGGTGTAGTCGGCAGTGCCATCATCGTGGAGGGTGAGGGTCCAATTGTCACTGGTGGGCGGCGGCGTGGAGCCGTAGTGCCAAGTGAACGTGCCTCGACAGGCCTCGGTCGTCGGGGTGGGGCTCGGAGTCGGAGACTCGGTGCCTTGCCCGCATGCGGCGAGAACAAGGACGGACACGAAACCCAGTACAACCAGACGCATGGCCACCATGCTGACACATGGCACGGTCAGCCCCCTTGACCCAAGTCGGACACGCGACGTCCATGGCAGCATGTCGTAGTGGCTGCCATGGTTCAACCGAACACGTAGGGTTGGCAGCAGACGCCTCCGAGGCCAGCAATTTGTGGCAATTCCCGACGCCACTCGTGCCGGCCGACGAGGATGGCCACAGCCACCCATCGACGAAGGAGCCCACATGGCATTACCCACACCCACCCCCGCTACCGCAGACATTGGCGTCACCGGCATGGGCGTGATGGGCCGCAACCTGGCCCGCAACCTCGCACGCAATGGCCACAAGGTGGCCATCCACAACCGTTCGGTAGAAAAAACCGAGCAGGTCTTTGCCGATTTCGGCGACGAGGGCGAGTTCATTCCGTCGGAATCGATGGACGACTTCGTTGCCTCGCTGCAGCAGCCCCGAGTGGCCATCATCATGGTGAAGGCCGGCGCCGCCACCGACGCCGTGATCGACGAGCTCGCCTCGCGCATGGATGCCGGCGACATCATCGTCGACTGCGGCAACACTCTGTTCCACGACACCCGCGCCCGCGAAGCCGCGCTGAAGGAGCGCGGGCTGCACTTCGTCGGCGTCGGCGTCTCCGGCGGCGAGGAGGGCGCGCTGCTCGGCCCGTCGATCATGCCGGGCGGCTCCGAAGATGCGTACCGACGCCTCGGCCCCATGTTCGAGAAGATCTCCGCACACGTCGATGGCGAGCCGTGCTGCACGCACATCGGCCCCGACGGCGCCGGGCACTTCGTGAAGATGGTGCACAACGGCATTGAGTACGCCGACATGCAGGTAATCAGCGAGGCCTACGACCTGCTGCGCCGCGCGCTCGGTCTCACCCCTGCCGAGATCGCCGACATCTTCGAAGAGTGGAACCGCGGCGAACTGGATTCCTACCTGATGGAGATCACCGTCGAGGTGCTGCGCCAGGTGGATGCCAAGACGGGCAAGCCCCTCGTCGACGTCATCGTCGACGCCGCGAAGCAGAAGGGCACCGGCGCTTGGACCACGCAGACGGCTCTCGACCTCGGCGTGCCCATCACCGGTATCGGCGAGGCGACGTTCGCCCGCGGGCTGTCGTCGTCGCCCATTCAGCGGCAGGCGGCGCAGGGCTTCGCCGGCGAGGCCGCGGAATGGAACGTCGAGGACCGCGACGGGTTCATCGAGGACGTCCGCCAGGCGCTCTACGCGTCGAAGGTCGTGGCCTACTCGCAAGGGCTGAACGAGATGCAAGCCGCCGCTGCCGAGTACGACTGGAAGCTTGATCTGGGCGCGATCGCGAAGATTTGGCGCGGCGGATGCATCATCCGCGCGCGTTTCCTCGGCGAGATCACGCGCGCGTTCGAGGCCAACCCGGAGCTGCCTATGCTCATCGCCGACGACTACTTCTACGAGCGCATCGTGAAGGCGCTGCCGTCGTGGCGACGGGTAGTCGTCGCCGCTGCCACGCACGGCGTCCCGGCGCCGGTGTTCACGTCGTCGTTGTCGTACTACGACGGCGTTCGCTCCGACAGGCTGCCCGCCGCGCTCGTGCAAGGCCAGCGCGACTACTTCGGCGCGCACACCTATGCGCGCATCGACGCCGAAGGCAGCTTCCACACACTGTGGGCTGAAGACGACCGCAAGGAGGTGGAAGCATGATGCAGCTTCGTGAAGATGCACAGTGGGCACTGGTGGTGCCCACGTCAATTGGTGTACGGATCACGCCGGAGAACCGACAGCCGGTGCACGTTTCGGATCGCTACTTGTTGCAGGCCACGTCGGCGGAGACGAACGTCGCGTCGATCTCGTCGCATCTCGGTTTGCCGACGAAGGTGCTCACCAACTTCGTCGAGGGCTCGCCGATTTCGGCGTTCATCAAGACCGATCTGCGGGCGCGCGGGATGGCGTTCGAGGGGCCGGACAAGCCGCAGGGAGGCGCCTGGGGCTACCGGCACCAGTTCAACATCGCCGATTCCGGATTCGGCGGGCGGGCGCCTCGGGTGTGGAACGACCGCGCGGGTGAAGTGGGGCGCGACCTCGACGTCGCCGACTTCGACCTGGAGCGGCTGTTCGCCGACGAGGGTGTGAAGATCCTGCATCTCTCCGGCCTGATCGCCGCGATTTCGCCGAACACCAGCAAGTTCTGCGTGGAGCTGGCGCGCAAGGCGAAGGAGCACGGCACCCGCGTCGCGTTCGACCTCAACCACCGCGCCTCGTTCTGGAAGGGCCGCGAAGAGGAGCTGTCGGCGGCGTTCCGTGACATCGCGTCGCACTGCGACATCCTGTACGGCAATGAAGAGGACTTCCAGCTGTGCCTCGGCATCGAGGGGCCGGAGGCCGGCGGCGAGGATATCGACGCCGAGATCGAGAATTTCAAGGCCATGATCTCTGAGGTGCGCAAGGCATACCCCGACGCGGCCTACGTCGGCACGTCGCTGCGCGAAGTGCTCTCCGCAAACCGGCACCGGTGGGGCATGATCCTGTTCGGCGAGGGCGAGTTCAACGTCGCTCCGCTCAGGGAGATCGACGTGCTCGACCGCATCGGCGGCGGCGACGGCTCCATCGGCGGGGTGCTCTACGGCATTCTGCAGGGCTGGACGCCTAAGCGGTGCATGCAGTTCGGCTGGGCCACCGGCGCGATGGCCGCGACGAGCCTCCACGACTACGCCGCGCCCGCCGACGAGGCCCAGGTGTGGTCGATGTGGGAGGGCAACGCCCGAGTCCAGCGCTAAGGGCCAAGATAGATCAAGTTCGTGGTGGGTAGACGCACCACGAACTTGATCTATCTATGCGCGACGCCCGGCACGTTCGGCAAATGCATCCAACGCCTGGGTGAGCCCGACGACGGTCCACGCGTCCACGCCGCCCACGCGACGCTCGCGGCGCAGCAGCCCCGCGTCGGTGAGCCGCGCGCACAGCCGATACGCCGACGGGCGGGGAATCCCGGCGGCCACGAGCATGTCGATGTTGAACGCCGGCTCCGTGGAACAGACCTCAGCCATGCGCACGATGTTTGCCGTTGTGCGACGAGCGGTCGCCAGAATCTCGTCGCTCACCGCCTCGACGTCGGTGCGCAGCCGCAGAGCATTCTCGACCGCCATTTCGGCGGCGTCGGCGAACTGCAGCACGATCTCCTCCGGCCTGCCCTCTCGGTATGCGGTGAGCGCTTGGAAGTACGCGTCGGTGTTGGTCAAGAGCCCCGACGAGATAGGCACCGATAAGTTGCGAGCAACGCCGCGGTGTCGCAGCACCGACGACACGAGCGCCCGCCCGGTGCGGCCGTTGCCGTCGGTGAAGGGGTGAATCGTCTCGAAGTGCGCGTGGGCGATGGCCGCTTGCACGAGCGGCTCGACGTCGGCGCGGCGCAGGAACTGCATGAGGTCGTCGAGCGCGTCGGGCACGTCGTCGTGGCAAGGCGGGACGAAGGCCGCAGTGACGGGCGACTCACCTCCCACCCACACCCATTCGGTGCGGATCCGCCCGGCGTTGGCGGGGTCGTCGCCGCCTCCGAGTGCGTCGTGCATCGCGAGCAGCATGGCAACGTCCATCGAGTCAGCCAGCGCAATCGCTGCCTCCATGGCCTTGACGTTGCGCGCGATGCTGGTGGCGTTGCGGTTACTGCGTTCCCCGAGTGTTGCCAGCGCAATCCGACGCGCACTCGCGCTCAAGCGTTCGATCTCCGAGCTCGACGACGATTCGCTCCGAAGCAGCACACTGGCGAAGGGCAACCCCCAGCGTTGCGCCGTCGCATCGAAGCGCTCGATCGTCGATGTGGCCGCCCGCGCTTGTGCCAGTATTTCCGCGTCGAGATGCACCGGCAGCGAGGCGATCGTCGGCACCCGCACATAGTGAAACTGGCCCCTGTTGCGAAGGCGACGTCGTCGGCTCATCAACGCGTCTGGACTCGGCTCCCAGGTGGCGTGCCGGTACTCCACTGCTGGCCAGTTCGTGCTCACGTCGCCTCCTTACTGAGAACCCAGGCGGCCATTTTATCATTAACGGCCACTAATGAGAATGAGCTTGGTGCGGTGAGGGGCTTTCTGGCGCGCGCCGCGGGAGCCCCAAGATAGATCAAGTTCGTGGTGGACAGACGCGCCACGAACTTGATCTATCATCGCGCTAGCACTTTGCTAGCATCGATCCATGTCCACCTTGTACATTCGCGACGTTCCCGACGACGTCGCTGCAGCGCTCAGACGCCAGGCAGCTGAGGCCGGGCAATCGCTGTCGGCATACGTCGGTGGGCAGCTCGCAACGTGGGCGAAGCGCCCCACCAATGCCGAGATCGTCGCCCGCCTGCGCGAACGCGATCGCAGCCAAGCACCATCGGCGGACGCCATCATCGCCGCGCGAGACGCAGACCGCCGATGATCGTCGTCGACGCATCCGCGATGGTGGAGGCACTCGTCGGCGCTGCCCCCACCGACGAGCTACTCACCGCTCTCGAAGGAGACGTTCACGCACCGACGCTGCTCGACGTCGAAGTGATGTCGGCGCTGCGCGGCCTCGAACTCGGAGCGATGCTCTCCCCCACCCAAGCCGCCGACGCGCTCGACACGTATTGGAGCTTCAGCATTCAGCGCCACGAGGCTCGGCTTCTGCGCCACCGTGTCTGGCAACTGCGCCACCAATGCACCAGCTACGACACGCACTACATCGCGCTCGCAGAGGCACTCGACGCACCCCTGTACACCTGCGATCGGAAACTGGCAGCCCGAGGCCACAGCGCGAGCATCCTCGTTCAGCATTGAGAGCCACCGACGGCAACTCCGCCCGACGAGCACCCGGGCGTGGTAGAGATGTGTCATGACGAAGCTGTACCCAGGCGTTCCCGACGCGCGCACGGCAGGTGGCCCCGACGAAGTGCTCACGCACGCTGAGCTCAGCGTGTTCGTGCACTCCCAGCTCTCCGCCCACGACTTCGACGGCAAACGCGTCACCCTCGTCGTGCCCGACGGCACCCGCCACGCGCCCGTCGCGATGATGTCCAAACTCATCCGCGACGCGCTCGGCACCCGGCCCGCATCCGTCCGCGTCGTGATCGCACTCGGCACGCACGATTACATGTCCGACGAGGCCATCGGCAAGCTCATGGGCTGCGAGCCCGGCAGGTTCGCCGACACCTACCCCGGCTGGGAGATCGTCAACCACCTGTGGCGCGACGAAGCCACGTTCGCGAATCTCGGGACGGTGTCCAGGGAGCGCATCGCCGAGCTCAGCGACGGTCGCCTCACCGACCGCGACATGACCGTGCTGGTGAACAAGCTCGTCGTGGACACCGACATCTCCCTCATCCTCGGCCCGGTGCTGCCGCACGAGGTCGTCGGCATTTCCGGCGGCAACAAGTACTTCTTCCCAGGCCTGTCGGGCCACGATGTGATCGACATGTCGCACTGGGTAGGCGCGCTGATTACGAGCTACGAGATGATCGGATCGCTCGGCATCACCCCCGTGCGCCAGATGATCGACGCCGCCGCCGAGCTGATCCCGTCGGAGAAACTGCTGCTGGGGATGATCGTGAAGCCCGGTTCCGACGACCTCCAGTTCGTGGCGTTCGGCGACTCGCGGGCCGCGTGGGAGGCGTGCGCGGAGGTGTCGAGCCAGGTGCACGTGAAGTATGTGCCGCGCGAGTATAAGCGCGTGCTGTCGATCATTCCCGAGATGTACGAGGACATGTGGACCGGCGCCAAGGGGTTCTACAAGCTCGAGCCGATCGTCGCCGACGGGGGCGAGCTCATCATCTACGCGCCGCACATCCGCGAGGTATCGGTGATGCACCCCGGCATCGAGGACATCGGCTACCACAACCGCCAGTACTTCGTCGAGCAGTGGGACCGCTTCAAAGACCACCCGTGGGGCGAGCTCGCCCACTCGACGCACCTGCGCGGCCTCGGCAGCTACGACCCCGCCACCGGCGTCGAAACCAACCGCGTCACCGTCACGCTCGCCACCGGCATCCCCCGCGCGACGGTGGAGGCCATCTCGCTCAACTACCTCGACCCGGCGACGGTCGACGTCGCCGCGTTCGAGCACGACCCCGACACCCTCGTCGTGCATGGGGCCGGCGAGCTGCTCCACCGCACCGAAGCCCAGCGCGGGAGGCTACCCGCGTGAGGGGCCCCGTCGGCGCTACTTCGTCACCGTCACGGTGTAGGTCACAGGCTCCTTGCCCTGCGCGTCGCAGTTCTCCAGCGTGGTGCGGAGGCAGTACTGCACCGTGAAGGTGAACGTGCCCTCCTTCTGCCCGGTCATGTCGGCCCACACCGGGTACGTGCAGCCGCCGGGAGGGGTGTCCGTCGGGCAATCTCCGTGGCCTTCCTTGATCGTCGCGTACGGGGAATCGACGCCGTCGGTGATGTAGTAGTTATCGCCGACGCTGGGGTTCACCTCGCCCAGCACCACCCGCTCGGTATCGCCAACCGCGATTTGCAGGTCGGTGGGACTGCTGGGCGTTGGCTGGGGGCCGGGATCGGGATCAGGGTCGGGCGCCTGGGGAATGATGCCGAAGAACAGAGTGAGCAGCATAGCGATGATGGTCATACCTCATAGTATGGACGGCAATCGGGCCATCGCAGCGCGGCTTCATCGGGCTCAGCTGGCCTGTGCCGCCAGCCACCTCGCCACGGATTGCACGTAGCGCTCGAACTGCTCCAATGCCAGGGGGACTGCCTTGTTCACTCGTTGCTCGTCCACGCGCACGTACTCGTGGATGAGCACATTGCGCATACCGACGCTCGGTATCAGCGCCTCGGCAAGCGAACGGGGAATCACCCCCTGCGCCGCCGCTTCTCGGAACGACTCAGCCGCATCGGTTGGCGCCACATTCCCTAGCGATCCCACAATGTGCAGGTTGATGCCGACGGCGAGGTCCACCAGTTGGGTGAGTATCCGCTCCACCGCCAGTTGCTCGATTACACCCCGATCGGGATTGGCTTCGATGTCTGCGAGCGTCCGCAATTGCCGCTCGATGAGTCGAAGACGCTCGAGCACCACAACGTCGCTGAATTGCCTAGGAACCATGCGCCAACCTTTCCAACGCAGCTCGGCGGAATGGCTCCTCGTCGCGGTACTGCCCGAAGGCCGCGATGCGCAGGCGAGCCACCATCTCGGGCACGCGCTCCACGAGCGGTTCGCCATAATTCAGGGCGCCGAATTTGGCGACGGCGCCAGCTCGGTCGAGTGGCATCAGGTCGACGTGGTCACCGTACCGGGTGATGAATGCGGTCGCGACCGCGAACTCGTCGCCGCGAACACCTCGCTCAAAGCAGTACGCCAGGTCCAGATCACGCGCCACGGCCGCGTCGCGTAACACGCTGCCGTGCAGCATGAGCACGGCGATATGTTGCGACGCGCACAGCTCCTCCAACGCGCCACTGGCCTGATCGGCTCGGAGCCTGGCCAGCGCCTCTTGCACCGACGTCATGATGCAAGTCTAGTGACCGCGCACTGTCGGCAAAGATAGATCAAGTTCGTGGCTCGTCTACCCACCACGAACTTGATCTATCTTCAGGCCCGGCTGATCCGCAGCGTCGCCACCTGGAACGGACGCAGGGCGAGCGTCGCCTGCGAACCCTCGACGCGCTGCACGACGCTGGGCGCCACCTGCTGCTGATCCGAGGTGCCCAGCGGCACCTCCAGCAGATCCGTCTCGACGATGTCCGTCGCCGCAAAGCTGGTTGTCAGCGTGGCATCGGCGCGCTTACCGTAGGGCTCGTACAGCCGCACGACCACGTCACCCGAGCCATCTTCCGCCAGCTTCACCGCCTCGACGGCGACCCCACCGTCGGCGGTGATGAGCGGCGCCACCTCGCCACCAGCCACGACGCGCGGCGTGTGGTTGGCGAGGTAGCCGTCGGCCACCGCGTCCTCGACGTCCCCGCCGGGGCGGAGCGTGAACCGGAACGTGTGTTCGCCGATGTCAGCGCGCGGATCGGGGTACCGCGGGCCCTTCAACAGCGACGCGCGCACGCTGGTGTAGGTGCCGCCGTCGGCGCGGGCTTCGCGCTGGAAATCCCAACCGTAGGTGCGCTCGTTCGCGATGGCCACACCGTAGCCCGGCTCGCCGACGTGCACCCAGCGGTGCGCGTGCACCTCGAAGCGCTGCGCATCCCACGACGTGTTCGTGTGCGTCGGGCGGGTGATGTGGCCCATCTGAATCTCGCAGCGCGCCTCGTCGCTGTGCACATCGACCGGCCACACGAGCTTCAGGAGGGCATCGCGCTCGTGCCAGTCGACGTCCACCTCGACGTGCAGCCGCCCGTCGCCGGGCGCGAGGGTGAGGCGCTGCGTCGCGGTGGAATCGTGGAACGCGTAGCGCACCTCCACGCCGCGCTCGATGACGACGACCTCGCTCGCGTCGAGGGTTTCGCAGGTGTTCAGCGAAGCCAGGTCGATGTCCCACGCGTCCCACGCGTTCGGGAAATCCGGGTGCAGCTGCAGCAGCGAGCCGCGCGTGCCCGCAGGCAGCACCTCGCGTGAGCGCTCCTTGTCGAACAGCGACGTGACACCGCCGCGTCCGTCCACCGCCACCCGGAGCGAGGCACCGTCGACGACGAACCCGTCGCCCTCGGCACGTACCTCGACGTGCCCGTCAGCCGGGCGCTGAACGCAGGCGCCGAAGGCGGGGACACCGTCGCGAACCACCGGCGCGCCGTTGAAGACCACCTCACCCGACGCCTTCCCCGACGCTGCTGCCAGCGCGCGCTGGGCGTCGTCGATGATCTGCGTGAGTTCGGCCTCCAGGGCTTCCTGGCGGGCGAGCACCTCGTCGTACACCCACGCGATGCAGGTGCCGGGGAGGATGTCGTGGAACTGGTAGAGCAGCACCTCGCGCCAGATCTCGCCCAGCCGCTCGGCCGGGTACGAGCCGACGCCGCGCACCTCGGCGGTGGTGGTCCACAGCTCGGCTTCGCGCAGGAGTTCCTCGCAGCGGCGGTTGCCGCGCTTCACGCGCGCGACGGAGGTGAAGGTGCCGCGGTGCAGCTCGAGGTAGAGCTCGCCGACCCACACCGACGGGCCCTCGTGCTCGCGCTCGGCCTGCTCGAAGAACCGCGTGGGCGTGGACACCTCGACGCGGGGGTGGCCGGCGAGGTCGCCCACTCGTTCGATGCGCTCCAGCATCTCGCGCGTCGGGCCGCCACCGCCGTCGCCATACCCAAACGGCACGAGTGACGTGGCGGATCTGCCCTTGTCACGGAAGTTTCGGGCCGCGTGGTGGAGGTTCTCGGCGGACAGGTCGGAGCAGTACGTATCGGCCGGCGGGAAGTGCGTGAAGATGCGGGTGCCGTCGATGCCCTCCCAGGTGAAGGAGTGGTGCGGGAAGTCGTTGACCTGGTTCCACGAGATTTTCTGCGTGAGGAACCAGCGCGCGCCGGCCAGCTTCGCGAGCTGCGGGAGGCCGCCGGAGTAGCCGAATGAGTCGGGCAGCCACACCTCGGTGCAGGGCTTACCGAAGCGCTCGGTGAAGAACCGCTGGCCTTGCAGGAACTGCCGGCACATCGCCTCGCCGCTGGGGAGGTTCGCGTCGGACTCCACCCACATGCCCCCGACGGGGATGATGTGCCCGTCGGCCACCGCCTGCTGCAGGCGCTCGAACAGCTGGGGGTGGTCTTCCTCGAGCCAGGCGGAGTGCTGCGCGGCTGGGAACGAGAAACGGTGCTCCGGGAAGCGCTCGGTGAGCGTCAGCTGGTTGGCGATGGTGCGCGCCACCTTGCGACGGGTCTCCCTGAGCGGCCACAGCCACGCGGAGTCAATGTGCGCATGCCCGACGGCGTGGAGCAGATGGCTGCCATCCTCGGCGGTGCGCTCCAGGGTTGGCCTGAGCTCGGAGCGTGCGGCCGCAGCAGTGCCGACGATGTCGCGCAGGCTGAGTGCGTCGAGCGCGCGGTCGAGGGCGCGGCGGATCTCCCAGCGTCGGCCGGAGTCCTCGGGGAGCTGCGCGGCGGTCTCGTGGAGCGCCTCGATGTCGAGCGCGAGGGCGCGGACCTCGTCGTGGATGAGCTGCAGCTCCGCGGTGCGGAGGGTGTGGATTGGGGCGGGGCCGGCCCCGGCCTTGGTGCCGCGCTCGGTTTCGCGGAAGGGTGGGGAGTCGAGCATCACCGGGTTCGCTGCGGCCTCGACGTAGAACTCGAAGCGGCCATCGTCGTCGCACTCGATCGGCACCCACTGGTTGCGGGGGTTGAGACCCTTGACGACGGTGCCGTCGGGGCGTACCACGAGGCCCTCGCAGGTGAAGCCGGGCCCGCCGATGGCGCCGAGGTCGATGGCGGCCTCGACGTGGGCGCCTAGGTAGTCGCTCGGCACCTGGCCGCGGAAGCGCATCCATGTGGTGCCCCAGGCGGGGCCCCACTCGTCGCCGACGGCGGCGGGCTCGTAGGTGAGGCGGAGGGCTTCGTCGATCGAGATGGGTTCGCCCTGCCCGATCGCGCCGGGCGCGGCGGCGTGGCCGGTGGCGTCGTCGGAATCGGTGATGGGGGCGAAAGCCACTTCGAGGTCTGCGATCTTCTGCGCGCTGGCCGGCCAGATCTTGTCTGCCAGGTGGCGATGCACGCGGCCGTCGAGCACGGGTCCGTGGTCATGCATGCGGTTCTCCTCCGCGACGTGTAGGCAACAGTGCTGTAGCAACCATCCTTGCGCACGGCGCAACCCCCCAGTGCACCCGGCGCGCCCGCTGGCGCCAGGTGGGGGTACCTCGGGCTACCTAACCCGATATCCACACGCGTTTGTCGAAATCGCCCAAAAACGCCCTTTTTCGCAAACGCGTGTGGATATCGGGTTAGCTCGGCGTGCGTACTTCTCTCACACGCGACCACTTGGCAACTCTCGGCAACCGGGCGACGTGAGCACGTAGACTCTGATCGAATCGAACATATCGGCCACTGTCTTCAAAGGAGCATGCACGTTGCCGTCCGCCGCCACGACGACCCCCCTCCACGCCTTGTCAGCGCCACTTCGCGCGAAAGCCGACGACGTGGTCTGCCGGCTACGCGCGGCCGCCGGCGATACGGGGCGCGTCGGGGTGGCGTATTCCGGCGGGGTCGATTCAGCCACGTTGGCCGCGCTCACGGCGGAAGCCGTCGGGCGAGAGCGAACCGTGCTGCTACTAGCGGTGTCGCCGTCGCTCGCACGCCGAGAGCGACGACTCGCCCACACCCAGGCGGCCACGCTCGGGCTGGAACTCGTCGAGGTGTCCACCCACGAGCTCGACAACCCCAGTTACACCGCGAACCCCGTCGATCGCTGCTACCACTGCAAGGACGAGATGTTCACGCGCATCGAGGACGCGGAGGCGGCGCGGCTTGGCCTCGCCGTCGTCGCGTACGGGGAGAATGCGGACGACGCGCAGCGTGTGGATCGGCCGGGCGCACGCGCCGCGCGGGAGCACGCCGTCGCGCATCCGCTCGCCGACGCGGGCGCGACGAAGGAGGACGTCCGCGCCATCGCGCGCGCGTTTGGCCTGGCCAGCGCAGATAAACCGGCTGCACCGTGCCTCGCGAGCCGCATCCCGCACGGCGAGGAGGTGACCGCCGCCAAGCTCGAGCAGATCGACGTCGCGGAGGACGCCGTGCTCGCCGCCGGCTTCACCGACTGCCGCGTGCGCCACCACGGCACCGTGGCCCGCGTCGAGGTACCCGCCGATGAGCTGGGACACCTCGCCGACGCCGAACTGCGTCAGGCGCTCGTCGACGGGGTGCGCGCGGCGGGGTTCGCGCACGTCGCGGTCGACCTCGAGGGCATCCGCTCCGGCGCATTCACCCTCCAGCTCATGGAGGCGCCCCGATGAACGACGTTGCCAACATCGATTTCGAGCGCTACTCCCGACGGGGCTACCCCGAAGCGGTGCTGTGCCAGGGGAAGACGCCCGCCCAGGTGGCGCAGATCGCGGCGGGCTGGCACCGTCGCGCCTCCGACGGCATCTCGCTCGGCACGCTCCTGTTCACCCGTGTCGAACCCGAGCATGCCGAGGTGATCCTCGACCAGTTCCCCACCGCACTCCACGACGAGACCGCGCGCATCGTCGCTTGGCCACCCGAACCACCCACCCCCACTGGCGGGCGCGTGACGGTGGTCTGCGCGGGCACGTCGGACCTCCCAGTCGCCCGCGAGGCCGCGCTCACGGCCCGCTTCCTCGGGCGCGAGGTGACCGAGATCGTCGACGTCGGCGTCGCCGGGCTGCACCGCATCCTGGCGAGACGCGACGAGCTCGAAGCGGCCGACGTCATCGTCGCGGTGGCGGGCATGGACGCGGCGCTGGTGCCCGTCGTCGCGGGGCTGGCGCGCTGTCCCGTCGTCGCTTGCCCCACCTCCACCGGCTACGGCGCCGCCTTCGACGGCGTGGCCGCCCTCCTCTCGATGCTCAACGCCTGCGCGCCTGGGGTTGGCGTCGTCAACATCGACAACGGCTACGGCGCCGGCCATCTGGCCGCGCAGATCACCGCCAGCAAGGAGTTCCCGCATGCATGACATCACCGCCGGCGGCCACCATCACCACCACGTGACAACGGCAGATGGCGCCCAGGTGCCCGAAGGCACCCGCATCGAGCCCGGCGCGCTGTGGCAGCCCACCGCACCCGCAAACGCGCGACTGTGGCTGGACGTTTCCCAGGGTGCCGCGGGCGACATGCTGCTCGCCGCGCTGATCGACGCCGGCGCCGACTCGGCGAGTGTCGCCGCGGTGCTGGAACTCATCGCGCCAGGCAAGCTGCACCTCCAGCACCGGCGCGTGGAGCGCGGGCCGTTCGCCGCGCACAAGGTGGACGTGATCGCCGACGAGCCCAACCCACCGGTGCGGCATCTCGCTGATGTCGAGGCCATGCTCGCCGTCGACGGCGTGCCCGAGGCGACGCGCTCCCTCGCCCTCAGCGCCTTCCGCCTGCTGGCCGAGGCCGAGGCGCACGTGCATGGCATGTCCGTCGAGGATGTGCACTTCCACGAGGTGGGGGCGCTGGATTCCATCGGCGACATCGTCGGCGTCGCGGAGGCGGTGCGCACGCTGCAGGTGGCGCGCACGTCGTGCTCGACGGTGGCCGTCGGCGCTGGTCACGTGCACACCCAGCACGGCAACCTGAGCGTGCCGCCGCCGGCGGTGCTGCAGCTTGCGGTGGGCTGGGACATCGAGGCTGGCGGGCCGGAGAACGTCGGCGAACTGTGCACTCCCACCGGGCTCGCGCTGCTGCGGGCCATGTGCGACGAGCAGGAGACGCTGCCGCGTATGCGGGTGGCCGCGGTGGGTGTCGGGGCAGGTACCAGGGTGCGCCAAGACCGCGCCGGCGTACTGCGGGCACTCATCGGGCGCGGAGGGGGCGACGTCGGGGCTCGGGAGGTGCAGGAGATCTCGGCGAACGTCGACGACCTCGACCCCCGCCTATGGCCCGACGTGCTCCACCGGCTCCTCGACGCCGGGGCGCTCGACGCGTGGCTCACCCCCGTCGTGATGAAGAAGGGGCGCCCGGCGCACGTCGTAACGGCACTCGCGACGCCCGACCGCGCGCAGCAGGTAGCCGACGTGCTCCTCACGCATACGTCGACCCTCGGCGTGCGCACGTCCGCCCCGCTCACCCGGCAGGTGCTTCGTCGGGATTGGGTGTCGGTGGATGTGGACGGCCACGAGGTGCGCATTAAGGTCGCCGGCGAACCGGATACCGGCGTGATTACCCAAGCCACGCCCGAATTCGTCGACGTCGAAGCCCTCGCCGCCGCGCTCGACGTGCCGCAGCGGGTGGCGCTGGCGCGGGCGCAGGCGGCGGCCTGGAATGCGGGGCTCAGGCCTGGTGCGGCGTGGCCGGAGGCAGCCGATGAATGATGCCCAGCCCGAGCGCAAGCGGCGCAAGCGGGTGACGATCTACGACATCGCGGAGGCGGCGGGTGTGGCGCCGTCAACGGTGTCGCGCACCTTCGCACGGCCCGGCCGGGTGGGTGCGGAGACCGCCGAGCACGTTCGCGCCACCGCGCGGCGACTCGGCTACCGGGAGCGGCCCGTCGCGCGCGGCTACGACGACGCATCACGGAAGACGCTGGGAATCGTCGTCGCCGACGCCGCGAACCCGGTGTTTGCGCACATCATGAAGGGATTCCAGCTGGAGGCCGCGCGCCACGGCTACTCGGTGCTGCTCCTCGACACGCAGGAAGACGCCCAAATAGAGCGCCAAGAGATCGACCGCCTCGCACCGCTCGTCGACGGGCTAGCGCTCGGCGCGTCGAGGCTCAGCGACTCCGCGATCATGCAGATCGTCAAAATCCGGCCCGTGGTGAGCGTGAACCGCGTGATCGCGGGGCTGCCGTCGGTGATCGCCGACACCGCGCGCGGCATGCGCACGGTTGTCACCCACCTCGCCGCGCTCGGCCACACCCGATTCACGTACCTGCCTGGGCCTGCGGCGTCGTGGGCCGACGGCGTGCGCTGGCGGGGAATATCAGAGGCCTGCCACCAGCTGGACCTGGTGTGCCGCCGCATGCAGCCGCAGCGCCCATCGCTCGACGGCGGGGTGGCCGCGTCCCGTGAGTGGATGAGCCAACGCACCACCGCCGTCATCGCCTACAACGACATGATGGCCATCGGGTTCATGAAGGCTTGTCAGCGAGCTGGCGTGCTGGTTCCCGACGATGTGTCCGTCGTGGGCGTCGACAACTCCATCTCGTCGGTGCTGACCACACCGACCCTCACCAGCGTGGCGCCGTCCACGTCGGATATCGGCGGGCGCGCGGCCCGCGCCCTCATCTCGCAACTACAACACCGGTCGTCGCCGAGCGCGGAGACGATCGTCGTCCCCATGCAACTGCACAGCCGGGAGAGCACAGCCGCCCCCGGTCACCGTCAATGAATAGGAGCCCGAGCTATGTCAACACCGCTGACCCTCCACCCCGACCGCCTCTTCCCCGCCGAGCCTTCCGTGCGTGCCATCGCCCGCGAGCTCTACGCGGAGGTGGCGGAGCTGCCCATCATCTCGCCGCACGGGCACGTGCCCGTCGAGTGGCTCGCCGACGATACCCCGTTCACCGACCCGACGTCGCTGCTGCTCACCCCCGACCACTACACCAACCGCCTCCTGCACGCCGTCGCGGGCGTGGAGCTGGCGCAGCTCGGGGTGCCGGTGGGCAGCCCGATGACGCCGGAGGCCGCGCGCGAGGCCTTCCGCATCTTCTGCGCGAATTGGAAGGTGTTTCGCGGCACGCAGGTGCAGTTCTGGTTCGAGAGCCAGTTCGTCGACGTGTTCGGCGTCGATGTGCGCCCGTCGGCGGAGTCGGCGGACGAGATCTACGACCACATCTCCGCCTGCCTCGCCCGCGACGAGTACCGCCCGCGCGCGCTGTACCGTCGGTTCAACATTGCCGCGCTGGCTACCACCGATGACCCCTGCGACACCCTCGACGGGCACCGCGCGCTCGTCGACGATCCGGCCTGGGACGGGCGCGTGATGCCCACCTTCCGCCCCGACCGGTACCTCGAGCCCGCCCGCGACGGGTTCGCCGCCCTCACTGCGGCGCTCGGCGAAGCGGCTGGGCTGGAGATCGGCAGCTACGCCGACCACGTCGAAGCCATGCGCCGGCGCCGGCAGTACTTCAAGGAGCACGGCGCGGTGTCGTCGGACCACTCTCACCGCGACGCCCGCTGCGAACGTGTCGACGACGCGGAGGCCGAGCGCTTGTTCGCGGCGGCGCTGGCCGGCCAGATCTCGCCCGAGGAGGGCGACGTGCTGCGTCGGCACATGGTGAATGACCAAGCCAGGCTGGCTTGCGAGGACGGGCTGGTGATGACGCTGCACCCGGCGGTGTTCCGCAACCACGACTCCGCCGCGCTCGCCCGCTACGGTGCCGACGTGGGTGGCGACGTGCCGCTGTCGGTGGAGTTCGCGTCGGCGCTGCAGCCCGTCCTCGACGCGTACGGCAACGCCGACGGCTTCCACCTGGTGGTGTTCACGATGGACGAGACGGTGTACTCGCGCGAGCTGGCGCCGCTGGCCGGCTGGTACCGCGGCATGTACGTCGGCGCGCCGTGGTGGTTCATCGACGAGAACGACGCCATGATGCGCTACCGCCGCGCGACGACGGGGTACGGCACGCTGCAGAAGGGGTCGGGATTCATCGACGACACCCGCGCGTTCTGCTCCATCCCCGCCCGCCACGACGCTGCCCGCCGCGTCGATTGTGCGTTCCTCGCCGGGCTGGTCGCTGAGCACCGCCTCGCGCTCGACGAGGCCCGCGACACCGCCATCGACCTCGTCGTCGCCCAGCCCCAGCGGGCCTTCAAGCTGTGACCCCCGAGACCCCCAGGAAAGGAACACCATGACCACCCTCACTCGCGCCACCCACGGCCGCCCCGCTGCTCCGGTGAAGATTGTGCACCTCGGGCTCGGCAACTTCATGCGCGCCCACCAGGCCTGGTACACCGAGCACGCCACCGACGCCGACGCGTGGGGCATCGCCGCGTTCACCGGCCGGCGCCCCACCATGGCCGAGGTGCTCTCCCCGCAGGACGGGTTGTACACGCTCATCACGAAGGGCCCCGACGGCGACGCGTTCGAGGTGATCTCCAGCATCTCCGCCGTGCATCCCGCCGACGACCTCGCCGCGCTCGTCGGCTACTTCACCTCCCCTGAGCTGGCGGTGGTGACCTCGACCGTCACCGAGGCCGGCTACTGCCGCCGCGATGACGGCGGCCTCGACGCCGAGCGCGACGACATCGCGGCAGACCTCACCGCAGTGAGGGGCGCCGTCGGGGATGGGGTGGATGCGCTCGCCGGGTTGCAGCTCGCGACGGCACCGGTGCGGGTGACTGCTGCGCTGGCAGCCCGTCGCGCCGCCGGGCTGGGTGGGCTCACCGTCTTGCCCTGCGACAACCTCCCCGACAACGGCGCCGCCTTCGGCCGCGTCATACGCGACGCCGCGCTTGCGGTCGACGAGGAACTCGCAGCGTGGATCGACGAACACGTGTCGTTCGCGACGTGCATGGTCGACCGCATCACGCCCGCCACCACCGACGACGAGGTCGCCGCCGTCGAGAAGTCAGAGGGCTACCACGATGCTTCGCCTGTGCCCACGGAGCCGTTCAGCGAGTGGGTCATAGCGGGCGACTTCCCGGCCGGGCGGCCTGAGTGGGAGTCGGCGGGGGCGACGATCGTCGACGACGTGGAGCTCTACGAGCAGCGCAAGCTGTGGATGCTGAACGGGTCGCACTCGCTGATGGCGTACGCCGGGCCGATTCTGGGCTTGGAGACGGTGTGCGACGGCATCAACGACCCGCGGCTGCGCGAGCTGGTGCAGCAGTGGTGGCGCGAGGCCGGGCCGGGGCTCAGCGTGGCGTGGGAAGAGTACGCGGAGGCTCTCACTAAGCGCTACGAGAACCCGAACATCCGGCATCTGCTCGCGCAGATCGCTGCCGACGGTTCGCAGAAGATTCCTGTGCGGATTGTGCCGACGCTGCGTCGTCTCCGTGAGGCCTGTGAGATGCCGACGGCGGCCGTCACCGCCGTCGCGGCGTGGCTGCTGCATCTGCGCGGTGAGGGTTCGCCAGTCAAGGACGCCGCCGAGGATAAGGTGAAGGCACTTGTCGGAGGCACGTTACGAGAGGACGCCGCCCGAGTGGTGGCCTTCGCCTCGCCCGAACTCGCCAGCGACGACGCCCTGATCGACGCCGTCGTCGAAGCCGCCGAGGGGCTGCTCGCTTAGGGGTCTCCGCGCCAAGCTAACCCAATATCCACACGCGTTTGCTGAAAAGGCCCAAAAACGGCGATCTGAGCAAACGCGTGTGAATATTGGGTTAGCTGAGGTCTGCGCACATACGTCGGCGCGGGGTAGTACCGTCGGTGTATGGACGAGACCACTATCACCATCACCACCGACGACGGTATCGAGCTGCAGGTGTACCGCTGGGCGCCAGCGGGCAAGCCGAAGGCCGCCGTGCAGTTGCATCATGGGCTCGGCGAGCACGCCGGCCGCTACCGCCGGTTCGCGGAAGCCCTCACCGCCGCCGGCTACCTCGTGTACGCACCTGACCAGCGCGCCTCGGGCCGCACCGCGAACGGCGAGTACGGCAACTGGGGCCCCGACGGCTGGGCGGGCTGGGTGCACGACTACGCCCTGGTCAATCAGCGCATCCGCGAGGACAACCCCGGCCTGAAAGTAGCGCTCTTCGGGCACTCACTGGGCTCCTTCGGCGCCCAGCACTACCTCCTCGAACACTCCGCCGACGTGGACGCCGTCGTGCTAAGCGGCACGGGCGACGTTGCGGTGTTCGCCCCGATGCTCGCCAGCGACGGTCCAGCCGCCCTCTCCGCATTCAACGCCCCCTTCGAGCACCGCACCGGATTCGAGTGGCTGAGCCGGGACGAGGCCGAGGTAGACAAGTACGTCGACGACCCGGCCTGCGGCTGGGCGGCCCCCGCCCCCGCTGGGCTCGCGAGCCTCGCCGATGCCGCCGACGATGCGAAACTCCAAGGCCTCACGAAGACGCTGCCCATACTGCTCATCTCGGGCACCCACGACCCAGTGGGCGGCCAGGATGGCGACGGCGTGGAGACCACGGCACAGCGCTACAAGGATGCCGGCATGGAGCACGTCACCGTGAAGCTCTACCCCGAGGCCCGCCACGAGATCTTGAACGAACTGAACCGCGACGAGGTCACGCAGGACGTCATCGCGTTCCTGGACATCACCTTGTGACGGACGCGGCCGTTGCCAGCCGGCGCGCTCGCGGCGCTCTCAGCGCCAGCCGAGCTCGCGCGGCTGGTAGCGCCCGTGGTAGATGCCGCCGTAGCCGTCGGCGGTAAACAGCCTTGTCATGCCGGTGCTCTGTAGGCGTTGCAGCGTTTCGCTGAGGCGTTCGATCTGCCCCTGCAGCGCCTCCACCTCGTCCTCAAGCGCGAGGATGCGACGGATCCCCTCCAGGTTGATGCCCTCGTCCTGTGAGAGCTGCTGGATATGCCTGAGCTTGGCCACGTCGTGCAGGGAATACCGACGCCCCCTCCCCCGCGCGCGCTTGGGCACGACGAGGCCAAGCCTGTCGTAGCCGCGCAGCGTTTGCGGGTGCATGTCCGCGAGCTCCGCCGCTATCGAGATGGGGAACACCGCAGCGTGGGGGTCGAACGGCTGGGGAAGGTTCTGCATCACGGATCACCCAAACAGCCCGGCTCGCGGGTTGGCCTGATTCGACGCATCGGTGAAGGCCTTCAGCGCAGCCTTCGCCTCGTCGGTTAAGTGCTCCGGCACCTGGACGTTGATCGTAACGATGAGGTCGCCCATCGACCCGTCCGACTTGCGCACGCCCTTGCCACGCACGCGCATCTTGGCGCCGTTCGAGGTGCCGGCAGGCAGCCGCAGCTTCACGCTGGGGCCCTGCAGCGTCGGCACCGCGATCTCCGCACCCAGCGACGCCTCACCGATGGTGACGGGCACGTCGAGCGTGAGGTTGTGGCCGTCGCGACCGAACAGTTTGTGCGGCTCGACGCTCACCTCGACGTACAGGTCGCCCTTCGCGCCGCCGTTCTCGCCGGCCGCGCCCTTGCCCTTCAGCCTGACCCGCTGCCCGTCCTGCACACCGGCAGGAATGCGCACCTGGAGGGAGGACGTCGTCTTCCCTCGCCCAGAGCCATCACAGTCCGGACAAGGGGTTTCGACGATCAACCCGCGGCCGCGGCAGTCGGGGCAGGGCTCGGACATCGAGAACACGCCGCCCACCTCAGCGGAGTGCATGCCGGAGCCTTCACACGTCGGGCACACCTTCGGCAGCGTGCCTGCCTTCGCGCCGGTGCCGCGACATGCGGTACACGGCGAGTCGGAAGGCATGCGCAAGGACACCGTCGTGCCCTCCACCGCCTGCTGGAAGGTGAGCGTGGCCTTGGCTTCGACGTCGGCTCCCCGACGCGGCCCCCTCCCAGTTTGCTTGCGAGAGCCCCCGCCGCCACCGCCAAAGAGGTTGCCGAAGATGTCGCTGAATCCACCGGCTGCCCCGCCGGGGGCGGCGTTGCGGAAGAGGTCGTCGAAGCCGGCTGAGCCGCCGCCATGCGACGGCCCGGCCTTCGGGAATCGGAACCCGCCCCCGCCAAACAGGCTGCGGGCATCATCGTATTCCTTGCGCTTCTTCGGGTCGCTGAGCACGGAGTTGGCTTCCGACGCCTCCTTGAAACGCGCCTCGGCCTTCTTATCGCCCGGGTTTCTGTCCGGGTGATTCTGCGACGCGATCTTGCGGAATGCTTTCCTGATCTCGTCTCCCGATGCGTTCTTGGAGACCCCAAGGACCTTGTAATAGTCCTTGTCAACCCAATCTTTCGTGCTCATCTACGGCCTTTCCGTGGTGTGCTCAGGGGTTTGCGACGGCGACGCGCGCCGGGCGGAGCACGCGTCCAGCCAGCTCGAAACCGGGCTGAATAACCTGGGACACCGTGGCCACCTCGACGGGCTCGTCGAGCGGGACCTGCATGAGTGCTTCATGCTTGATGGGATCGAATGCCTCGCCCACCTCGCCAAACATCTGCAGGCCGTGTTTCGTCGTGATCTTCTCGAGTTCGGCAACAATCATCTTGCCACCGTCCGCGAGATCGTCGTGCTGCTTCGCCAGGGCGATGGCGTCGAGCACCGGCATCATGTCGGCCATGACGGACTCGATGCCCGACTGCCTCGCGAGGCTGCGGTCACGATCGACGCGCTTCTTGTAGTTGACGTACTCCGCCTGAAGCCGCTGGAGGTCTTCAGTGCGTTCGGCCGAGAGCCGCTGGTAGTCGACTTCTTCCGCAGGGGGCTCCGACGGCGCCGCCTCAGCGTCGGCGGCGATGTCGGCGTCGATACCTGCTCCCGCTACGTCGGCCGAAGCCGGGCCGAGGGTGTCCCCCTCAGCCACGGCCTCTTCCTCAGTTCCGGGGTGTTCGGTCACTGCTGGTCCTTCTCCTCGTCGTCGACGATCTCGGCGTCGATCACTTCGTCTTCAGCGCTCTCCGACGACGCCTCCTCCGACGCGCCCTCAGCGCCCTCACCGGAAGCCTGCGCCTGCGCCTGGGCTGCAGCGTACATGGCCTGGCCCATCACGGATGCCTTCTGGTTGAGGTCTTCGACGGCGGACTTCACCGCGTCGTCGTCATCACCCTTCAGGGCCTCCTTGAGCGCTTCGACGGCGTCCACGACGGGCTGCTTGGTGGCCTCGTCGATGCTGTCGGCGTTCTCGGTGAGGAGCTTCTCGGTGCGGAACACCAGGGCGTCGCCCTCGTTGCGCATCTCGACGGACTCGCGGCGCTTCTTGTCTTCCTCGGCGTGGGCCTCGGCGTCCTTGACCATGCGGTCGATGTCCTCCTTGGCCAGCGCGGAACCGCCGGTGACGGTCATGGACTGCTCCTTGTTCGTCGCGAGATCCTTCGCGCTGACGTGCACGATGCCGTTGGCGTCGATGTCGAAGGTGACCTCAATCTGCGGCACCGAGCGCGGCGCGGGCAGGATGCCGGTGAGCTCGAAGTTGCCGAGCGACTTGTTGTCGCGCGCGAACTCGCGCTCGCCCTGGTAGACCTGAATCATCACGGCGGGCTGGTTGTCTTCCGCGGTGGTGAACACCTCGGAGCGCTTGGTGGGGATGGTGGTGTTGCGCTCGATGATCTTCGTCATCACGCCGCCCTTGGTTTCGATACCGAGGGACAGCGGGGTGACGTCGAGGAGCAGCACGTCCTTGACCTCGCCCTTCAGCACGCCAGCCTGGAGGGAGGCACCGAGGGCGACGACCTCGTCGGGGTTGACACCCTTGTTGGGCTCCTTGCCGCCGGTGAGTTCCTTCACCAGCTCGGCAACTGCGGGCATACGGGTGGAGCCACCCACGAGGAGCACCTCGTCGATCTTGTCGACGGAGATGCCGGCGTCCTTGATGACCGCGTTGAACGGGGCGCGGCAGCGGTCCAGGAGGTCCTGGGTGAGGCGCTGGAACTCGGCGCGGGTGAGTTTCTCGTCGAGGTGCAGCGGGCCGGATGCCGATGCGGTGATGTAGGGCAGGTTGATGGTGGTCTCGGATGCGGAGCTGAGCTCGATCTTCGCGCGCTCGGCCGCTTCCTGGAGACGCTGGCGGGCCATCTTGTCTTGGAGAAGGTCGACGCCGTTCTTGTTCTTGAACTGCGTAGCGAGCCACTCCATGACGGTGTGGTCCCAGTCGTCGCCGCCCAGGCGGTTATCGCCGTTGGTGGCCTTCACCTCGAACACACCGTCGGCGATGTCGAGCAGTGAGACGTCGAAGGTGCCGCCGCCGAGGTCGAAGACGAGGACGGTCTTCTCGGAATCGCCCTTGTCAAGGCCGTATGCGAGGGCTGCGGCGGTGGGCTCGTTGATGATGCGATCGACGGTGAGGCCCGCGATCTCGCCGGCCTCCTTCGTCGCCTGGCGCTCAGCGTCGGAGAAGTAGGCCGGGACGGTGATGACCGCGTTGGTGACGGACTCACCCAGGTAGGCCTCGGCGTCGCGCTTCAGCTTCTGCAGCACGAACGCGGAGATCTGCTGGGGGCGGTAATCCTTGCCGTCGATGCTGCTCTTCCAGTCGGTGCCCATGTGGCGTTTGACGGAGCGGATGGTGCGGTCGACGTTGGTGACCGCCTGGCGCTTCGCAACTTCACCGACGAGCACCTCGCCGGAGTTGGAGAACGCGACGACCGAAGGAGTAGTACGTGCGCCTTCAGCGTTGGGGATAACGACGGGCTCGCCGCCTTCGAGGACGGCGACACACGAGTTGGTGGTGCCAAGGTCAATGCCTACTGCACGTGCCATGAGATTTCCTCCAGATTGAAAAGATTTCAGGACAATCCCCTTGAGCGGGGTTGACTCAAGTTAACCACAGCTTCAAGCCAGAATCAACACGGTTGAGCCTGGTGGGCTCAAGGTTGCGTGGGTTGGGGTGGGCGGGGCGTCGGGCGTCGGGCGTCGCGCTCCCCTGGTTCTTCTGCTCCATCCGGCAGGGGCAACCTGTGCGGCAACTGAGCGGATTAAGTGTCACCTGCCTCCCGCCGACGCCTCGTCGCAGCTAAGCAAGTGACACCTATTCCGCAACTGAGCCGCACAGGTTACGTGTGCCCGACGATCAGCCCAGCTGGGGGCACCGGGACTGGGCACCAGGGGGCGGGGGCCTCCGAGGGGGCGGGGGCCTCCGAGGGGGCGAGATGCCCCAGCCGGGGCACCGGGCCGGAACCACCCGGGCGCGAAACCCCGGACGCGAGACGCCGCAAGTAGGCCACGCGCGGCGCACCACTAGGCTCAGGGCTATGCCGGAAACTCACTGGAACCGCCCGACGCCGCTCATCGGGGACGCGACGTCGTCGGATGACCGCGCCGCCAGCCCGGAAGGTTGGGCCATGGGCCGAGCCACCGTCGAGGCTCTCCGGGAGGTGATCGACGCGCGCCGCGACATCCGTCGCTACCGCCCCACCCCGGTGCCGGAGCACCTCGTGCGGAGCGTGATCGAAGCGGGCCATCACGGCCCCAGCGTCGGACACTCGCAGCCGTGGCGGTTCATCGTCGTGAAAAATCAACACACCCGCGACCGCGCCGCCGCCATGGCCGACAGCGAACGTCTGCGCCAGGCGCAGCTCCTCACCCCCGACCGCCGACGGCGTCTGCTCGACCTCCAACTGGAGGGCATCCGCGAGGCACCCCTGGGCATCGTGGTGGCGTGCGACCGCCGCGCACCCGCATCCGGCGTGCTCGGGCGCAACACCTTCCATGACGCCGACCTATGGAGCTGCGCCGCCGCCATCGAAAACATGTGGCTCACCGCGCGGGCGCACGGCCTCGGCATGGGGTGGGTGACGCTCTTTCAACCCGACGAGTTGCGCGCGCTGCTCGGGCTTCCCGCCGGCGTGGAGACCTTGGGTTGGCTCTGTCTTGGATGGCCCGACGAGCGCCCGCCGGCCCCGGGGCTGGAGCGGCGCGGCTGGTCCAGACGCCTGCCGCTCGACGACGTGATTCTGCGTGATCGCTGGCCCGAACAGGACGCGCCCGATCAGCCCACAAACGCGCTCCGACAAGGGCACGAACCTTCGCTGCCGACGGTGAACGCGCCGGACCGGGCCCGCGTCGTCGCAGCTCACGACGACGCCGACCACCTGCTCACGCCGCCGGGGTCGCTCGGCCTGCTCGACCAGGTGCTCGACAAGATAACCGCCGCCGCGGGCGGGGACGTCGAGGGCGGAACGCTCTTCGTCGTGGGTGCGGATCACCCGGTTGCCGCGCGCGGCGTCTCGGCGTTCGACCAGTCGGTGACCGCCGACGTGATGCGGGCCAGCGTGGCCGGCACCGGCATGGGCGCCGCCACCGCACGTGCCGCCGGACTGGGCGTCGTCACCGTCGACGCCGGGGTGACGGCCGTCGTTGACGGAGCGGTGGACGCTCGGGGGTCTAGCGAGCGCGGGGACCTCGTCGACGCCGACGCGATGTCACTCGACGCGACGCGCGAGGCGATCCGTCGGGGCGTGGAGCTCGGCGCGGGCGGGAGCGGCTTGGTGTGCTTGGGGGAGGTGGGCGTCGGCAACACGACGGTGGCCGCCGCGCTCGCGTGCGCACTCACCGGGATGGCGCCCGACGAGGCCGTCGGCTTGGGCGCGGGGTCCGACTCCGCCATGCTCGCATCCAAGCTCGACGTAGTTGTCGGCGCGCTGCGACGTGTGGGCGAGCGGCCGTTGGAGCCCGACGAGGCCCTCGCTGCCGTGGGCGGCCCGGAATTCGCCGTGCTGACCGGCATCACGTTGGGTGCCGCCGCCGCTGGGCACGTCGTGGTGCTCGACGGCCTGGCGACAAGCGTCGCGGCGCTCGCGGCGATGCGGCTGCGTCCGGGCGTGCAGGGGTGGCTGGTGGCGTCGCATGTCAGCCGGGAGGCCGCGCACGCGCGCGTGCTCGACGCGCTCGGGCTTGAGCCGCTGATGGACTGGCGTCTGCGTGCCGGAGAAGGCGTCGGAGCGGTCTACGCGGCTCAGACGGTGCTCACCGGGCTCGCAGTTCGCCGGACCGCCGCTCGCTGGGGATGAGCGATCAGGGTTCGCGCCGCGCAAGGAACCTTCTTTCAAGGGCCTGGTCGACGAACGTCGCAAGATAGATCAAGTTCGTGGTGGATAGACGAGCCACGAACTTGATCTATCTTGGGGTGCTGCCGGGCCTGGGCGGCTCCCGGCGGCACGTGCAACCTGTGCGGCAACTGAGCGGATCATGTGTCACCTGCTTCCCGACGGCGCATCGTCGCCGCTAGGCAAGTGACACTTAGTCCGCAACTGAGCCGCACAGGTTACGTGTGCCCGACGGGCGGGCCCGGCGCTCAGAACGCTTGGCGGTTGGTGCCGCGCTTGGCGGGGGCGGTGAGGGGATCGTCGGGCCAGGGGTGTTTGGCGTAGCGGCCGCGGTTTTCGGCGCGCACCTGCGGGTAAGCGTTCGCCCAGAACGACGCGAGGTCGTCGGTGACTGCAAGCGGTCGGCCCGCCGGCGAGAGCAGATGCATCAACACCGGCACGCGCCCGTCGCCGACGGTGGGCGTCGCCGTCAGCCCAAAGCACTCCTGCAGCTTCACCGCACACACCACCGGGCCGTCGCCGTCGGGATACTCCAAGCGCGCTTGCCGCCCGCTCGGCACCTCAATCCGCTCGGGCGCGAGCTCGTCGAGGCGGGCAGCGTCGGGCCACGGCAGGAGCCTCCGCAGCGCCGGCAGTAGTTGCACCGACGAGGCGTCGGCCCCGCGCGACAGCTCGTCGATCTCCAGGAGCAACCACTCGTCGACCCTTGTCAGGAGCGATTCGTCGCTCACGTCGGGCCACGGGTCGCCGAGTATGTGGTGTAGCCAGCTGAGGCGTCGACGCAGGGCCGTCGCGCCGTCAGGCCAACGGAAGATGCCGAGCCCCCGGCTGGCCAGAGCTGCGCGCACGGCGGGCTCGCCGACGTCGGGGGTGGCCTTGGCGGGCGTCGCACTCAGCTCGATGGCGCCGAGCCGGCGGACTTCCCGCACGCGCACGCGCCCGTCGAATGTGGCCTCGCGGGCGGTGCGCACGTCGCCCACTTCGATCGCTAGCGCCTCGGGAATCTCGACGGCAGCGCGTACCAGCCCCAGACCACCGACGCGCTGCGTCTCCCACACCGCCAGCCACGGCCCGCGCAGCGTCAGCCCGCGCGGCATCGTCAGCCCCGTGCCCGAGGCGGCCAGGAACTCCCCCTCTCCGCGCGCTCTCGCGATCCAGCCCGGGCGCGCCGTCGCCACCACAAACCCGACGACATCCGGCGAGGCAGGTGACACTTGTTCCGCAACAGAGCCGCACAGGTTGCCCCTGCCGGGTGGGGGTACACCATGACTGCAGGGGCGCGCTGAGCCGACGAGACGCTCCAGGCGGTCGGCCTCCCGCACCCACGCCCGCGGGCGGTCACGTCGCAGCCGCGCGAGCTCCGTCGCCAGATCACCCGACGGCGCCTCCGCCAGCATGGCGACCACCTCGACGGCAGCCCGCGCACCGCACCGGTCAGCCCCCGCCTGCAACGCGACCCCCAAGCGCGGCTCCAGTGGCATCGCCGCCACCCGCCGCCCGAGATCGGTGACGCGCCCGTCGTCATCCACCAGCCCCAACGCCCGCAGCTCCTGCTCTGCTCGCGCCGCACCCGCCTCCGGCAACGCCGTCGGCAAGGCCATCCCCTCGCCGCGCGGGCTGCCCCAACACGCGAGCGCGAGGAGCGCGTCGGTGAGGTCGGCGACGAGCACCTCCGGCGTCTGCTCTTCCGCCATGCCGGCCCACTCGTCGGCCGAGAAACAGCGCACCACGCGGCCTGGTCCGAGCCGGGCCGCACGCCCGGCGCGCTGCGTCGCTGCCGCCTGCGACTCCCGCACCGTCACCAGCCCGGCCATGCCGCGGGCCTGGTCAAAGCGCGGTTCGCGCGACAGCCCCGCGTCCACCACCAGCCGCACCCCCGGCACCGTCAGCGACGACTCCGCCACCGCCGTCGCCACCACCACGCGCGCCCCGCCCTCGTCGGCGAGCGCCGCATCCTGCGCGCGAGCATCCAGCCGCCCGTGCAACGGCAGCGCCCGCACCCCGCGCGCCCTCAACCGCGCCACCACGCCGTCGACCTCCCGCGCACCCGGCACAAACACCAACGCAGACCCCTCCGATTGCCCGAACTCCGCGGCCGTCACCTCCGCGACGTGGTCGAGGAACTCGTCGCGCACTCCCCGCTCATCCAGCGCCCCGCCCCGCGCGGGCGCCCAGCCCACGTCAAGCGAATGCAACACACCCGGCACCTCCACCACACGCGCCCCGCCCAGCAGCTCCGCCCACCGGGCTGCGTCCAGCGTGGCCGACATCGCGACGACGGTGAGGTCATCACGCAGTTCCGCCAGCTCGGCGATCATCGCGAGGGTGAGGTCGGCGTCGAGATGCCGCTCATGCACCTCATCAAGCACGACCGCATCGACGCCCGACAACTCCGGATCTCGCAGCAACCGCCGAAGCAGCACCCCCGTCGTCACGAACTCCACCTTCGACGACGCGCGCGCCGTCGAGTCGCCCCGCACCGTGTACCCGACGTATTCCCCCGGCCGCGTGCCGCTCAACGCTGCGAGCCTCCCCGCAGCCGCCCGCGCCGCGATGCGTCGAGGCTCTGTCACCACCACCCGCCCCGGCACTACATCCGCGATGGCCGGCGGCACCGCCGTCGTCTTACCCGTCCCCGGCGGAGCCTGCACCACCGTGCGCCCAGGCTGCAGCTGCGACAGCTGCGCCACGACGGGGAGCCCGGCGAAGGCAGGGACTTCGAGGAGCCGCGCCAGCATCGAGCGCCCGTCGAAATCAGGCAAGCTTCACCGTGTTCCCGCCAAAAATGGAGTTGCCGCGCAGCACCAGCGTGCCGTTCGAGCCGTCGCCGCGCGCATTCTTCTTAATGGTGTTGCCACCCACGACATTCGACGACTCGTCGACGATGTGCACACCGAGCGGCACCTTGATGGTGGCCCCACCGAGCACAGCCTGCGATTCGATCACCAGCGTCACGCCGGGCCCCATGCAGTTGCTGATGTCGACGTTGTCGCCGCCCATGAAACTCAACAGTGTGTAGCTGGTGGTGCCACTCGCCAGCGCGATGTCTTTTCCAGAAAGGATGGCGAGGCTCCGATTACCGCCGCTGAAATTGGGGGTGGCAAACCGTAGTGGAGTGCCCCGCCGCGACTCCGGCGCCGGTTGAGGCCGCAACACCGCCACCACCTCGGCGCCTTCCGGAAGGTCCTCGAGCAGGGGGACGAACTCGTCGGCGTACTTCACGGAGAATGTGCGGTCTTGGCGTTCATTGAGTTCGTCGACGTCGAGCCGTCCAGCCGCGTGCGCCTGCTGGAGAAGGTACAGCACGTAATCGCGCTCCTCATCGCTGGCGCGGAGGCGCTTCGCTGGATCATTGTCAGGCATGACGGCAGTCTACCGGCGCCAGAATTCAGTGAGGGGCGGCAAAGGAACAAACCCTATTCGTCGACTGAGCGCACACCAGATGAAGATTATGACCCTCCAGGGGCTGTTTTCGGCAACTGGCGTGCGCTCAGTCGCGCATCGGCTCTGTAACCACCCCGACACACAGACGAGTGGCCGCCCCCGAAGGGGCGACCACTCGTCACAATGTATGAACGACGTGTAGATCAGACGCCGGTGGAAGGCAGGCTGGGCTTCTTCGGGCCGGTCTTGCCGCCCTTGTCGCCCTTGTCGGGGTTCTTGTCGCCGCCCTTATCACCCTTGTCGGGGCCCTTGTCGCCGCCGTTGTCGTCACCCTCAGGCTTCTCAACGCCGATGTAGAACGTGCCCTGCTCAGGGCCGGGCTGGCCAGTGGTGATGTTGAACAGACGGGCCGGGTAGGTGCCGTTCTTCACCTTCGGGGAGAGGGCGTAGAAGCGGGAGTAGCCGTCGTCGTCAGTGGCGTGGGCGCCGTCGTTCTTGGCGGCGGGGAAATCGATCCACTTGCCGTCGACGTTCGCCTGGATCTTGAACTCGTGGCCCTTGATGCCGTCGGAGGTGTCGAAACGCCACTGCGGGTTGTTGCCCATCGGGGCCAAGTGACCGCTGATGCGGGCATTGGCGGAGCGGACAGTCACCTGCTGCGTGAGCTGCTGCACCAGCTTGGCATCGGCCGGGGTGTCAGCCAGCGTGATGACGAACTTGCCACCAAAGTAGTCTTTGAGGGCGGGGACCTGGAAGACCATCTTCTGGCTGACGTCCGTGGCGCCCGGATAGGCGGGCTCCGCGGGGAGCGTGACGGACTGGTCGTCGGAGACCTTCTCGAGGCCCTTGTCGGTAGCAACGAACAGCGCGAACGAGACGTCGGTGCCCAGGGCCCCCTTGACGGTCAGTTCGACCTCGGTGCCCTCCTGCACGACGTAGTCAGCAGCGACGATCTTGCAATCGATGGTGGCCTTGCCTGCCTCGTTCACGGCACAAAGCTTGTTGGCCATGTCCGAGGTCAGTGCGTGCGCCGGCGTGATCGCCGCGACGCTGAGGCCTGCTGCGATTGCGACCGCGGCCGCACCGGAGACAATCTTCTTCAACATAGGTTCCTTCCCGGGGTATTCAGTACCGGTACACGTTCGTGTGACCGAATGCCGGAAGACATACTACGGGACACAGCGGGTCAGAAGGCAATACTTTCGGCAGGTTTTGGCTCAACCTTCCAAAAGGTTGCGGTCGGCCCCGAGATACGTGGGAGCAGCCGCCCGCAGGAGCGTCAGCGGCGAACGCTCACCATGCCGCAAGAAGACGGTCACACGCCGGTGGAAGGCAGGCTGGGCTTCTTCGAGCCGGTCTTACCGTCCTGGTCGTCGCCCTTATCGCCACCGTCGTCAGCGCCGTCGTCGTCCTCATCGGAGGCAACACCGATGTAGAGCACAGCTTGGACGGGGCCTGCAACGTTCTTGGTGACGTTGAAGAAACGCACCTTGTACTCGCCATCAGCAATCTCCGGTGAGGTGACCGTCAGCTCGGTGGTGCCGTCTTCACCGATAGCGGCGTTTTCACCGACGTTGTGGAAGTCCATCCACTTACCGTTTACGAGGGCCTGAGCTTTGAACACATCGCCTTCGAGGCCGTAACCGAGGTTCAGCACGAAGGGGTTGCCGGCGGTACCGTCGCCGGTGGGGTCTCCCACGAGGGCGGCATTGCGGGAGTGCACGGTGAAGTCTGCGTAGACGGTGCCTTCCAGCTCAGTGGCAGCATCCACGAAATCGGAGGTGGCCACGACGAAATCCTCGCCACCAACGTGGTCGACGAGCTCCGGAACGGTGAGCTCAGCGGAGCCCTCGCCCTCGGCGTTGAGCGTGACGGGCACCTTGTTGCCAATGAGCGTGAAGCTAGCGGGGGTGGGCCCGAAGATTGCCAGCTCGACGGTGACTTCGGGGTTGCCGATCACGCTGACGACGACACTCTCACCTTCGGTCACCGTGGAGGCGCTTTCCAGCGTGATGTCGCAGTAATAATTGGAGTCGGAGTCTACACAGAGCTTATCCATCTCCGGCGTGGCGTCGTCGGCGTTCGCGACGGTAACGCCACCCAGCGTCATACCCCCAGCGAGCGCGAGCGCAGCGAGGCCAGCAAACAGCTTCTTCTTCATACTCATGTCTTTCTGTATTCCCCACATGCGGCCCTTTCCGCATCGAGACAGCCAGGAGCTTACCTGAACGAGCGGCGAAACACACAAGGGTGCGCCTGCATGAGTGGTGGACTCTGGGGCTGGCGTTGGCCCTTCTCAGCTTCGGTTCAGCGCCACCACTCATCAACCAGCGACGCCGGCGTCGCGCGCTTGTGCCTCGACCTCCACCACTTCTGCTCAATCTGCTCCGCCACCTCGACGGGAACCTCACGGCCTTCCAGATAGTCGTCGATGTCGTCGTAGGCGATGCCCAGTTCGTCCTCGTCGCTGCGCAGCGGTGTGCCGTCGAGCAGGTCGGCCGTCGGCACCTTCTGCCACAGTGGCTCGGGCGCGCCGAGGTGCTGCAGCAACTGCCGGATCTGGCGCTTGTTGAGGCCGTAGAGCGGCAGCAGGTCGGCGCCGCCGTCACCAAACTTCGTGAAGAACCCGGTGACGGATTCGGCGCCGTGGTCAGTGCCAACCACGAGCAGGCCCGCGTCGCCGGCGATGGCGTACTGCGCGATCATCCGGGCGCGAGCCTTCACGTTGCCCTTGTTGAAGTCGCTGATCTGCACGCCCATCGCCTCTTCGAAGGCACGCTCCATCCCGTCGACGGACTCCTTGATGTTGATCGTTACCTCGGTGCGGGCGGCGACGAAACGCATGGCCGCAGCCGCGTCGGCCTCATCGGCCTGGACGCCGTACGGCAGCCGCACGGCGACGAACTGCCCGTCCACCATCCGCTCGGCCGCGAGCTGCGCGAGGCGCCCGGCGAGCGTCGAGTCGACCCCGCCCGAGATGCCCAGCACGAAGCCCTTCGCGTGGGCCGTGGCGGCATAGTCGACGAGGAACTGCACCCGTCGCTCTACCTCGGCCGCCGGGTCGATCTCGGGGCGGACGCCCATCTCAAGGATGATCTGCTTCTGAAGTTCGCGCATGCCCCAAGCCTAGGCGCCTCCCCTGCCCAGCGAGGCGGTCGTCGGCGATGTGGCTGCTCCCGGCGTGTCCTTCGCCCGGGCGCGCTACCCTCGCCTGCGTGCCCACCCACCTGATCGCCCCACTGGAGCCCGACGACGCGCTCGATGTCGCCCATGCCTACGCCGCGATGCAGGCCTGCACGTACGCCACCTGGGCCACCGCAGGGTTCAGTTCGCTGGTGTTTGCAGACATGGACCGCCGCGTCCGCAGCCTCAAGGAGGCTGACGTGTGCATGGTGGCCAAGAATGATCGCGGCAACGTGATCGGGCTGGCCGTCGCCCAGGACGGCCCCGAGTGGTGGGAGCGCCCCCACGACGACGACTTCGTCTGGCCCGCTACCAACCGCACCCTGTCGTCGCTGTTCACGATGCCTGAAGCCCACGGCACCGGGCTCGGCCACGCACTACTCGAGGCGGCTCTTCCCGACGACGAGCCCGCCTACCTGTGGGTGATGCGGCGCAACCCGCGGGCCGTGCGCTTCTACGCCAAGCACGGGTTCGTCCCCGACGGCTACACCAAGCGCACGCTCGGCTGGGGAGACATGGACCTGTTGCGCATGGTGCGTCAGTAGCCGATCCCGCGTCGGGCGTGATACTCGGCCAGCGCCTTCTGCGACTCATACCACTGCGGATCCCCCACCAGTACGAGGACAAGCAGCACGATCAACAGCACCATCACAGCTAGCCCGCCACCTCCTCGATGATGCGCTTGACCGCATCCGCGTCGTTCGCCACCTCGATGACGTGCCTCGGCTTGTCCTCCAGCCCGACGAACCGTTCATCGCGCTCCGGCTCCACACCGACGGCCTCCCGCACCGTCTCCGCGAACTTCACCGGCAGCGCCGTTTCCATCACGGCGCGCACGCGCCCAGGCACAGGGTTCTGCAACGCGACGTGCATCCCGTCGGCAGTGTGCGGGTCGATGAGGCGCGCGTCGGACTCGTACACCGCGCGAATCGCAGCCAACCGGTCGGCGTGCGTCGACGAGCCTGCGACGAACGCGAACCGTCGCTCAATCTCCTGGAACTCTGCGGTGCCGGAGAGGTCGAAGAATCCGTCGGTAGCGAGGCGCTCGACGAACAACTCGCGCAGGCGTGCCGCGTCGCGCCCGACGAGGTCGAAGATGAAGCGCTCGAAGTTCGACGCCTTCGAGATGTCCATCGACGGCGAGCTGGTCTTCAGCGCACCGGCGCGCGGGCGGTAGACCCCCGTCGTGAAGAACTCGGCGAGCACGTCGTTCTCGTTCGACGCGAGCCGCAGTTCGACGATGGGCAGCCCCATCTCGCGCGCGATATGCCCGGCGGCGATGTTGCCGAAGTTGCCCGACGGCACCGTGAACGCCACGCGCGCCGCGGGGCCTTCCTCGTCGGTGATGGTGAGCCAGGCGGCGAAGTAGTAGACGATCTGCGCGAGCAGCCGCGCCCAGTTGATGGAGTTCACGGCGCCGATGGAGTAACGCCGCTTGAAGTCGGCATCGGCGTTGACGGCCTTGACGATGTCTTGGCAGTCGTCGAACACCCCGTCGACGGCGATGTTGCAGATGGCGGGATCGTCGATCGAGTACATCTGCGCCTGCTGGAAGGCGGACATCCGTCCTTGCGGCGACAGCATGAACACCCGGATTCCCGGTTTGCCGAGCATCGCGTATTCGGCGGAGCTGCCGGTGTCGCCCGATGTGGCGCCCAGGATGTTGAGCTCCTCACCGCGGCGCCCCAGCTCGTAGGCGAACAACTCGCCGAGCAGCAGCATCGCCATGTCCTTGAACGCCGCCGACGGGCCGTTCGACAGGTGCACGAGCCAGGTGCCGTCGGAGAGTTTCGTGGTGGGCACCACCTCGCCGTGCAGGAACTTCGACGGCGCATACGCCCGCTCGCAGATGCCGCGCAGGTCGTCGTCGGGGATGTCATCGACGAACAACCGCACCACTTCATAGGCGAACGCGGCGTATCCGTCGCGGGCGAGCAGACCGCTCCAGAACTCGAGCTGTGCGGCGTCAACCTGCGGGTACGTTTCGGGCAGGTAGAGGCCGCCGTCGGGGGCGAGTCCTTCGAGGAGGATGTCGGTGAACTTGGCCGGGCCGGCGCCGCGCGTCGATACGTATTGCACGGTCCCAGACTATGCCACCGACGCAGCGCCCAGGCTGGGCTGTGTCCGCCCATCAGGCATGGCGCCGCCATCCACGTCGCACCCGAGAACCCTGCGACGGCATCGCACGAACGCTCACCGACGACGCCTCGTCACGCTAGGTTGGTGGCATGGTTCGCTCGTGGGTCAAGGGGTTCCAGCACGTCGCGCTGATGCTGGCGCGCGTGGCAATCGGCGTCATCCTCATCGCGCGAGGATGGCATCGCTGGTTCACCGTCGGCATCGATCAGCAGGCCACGATCCTCGCGAATGCGGACATCCCCGCCCCCGACCTCTGCGCGTGGCTGGTGACGATCTTCGAGCTGGCTGGCGGCGTGCTGCTCGTCTTCGGCCTGTTCACGCCAGCGATTGGCTTCGGGGTGCTCGTGCTCAACATCGGCGTCATTGTGCTGCGCAAGCTCGACGCGTTCTACATCCATGACGGCGGCTTCGAGTACAACCTGGCGATGGCTGCCGTCGGGTTGCTGTTCCTGGCGTTCGGGTCGGGCAAGCTGGGCGCCGACGCGCTGTTTTTCACGCCAACCCCCGAGCAGCCACGTGAAGTGGTCGCGCCTGAGCCGACACCGCCGTCGCGACCGACCGAAACGACGCTCTTCTCACAGCAAACACACAGGTAATCTATAGCGCCCGCTGCGGCAGGCGTGGGACAGTGTTCCTATGCCGCATGCCGAGCCCATGACCCGCCCCGACGGAACCCCCATCCGCGTTCTCATCGTCGACGACGAGCCGAGCCTGATCGAGCTGCTGTCGATGGCGATGCGCTACGAGGGATGGGAGCTGTCGACGGCGACGACGGGCATCGACGCCGTGCGCGCCGCCCGCGAGGCGCGGCCGGATGCGATCGTCCTCGACATGATGCTCCCCGATTTCGACGGGCTCGAGGTGATGCGACGTATCCGCACCGAGCAGCCCGACGTGCCCGTGATCTTCCTGACGGCCCGCGACGGGGTGCAAGACCGCATCGCAGGTCTCACCGCTGGCGGCGACGACTACGTCACCAAGCCGTTCTCGCTCGAGGAGGTGATCGCCAGGCTGCGCGGCCTCTTGCGCCGCACCGGTGCCACCACAGTGCGCCCAGACTCGCAGCTGATCGTGGGCGACCTGATTCTCGACGAGGAGTCGCACGAAGTCACCCGCGGCGGGGAAGCCATTTCGCTGACCGCGACGGAGTTTGAGCTACTGCGCTTCCTCATGCGCAACCCCAAGCGGGTGCTCAGCAAGGCGCAGATCCTCGACCGCGTGTGGGACTACGATTTCGGCGGCCAGGCGAACGTCGTCGAGCTATACATCTCGTACCTGCGCAAGAAGATCGACGCGGGTCGCCCGCCGATGATTCACACCATGCGCGGGGCTGGCTACGTGCTGAAACCGGCGGTCGAATGAGCACCAGACCAACCCAAGGCACGCTCACCCGCCAGGTACAAACCAGGGTGGCGGTCACCGTCGCGATCATGGCGGTGCTGTTGTCGCTGCTGACGCTCGTCGTCGCGCAGAACGTGCTCATGGGTCAGCTCGACAGCGAGATCCACGCCATCCCACAGATGCTGGGCGCCGGGCCGGACCCGCGACGTCCGGGCATCCCGAGCGGCACCCTCATCGCCGGATCGACGGGAGGCGCCACGTTCGCGAGCGTCGTCGCACCCGGTGAGGTGCGCAACCTCGACGACGGAGTCGCGTCGCTGCTGTCGCTCGACTCCGGCATCCACAACGTCAACTTCCCCGGGCTCGGCAGCTATCGCGTGCACGTTTCGAAAGGCGATGCGTCGCTGCTCGTGGTGGGGTTGCCGACGGCGGAGGTTGAAGAGACCATGCTGTGGCTCTCGCTGTCGGCATTGGCTATCACCGTCGTGACCGTCGCCACTACAGTGCTCATCACTCAGCGCATCATTCGCGGCGCGGCGAGGCCGCTGCATGCGCTTGGTGAGACGGCCGCGCAGGTGTCGGCGCAGCGGCTGGATCGGGGCGCGGTCGAGGTCCCCCGCTTCAGCGACGCGTCCCTCCCACCCGAGCACGAGGTGGCACGCGTGGGGGCCGCGTTCAACCAGATGCTCGACAACGTCGAGGGCGCGCTCGTCGCCCGCGAGGCTTCCGAGCAGAAGCTGCGCAGGTTCGTCGCCGACGCCTCCCACGAGCTGCGCAACCCGCTGGCGTCGATCTCGGGCTACTCTGAGCTCGTCGAGCAGCACGCCGACGGGCTCGCCGACGACACCGCCTTCGCGCTCGGGCGGATCTCGGCGGAGTCGCAGCGCATGCGCAAGCTCGTCGAGGACATGATGGTGCTCGCCCGACTCGACGCGCGCCAACAGGCGGAGCCGCAGCCGGTGGACGCCGTCGAGGTGGCGCTCAACGCTGTCTCCGACGCGCGCGCCTCGTCGTCGCGGCACCGCTGGACGGTCTCGTTGCCCGACGAACCCGTCGAAGTGCTGGCCGGCGCCGACCAGCTGCAGCAGGTGATGGTGAACCTGCTCGGCAACGCGCGCACGCACACCCCCGAGGGCACGGTGGTGGAAACGGCGGTCTCCCCCGACGGCGTCATCACCGTCACCGACAACGGACCCGGCATCCCCGCCGACGTGCTGCCCCACGTATTCGAGCGCTTCACGCGCGCCGACGAGGCCCGTCGCCACACTGCGGCGCAGTCCACCGGGCTTGGGTTGGCCATCGTGAAAGCGCAGGTGGAGAGCTTCGGCGGGCAGGTGCGGGTGGAGTCGCGCCCCGGTCACACCCAGTTCGCCGTCCGGCTCCCCCTTGTTGGGGACGGTTTCGATACGCCGGCTTCGCCGGCTACTCAACCACCGGACACGGGGCGTCCTCCCTCGACCGTCGAGTAGGCGCGAAGCGCCGTATCGAGACGCGGTGACGGGGTTTCGATACGCGCCCTTCGGGCGCTACTCAACCACCGTGATTGGCGCTGTCCGCGAGTCGGAATCACTCGAGGTTGGCTTAGGTGGCAGATATGCGCCCAAACATGGACCAGAATCTGCCACCTAAGCGGATGTGGTTTCGATACGCGAGCTCCGCTCGCTACTCAACCACCGGAGACGGACAGGAGCGACGGCCGTCAGTGGGCGCCATCGAGAACGGCGCGGGAGCCAGACAGGCCGAGTCGCGTCGCACCGGCCTCGACCATGGCGACGGCGGTGTCCCAGTCGCGGATGCCTCCGGAGGCCTTGATGCCGAGGCGGTCGCCCACCGTCTGCTTCATGATCTCGACGGCGTGCACGCTCGCGCCGCCCGCGGGGTGGAAGCCCGTAGAGGTCTTCACGAAATCGGCGCCCGCGGCCTCGGACGCCTTGCACGCGGCGACGATCTCGTCGTCGCTCAGCGCAGCCGACTCGATAATCACCTTGAGCAGCCCCGGCGTCGCCTCACGCACCATGCGGATCTCTTCCTCGACGAGGTCCGCACGGCCCTCCTTGAGCAGGCCGATGTTCAACACCATGTCGACCTCGTCGGCGCCATGCTCGGAGGCCTCAGCAGCCTCGCGGGCCTTCGTCACCGCCGTGTGATTACCCGACGGGAACCCCACCACCGTGGCCACCTTCACGTCGCCGGTTGCCACCTCAAGCGGCAGCATCGACGGTGAAATGCACACCGAGTAGGCGCCAAGCGCCTGCGCCTCTTCGACGAGTTCCGCCACCTGGGCGTGCGATGCGTCGGTTTTCAGCAGGGTATGGTCAATCAGTTGGGCAAGTTCCTCGCGCGTGATGCTCATAGCGAAAGCCTAGCGGCCACCACCACGTCTGGTCGACGGCGAACCTCACAAGGAGGGGCGGCGCAGCACCGTGAACCAACGGTCGCCGTAGCTCACCTGCTGCCCCTCGCGCACTCGCATCTGCACACCCGCCGGGGCCGGCTGATACTCGCCGGTCTCAGTCATGAGCGCGGTGCCGTTCGTCGAACCCCTATCGACGATGAACACCCCGCGCGGGTCCGTGCCGATCAGCACGTGGGTGCGAGAAATCATGCGCCCATCCCTGAGCGCAGGCACGAGCTGCACCTCGGGATCGGATTCTTCGCGCTGCGGGTTACGTCCGAGCAGCACGGTCACCTTGAGCTCTACCTCGCGACCATCGTCGAGGCGGATGTACCAGCCCTCGTCGCCGGCGCGCCCTCCCTCGCCCCTCTGCGGGAGCGCGGCGATGGTGGTGCCCTCATCGTCGTCAATGTCACCAAACTCGCGCTGGCGAACACGCACCGGCCGCTTCGACGGTTCGAGCACCGACGTCGGGGTAGGCATGGGAATCCATTCGGGGCGCACGCTCCGGCGCGGTTGATCGCCGCTTTGCCCCGCATTGCTGGTGGGCGGCATGGCGGGGGAAGGCTGCGCGGTGCCCGACGATGGCGGCCCTGCCTGCCCGCCCATGCTCTGCGATGGCTGCGGCTGGCCGGCAGACGGGAACGCCCCGGGCCCCGACGCGGCCGCAGCATGCTGCGGCTGACCAACCGGCGACGAGGACGGTGCCGACATCGGCTGCTGACCTCGCCTAGCAGGCTGCTGATCGTTCACCCACGGCGCTTCGGGGGCGCGCCACGGCTCCTGCTCGGGCGGACGCTGCTGCTGCCGGTCGTTGTTCGGGGCCCACGGGGAATTGGCGTAGTTCGCTGCCTCCGGACTGAACGCCTCGGCGAGATGGGGAGGCAATCCGACGGTGCTGACCTGCGACTTGGGCGAGCGCCTCGTCGAACGTGCAGGGGCGGTGGAAGTCTTCGGCTGGACGAGCACAGCCTTCACCGCCATGTCGTGCCAACCCTGGCGACGTTCATGGATGATTAAGAACACGAGGAATGCGATGCCACCGACGACGGTAATCATCAGGCCGATGTATACCAGGAAGCGCAGAAAGACCCTCCACCAGCCGATGGGTTTCCCGTCGGCCATGCCCACGAGTTCCAGCTTCATCGCTTTCGCACCCAGGCCCGCGCCGCTCGTCGCATACGCCCACCACTGGTACAACCCGTAGGCCAGCGTCAGCACGGCGGAGGTAATCGACGCCACCAGCACCACCGTCGGGTTATCACCCCACAGCTGCAGCGCGAGCGCGAGCAAACCACCGAACGCAGCGACGGGGGCTGCGTCGATCAGGTACGCCACGAAGCGTCGACCGAGCCCTGCTACCTCATGTCCACGGGGGATCATTCGACTCACGCTTGCCTCCTCACAACCTCAGAATATGGGTATACAGCAGTTTCCACTACTTCATTCTCCTGAACGACTTCGTGGAAAGTCTGGACAGTATCCATCTCGGCCAGGGTACCGAGCGCCGCATTCCACGATTCACCGACTTGGACTCCTGCCAGTACTCCTGGGCCACTTGCTCACTCGGCGCGCCGGGCGCGAACACCAGCCAGTCCGCTTCCTTCGCAAGCGAAATGGCGTCCGCCTGCTCTGGAATCTTGCTGAACGTCTCAGTGAGCTGCATGGCCTGCTCAGAACGCGTCGCGGACAGCGACGGCGAATGCCCCAAGTCGCGCGCCTTATCGACGAGTTCCAGCCAGGCACCGGCGACACGGTTGGCGACGTCGGGGTCATTCTTGCGACGAGCGCGCCGTCGCAGTTTCAACCCGATGATGAGCGCGATGGGCACAACGATGGTGAGCAGCGGGATGCCGGCGATCAGTGCGATGGCACCGACGCGCCCCCAGTCGATCGTCCGCTCCTCCTCGGGGATGTCGCCCGGGTCTGTCGGGAGCTGTTCCTCCTGCGGTGGCACGTCGGGCTTCTGCGGCGGCGGGGGCGGATTCACCACGTAGGGCCGCGGCTTCGGCGGCTCCTGGGGAACCTCCTCGTCAGCCGTCCGGTCCTTGGGCGGCGTCGGGTCGAAGCGCACCCAACCCAGGCCGTGCAGGTTCAGCTCTGGCCACGCGCCCACCTGATCGCCAGTAATTTGCGACGAGTTCTCCACCTCGTAGCCGTAGATCACCCGCGACGGGATGCCGAGCTCGCGCGCCATGAGCGCCATGGTGGTGGCGTATTGTTCGTGGTCGCCGATCATGCGCTGCTGATCGCCGAGCAGCTCCAGCAGCCGCGCCTGTGAATGCCCAGGCCGCGACTCCACCTCATCTTCTTGGCCGTGCGAGAAGAATCCAAGCTTGAGCTGCTTCTCCAACGCGAGCGCTTGCGCTCCCGCCGTCTGCCGCCCTTCCGTCCATTGCCGAGCCAGCATGCGCAGGCTCTCCGGTACGCCGCTGATCTTCGCTTGCTTCACCTGGCCGGCCTCGGCGTCGGCGATGTGTGCATCGGAGGGGCGCTGCGGGGCGATCGCTCCAAGCGTGTACGTGTCACCGTCGTGCAGGCCAGCGAGCGCGACGCCGGTGCCGGAGCGGTGGTTGTAGAAGAATGATTCGCCCAGCTCGATCGCGCGTTCCCCGTCGAAGTGCACGGCGGTGGAGCGCCCCAGCGTCGGCACCCACACGTCGTCGTAGTTGTGCACGCGCACGGTGAGCTCGAGTTGATCGCCTTCAGTAGTGTCATCGATCCACTGCCCGACGCGGCGGAAGGTCGTCTCGTCGACGGCCTCGTCGTCGAGGGTGGCGACGCGGAACGCGACGCCGTCGTACGTGTCGAGTGTGGCGATGCGCACGATGTCTCCCGGCCGCGCACCAGCCACCTCAAACAGCGTCTCACTACGGTGTTTGGTGATGTTGGCTCGGAACCCCTGCAGCGGGGAGCGCTGGTCGGCGAGGTTGATAGGAATCTCGACGCCGCTGCGCAGCGTGGCGCGGTGCGCGTCGCCGGCGAGTGCGGGCGCTGCGAGCATCCCGACGAGGCCCGCCACCGCCAGCACCGCCACGCCCATGAGCAGGCGCATGGGCCGGAAGGTGCCCTGCGACTCAGACAGCCGGTCGCGCAGTGTGCCGCGCCGGTACGTCGTCCACAACAGCACCACGATGAAGAACGCGAGCCCCACCCACAGCGGCATCACGGCCACCCGCGCACCGAGCACCGCACCGACGGTGTATCCCACCGCTGCCGGCACCCACGCTGCCCCCGGGTAGCGCGTGCGGACGCTCAACGAACACCCGACCAGGCCCACCAGATATCCGACGATGCCCGGCACCGCGAGCAGGTTCCAGGTCTCGCCGATCGGTGGGTCGAGCGTCAACATGTCGCGCCAGGCCGTCACGGGGCCGGTGAGCAGCCCGAACAGCGTGCGCCCGGTGGGCACCACGTACCCGATCGCGGCCGACGGCATCACCAACGCGCTGCCGAACAGGAACCAACCGGCCACGGCGAGGAGCACCGTCGTGCCGACGCGCAGTTGGCGCAGAGCGCCGACGAAGGCAATCACCATGCCGAGCGCGGTGAAGCCGAGCACGGTGACGAACAGTAGCGGCGTGCCGTACACCGGCCAGAACGCGAGCACGACCAGCGCCGCGAGCAGCAGGAGCACCCCGGCGTCAATGGCGAGCCACGCACGCGGCGACCCGGCGAGCCGCCACAAGCTCCTGGTAGCTCGCGTTGAGGGAACCGACATCAGTCCATCGACCTCCTCATCACGCGAGGAAGGTGCTCGAGGCTACCGATCTGGTTCAGGGTGACGTTGCCCACCTTGCGGTTGCGGGGCTCGTCGCCCGTGGAGACCCGGATGCCGATGTAGCGGGTGTCGACGTCGAACCGCGCGCTCGCCACACGCAGGTCGGTGAGGGTTGTCGTCGATCCTGAGATGAGGATCACGATCGACGCCCCATAGTTGGCGCGCGAGTGAGAGTAGGCGAGATCTGCGACGCCGCCACGCGCGGTCTGCTCCACGAGCGCGAGTTCGTCGAGGGCCACCGTCGGCGCTACCGCCGCGAGTTCTTCCTTCGACGTGGCCATCACCAGCTGCGAATCTCCCAGCAAGGCTTGCATCGCGATCGACGCTGCCGCCGAGACCGCCGTCTCGAACTCGTCATCGTCGATGTACGACTGGTGGCCCGTATCCAGCGCGACGAGCACCTTCGACATGCGCGACTCCTCAAACTGGCGCACCATCAGTTCGCCGGCGCGCGCAGAAGATTTCCAGTGCACGTGGCGACGGTCGTCGCCGGCCACGTAGGGGCGCAGCGCGTGGAAGTTCATGTCGGATGCGCTGAGGTTCGGGCTCGCGTGGCCCTCGAGGTCGTGCACGAAACCCATCTGCCGCCCAGGCAGGCGCACCGTCTTGGGGTGCACGTACACCTCTTCCTGACCCGTCCAGTGCGTCTCCCGCCCGGCCAGGCCAAAGGGGTCGCCTTGCACCGAGTTGGCAGGGCCGACGACGATGCGTCCACGCCGGTGCGTCGGAATCCGAAACCGAAATTCGCGCGTGCTGCCCCCTGGCATGAGCGGCATCCAGAAACTGGCCATCTCTTTCCCGAGCGGAAGGTCGAGGCGGGAACCGAGGTGACGCTTGCCGGGCTGGGTTTGCACGAGAATCCGCCCGAAAGCCCGCTCCCCCACCACGACCGAGCGGTCCGAGAGCTGCATCGTGACGCGCAGCCGCGGCTTGCCGATGGTGAACAGCAGCGCGATGCCCACCAGCACGATCGCGACGATGCCGACCAGCACAAACTCCGTCCACCTTGCGACGAGCCCCACGACGAGCACTATGACGCCCAGCAGCAGTGCGATCCACCCTGCGTTGCGCATGCCGATGCGCTCGCTGACGCGTTTGTACAGCGAGCGAACGGCCTCACCGGTTGGCGGATCGACCGCTTCGGGGATCTCCCAGCGGGCGGTGGTAGTCATCAGTCGCGGGCGCGCTCCGTCGGAGGCGGCACGGAGCCAATCACGCCCGCCATCACGTCGACGGCCGTGACGCCGTTGAACTCAGCCTCAGGGTCGAGAATCATGCGATGGGCCAGGCACGGCACCGCGAGGATCTTGACATCGTCGGGGGTGACGAAGTGCCGCCCTACCGACGCCGCCCACACCCGCGATGCCCGCACCAGCGCCAGTGCGCCGCGAACGGACGCCCCGAGGCGCACATCCTCGGCAGCGCGGGTGGCCTCGACGAGACGCACGATGTAGTCCATCACGCTCGCCTCGATGTGCACCGCCCCCGTCATCTGCGCCATTTCGGCCACCTGCTGGCCCGTCACCACCGACGGCAGCGCCGTCGAGCGTGGCCGCGAGCCGCCGGAGGCAAGGATGCGCATGGTGGCGTCGTGGTCTGGGTAGCCGAGCGTGGTCTTCATCAGGAAGCGGTCGAGCTGCGCCTCAGGGAGACGGTATGTGCCGGCCTGCTCGATGGGGTTTTGGGTGGCGATCACCATGAACGGGTTACCGACGGAGTACGACTGCCCGTCGACGGTGACTCGCGATTCTTCCATCACCTCGAGCAGCGCCGACTGGGTTTTCGGCGAGGCGCGGTTGATCTCGTCGGCCAGCACGATCGACGCGAAGACCGGGCCCTGATGGAACTCGAACTCGCCCGATTTCTGGTCGTAGATCGTCACGCCGGTGACGTCGGAGGGCAGCAGGTCGGGGGTGAACTGGATGCGGCTGTGTGTGCCCTGCACGGACTGCGCGATGGCGCGGGCGAGGCTCGTCTTGCCGGTGCCGGGGTAGTCCTCGAGCAGCAAGTGCCCCTCCGCCAACATGCACGTGATCGCGAGGCGGATGGCCTCACTCTTGCCCATGATGACGCGCTCAATGTTGCCGACGATGTTCGCGAAGTTCTCGCTGAACCATCGTGCTTGTTCTGGATTCACTGTTTCCTCTCGACGTTATTCCAGGTCCAGCGGCTGCTATTGCCATTGATGGTGCAGTTGACCTTGAACTTCTCGTGTGGTTTGGGATCAACATCGGTCGAACCTGGCTTCAGGTACATCTCCGATTTGTAAATGCGGCCATTGGCAGCGGTGATGGTGTCCAGTAGGTTCCCGTCTTCGCCGAGAACTCTGCATTCACTGCTCTCCGAGACGTAACGAATGGAGACAGTTAGCTTCTTCGTCGCAGCTCGGTATTCCACCGTGGAGACATTCTTAATGTCGTATGACTCGCGTTGCACCTGAGGAATAGTCGATGGCTTCTCATCACCAGGTTTGACACCTCTCCATCCTAGCGTGAAGGCTGAGCTGCCACTCTTCAGCAGTATGTCGCCGTTTACCCACTGCTCGACCTTCGGGCCTATCCCGGAGTCGACATGGTAGCCCCCCGGGGCCCACCCGCCTGTGTCTTCCAGGGATGGCTCTGCCCGCGGGATGATCACGCTTTCTTTGTCGAAGGCCCAGGGGCCCCTAAGCGGAATAGGTTTCGGCCTCTTGCTCACCGGCACCATACCCGCCACGTGGTGCGTATCCGCGATCACCTGATCGCCTACGCCCTGCGTGAGAATCATCCGCACCTCGCCGGAGTACTCTCGTCCCGGAACGAGTTCCTGCGTGGTGTACGCGTCTGAGGTGTGTTCGAGATCAATCCAGTTGCCACCCTCGATGCGGTATTGCAGACGCGCCCTGGCCTTCTGCCGCTCCTCAGGAGTTGGCATCTTGGGAGTGATGAGCCGGAACCCAAGCTTATTGGGATACTTGGGGTTTCCGTATCGGGGGAACTTCGCGGGCCTTTCGACAATGAGCTTGGGGGCGCTCCACGAAATGAGCGCTTGCTTGGTTTCGGCGACGAGTCTTCGCGAGTGACGATTCTGAGCGTACAGACGGAACTTCACTTCGCTGTGCCCGAATCCGTCAAACCTATGCTCTTTGCTTTCATCGGGCGGGAAGGCAAAGACCTTACCCTGTCGTTCTTGCCCGCCCGTAACCGGGACGAGCTCCAGGTGCATCTTCGGATCACCGTTGGCCTCGAGCGTTTCTCGCGAAACTTTCACAGAAAAACGTCCGCCATTTTCGGTCGGTTCCGGGACGGCGGTAATGTTTGCGTTCCCCTTCGGCGGGCCGACGGGAAACTCCGGCACCGTGTGTTCGGATTCCGGCGAGGATCCAGCATTGTTGGTGGCCACAATTCCGAACGAATAGGTTGAGCCGTTGGTGAGGCCTGTCCACTCAAATTGCCGGGCTGAGCCTTCGAGATTCTTGCTGCCGATGCGCTTCCCGGACGAGTCGTACAAGTTGACGGTGTAGGTGGTAACCGGGCTTCCCTTGTTCTCCTCGTTCGCAAACTCGGCTTCCAACCACCGCACCATCAAAGCCTGGTCCCTGCTCTCCACGGCCGGGCGGCCGGGTGCGAGCGGTTTCACGTCGGGAATATAGGCAGCCGACTGCGGGGACGGTTCAGATGGGCCGAGCTTGTTGTACTCGACGACGCTCAGCGTCCACGGCACATTGTTGCGCAGCCCCGTGATGGTGCACGTCGTGCCCGGACACGCTTGCGTGACAGGCGATTGGCCTGGCGCAGACGCGATCACTTCGCGCTTCTCGATCGGGAATCCGTTGTCACCACCGGAGCGGTACTCGAAACGGATCTGTCCATCGCCTGGCACCCCGCCGAAGGGCGCCGACGGCGGTGAAGGCTTATTCTTCACGTTCAACCGGATACTGCCGTCAACGACGCGCCCCGGGTCCTTCGTCGCGTCTTGCACGGAGTAGCGGGCGGTGAGGGTTCCGACGAAATCCTCCGCCGGTGTGATTGTGACGGACTGTTCGTTGAACTCGATCTTGCCCGAGCCAGAAGTGATCGACGCTCCCGTCACGGTGAGGCTCGGGTCACTGGTGATGTGCGAAGTGTCGTTCGCAGTCACAGGAATCGACGTGGGAACACCACCCGCAGCGTCTTCCACCACGTCGGTTTCCGCGACAGTCAGGGGCTGCCTGGACGACACCATCTCGAGCACCACTTCGAAGTCCGCCGACGCGCCCACCGCGTTCGTCACCACACCGCTCAGGGTTCTACGGGTGCCGGCCTTCGCGGTGATCGGCGCCGTCGCGACGATGACGGAATTGCTGGACTCGGTGCGCCACTCGATGGGCGCATCGCCGCCCGTGTCCTTCCAGTCGCTGAAGCTGAAATCCAAGCCTCGGGGGTCGCGGAACAGCGGCATGGCGGAGAGCCGGAATTCTCCCTCACCAGGTGCCACCTGCAGCACACCGTCGGCTACCTTCTCCGGGGGCAGCTGTGTCAGCGGATCGTCCTCGTCGCCGCCCTTGTTCTGTTCGTTCGCGAGCACTTCAACGTTGATGGTCACGTAGGCACGCTTCGCCGTCGTGTCACCCTCGGGCACGACGTCGGTGACTTCGAATACGACGGCAGCAGGACCGCGGTAGTCGAGGCTTGGCGTGTAGTCGACACCACCGGTGGCGGGCACCGCGCTGCCATTCGTCGCGGTGATGGTGTCGGCGCTCGTGAGCTTCACCGGACGGCCTTCGGTGCCCTGGATGAGGTCGTCGAAACTCAGGTGCACTGGCTGGCCCGCGGTGGCAGTGATCTGACGGGCCTTGCTGTCGCGCACCACGGGGCGCACGTCCTGCGTACCGGGCACCGTGAGCAGCGCGTACGACGTCTGCTTGTCCTTGTCCGTCAGCGCGTACCGCACCTGCTTCATACGTTCCCCGACGGGCACCGCGATCTCTGTGGTGCTCACCGCCTGGGGGCTGTCAGGATCGTCCTCCGACGCGTCGGGCACCGAAACCTTCAAGTCGTTCTGTAGCCCATCGGGATCGAAATCGTTGGCTGTCACGTCAACCTCAATCACGGGCTTGTTGACCACGTCGAGGAACGGAACGAGGTCGTCACGCGCCACCGGAGGCAGCAAGGGCGCGTCCTCGTCGACCACAACCGTGAAGCTGCCGATGCCCTCCTGCTGACGGCTGTCGGTGATCCGGTATGTGCCGCGATACTTCCCCGGTTTCGTGATGGGGGCCACCGAGATTTCACGATCATTCACGATCTCGGCGGAGAGGGACGCGTCTTCCATCTTCACCGCGTTCTTGTCGGAGAACCCGATGCTGTCGCCCTCGAAATCGTAGTCATTGGCGAGCGCTGGCACCTGGATCGGGCGGCCCGGGCGAACCGTAATCGAGTCATGTACGGCAACCGGGGGCTGGTTCACCTTGCCAGGAGGAGCTACACCGACGCGGATCTGGCCACTAGCGACCTCACCGTGCGCGTCAGCCACCTCGTAGCGGAAGGTGTCGGTACCCTGGCTCTTCGGGAATGCCTCGTAGGTGAGGTAGCTCTCGCCCACCTCAACCACACGTCCCAGCGACGGCCCAGCACCCAGCCCCAGCAGCGTCACCGCGTCACCGTTGGGGTCGATGCCGTCGAGCCGAATCGGTATGCGCGTCTGACTGCCCGCGAGCACCCTGTCGACGACCTCCCTCGGCGCCGGCGGCTGGTTCGGGGAATCCTCGCTCACTGCGGTGACGTTGAGCACCGCCGAGGCAGTGTTCCCTTCCTCGTCGATGACCTCGTAGGCGACGGCCACCTGCTGGCGCTGCGAACCCTCGGGGACGCGTACCCGCAGCTTGTCGCCGTCGATCCATGTGTTGTCGCCGAGTGGCGACTCCAGAATGCGGTTGAGTTTCAGGTCCAGCCCAATCGGCGACGAATCGTTGACGAGCACCGGGGCGGAGGCGATGCTGCCTGCGCGCACGTTGATGTCGTCGTCGACGGCAATGGGCTGCACGGAGCCCGTCGTCTTCGTCGGAATCACGACGATGCTGCCGTGCGCGATGTGCCTGCCATCGGAGACCACATACTCAATCGTGACGGGTCCCGCGGGCGCCGATTTGGCTTCGATCGTCATCAAATGCCGGCGTTCCAGTTTCACGTTGAGCGACGGGTCGGGAGTGAACGACTGGATGACGAGCACGTCGCCGTCGGCGTCGGTGTCGTTGGCGAGCGGATCGATGAAGACGCTGCCTTCCGGCGGCAGCAACGCGACGTCGAGTGCCGCCACCGGCGGATTGTCGCTGCCGGGCGGCACGACGTCGATGCGCACCACGCCGGTGTCGAATTCCGTCGACGCGACGTTGTAGGTGACGTAGTAGGTGCCCGGTTGCGGCGCGGAGAACGTGAAGCTCTGATCGGCGTAGTCGGGGGTGACCTTGCAGGTGCTGCAGTCCTCGACGGCCACCTCCTGCAGAATCAGGTTCTCGCCGATGTCGTTCTCGAGCGGCCGCACCTCGACGGTTTGGTCGACTTGCACCATCGCGAAATCGGCGTAGGCGACGGGTTTTACCGGCTCGTCGACGACGTTGACCTCCAGCTCACCTTCGGTGGTGTCGGTGCCGTCGGAGATGGTGAGGTTGATCTTCTTCTTACCGTCGGTTTTGCCGATGTCTTGGTAGTTGATGGTGCCGTCGGGGTTGAAGGTGACGAGGTCTTCCGAGCCGGGCGGCATCGATGCGTCTTCCAGGATGAGTGGGTCGCCCTCCGGGTCGCGCCAGTCGGTCAGGATGCGCTTAGTGAACTTCGAGCCCTTCTGGATCGTCATCGGCTTGGCGAGCTCGAACAGGTACGGCGGCTTGTTGTCCTTCTTCGGATCAGCATCAGCGACGTTCACAGTGACATTGGCGGTGTCGGTGAGGAAACCGTCGGAGACGGTGTAGCTGAACGAGAAGCTCTTCTTCGTGTTCTCTGGCGGGATCGTGATCTGCAACCCGGTACCGCCGCGTACCGTCTGCAGCGATGCCCCGTCGATCTCGTCGGGCGCCTGGATGGTGAGCACGTCCCCGTCGGGGTCGGAGTCGTTGTCGAGCACGTCGAGGGTGGTGGCGCGCCCGTTGCGCGCGGTGAGCTCGTCGTCCTGGGCGGACGGAGGATTGTTGTCCTCGTTGCGATCCGCCTTGTCATCGGTGGTGGGCGCGTCGGGCGGCGGGGGCTCGTCGGATTCCTTGGTGACGAACTCTTCCCAGTTGTCGATGCGCGCCATGTTCTGATCGACGAGCCACACCACGCCGCTTTGTCCCTCGTTCAGAGCAACCGTGCGACGGTTCACCTGCAGCGACAGCATCGCACCCGCCGGAGCGTTGTAACCGGGAATGTCGCGGGTGAAGGTGTCGGCGTCACCGCAGCGCTTCACAAACGTGGTGCCAAACGCGCCGTAGAGGCAGCTTCCCACCTGCACCGGTTCCACGGGTGTGCCCGTCACCTCGCCGGACAGCGAGCGGACCCCGTCGGGGGTCACACCAATGAGGCCGGCCTCCGTTGCGTACACGGCGCGCACGTCCTCCTTGCCGCCCATGATCTGCTCCACCGGAGGCAGCAGTTTCGCGTTCGCCGCGCCCGAGACGTCGAACACCTGCGTGGTGCCCTCCACCCAGATGCGCGCGCCGACCCGATCCAGCACGACGGCGTGGTTACCCACTGCGCTCAACTCGACGGCACCGACGCGGTCAGGATCAAGCGTGAACGGCAGCTGGGTGCTTTCGCGTTTCCCGTTCACCTCACGCACGAGCGACGAAGTGTTCACGTCGAGGCCGATGAGCGCACCCGTCGCGGTGAGCGTCGCGACCCCGTTGACACCCACCTCGAACTGCGCCTTGTCCTTATCCGGGTCCATGGCGAGCACATCTTCAGCTTCACCAAACCAGACGCGCCCGTTCTGGGGGCTCGTCACGAGGAGCCGGCTACCCGTCAGCTGCACGTCAGCGCCCGTCGGCAACACCATGGGCGATTCGAGACGGTTGCGGCTCTGGTTGTAGCGCGTCAGCGTGTTGGAGTCCTCGCCGCGAACGAGCACAAGATCGTCGCTTTGCAGCACCGACGATTTGCGGTCTGCCACGGTGGTGGCCGATTCGAGCGCCTCGATCTGCGTGTTGACCATGCCCACCATCGCGCGGTTGCGGTTGATGGCGAAGACGGTGCCTTCGTCGAGGTGCATGTCAGCACGGTCGAGGCCTGGGCTCGCGTAGGCGGCCACGCCGAGGGCGATGGCGAGCACCCCGACGACGAGCCACTGCCAGAAGCGCCGGAAGAAACGGGCGAGCAGGCGCAGCCCCCGCGAAGTTGGCTTGGTGAAGTGAGCCATTAATCGCTCCTCGGCGGAACGATCTTCAGCCGCACCTGGTCATCGAGCAGCAGCTCCGTTCCAATCTCGACGGTGACGCTGCGCCCGTCGCGAAGCTCGAACTCTGGCTCCCCTGGGGGGCGCACGAGGGTGCCGTTGGTGGAGTGAAGGTCAGTGAGGACGATGTTCCACTCGTTGGGCGTAATCAGGATGTGGTTGCGCGAAATGTCGTTGCCGCTGCTGCTGACGCGCATGAGGTACGAGCCACGGGGCCCGCGCGCACCGTCGGGGGAACGCCCCACCACGACGCCACTCACCAGGTCAGCGCCGTCGCCCTGGTTAGAAATCACGGCAGCAAGCACCGGACGGCGGATCAAGCGTGGGTTGGAGGGGTCGACGGGCTCCGAGCACAGACGACAGCTCGACGCCCCGCGAGGGTTCGCGTGCCCGTTCCTGCACGGCACGGCCATCACCTGCGGGTCGGGGGTGGGCTGCGCGATGGGTGGCTTGTGCGTCGCAGCGAGGTCGGTAGAGAACACCGTGCCGGGCTCGTCGTCGACCTCACCAAAGTTGCCGGATACCACCACGGGCGCTTGGCGGCTGCCAGGCGGTGACACCTGCGACTGAGGTGCCGACGGGGCGCTCATCGGCGGCGGGGCGGAAGGCCGCGACAACGGAGGGGGCGACGCGGGCTCGTCGAACTGCTCCTGCGCACGCGAATGCTGCGGCTGCTCGGAAAGCTCGGACTCCTCGAGTTGTTCGGAGCTCGTAGGCGGCGCCGGTTCAGCCGAGCTGTCCCCGATCAGGGAGACAACCGGCTGCTGCCACGGCTGATCGTCTGGGTCCGGCTCGCTGGGCTCTGCGGGTTGCTCGGGCTCTGCGTCGAGCTCCTGCGACGGCACACCCGCGGCCGCTGCGGCAATGGACGGAGCGGCAGCTGGTTGCGGGGAGGGCGGCTGTGGGGGCACTTGCGTGTCGGCGTCCAGCGACGTGGTGTCCACCGTGCTACTTGCAGGCTCGGCCACCGCCGGGGTGGGTACCGCGGGGCTCGGTGTCGCCTCAGGGGCAGGTGCCGCGGGTGCAGGCTTCTCGATGGGGCGCTTGCGTCGTCGCACGCCCAGCACGGGGATCTTCTCGAGGACGCCCATGGACTCCGCGTCGGGGAGCCGAATGAGCTGGTTTTTCGCCGTCGTGAGTGTGACCGAAGACACCAATGCCGCGCCGACGACGAGCGGGAGGCGCACCTGGTTTCCTTCGATGGGTGCGAGCTGGATGGTGTAGGTCTGGTCTTGGTCGAGCAATTCCTCGTGCCACGTCACCGCGTCTTTGCCTTCGGCGACGAGTTCGCCGTCGACGTTGAGCAGTTGCGCCGCGCCACGGAACAGGCCGTGCAGGCCCGCCTTGTCCCAGAAGAATGCAGCGAAGTCTGCCAGCGATCCGATGCCTACCTCATGCACGAACTCGAACAGCGCATCAGGGGTGCGCGTCTCGAGCGTGCCGCGCCACAGGTTCGTCGCGAACTCTGACATCTCGGCGGGCGGGGCCGGCATGATGACCAACGATGTTGGCCCCGACAAGGCCAGCCATTTGCCACTCGTGTAGGCCAGCCGCCATGCAGCCACAGGTAATGCCATGGGTGGTTCCTTTCCTTCTCGGCCTCAAACGACTAGACAAACAAACTCCAGTCAACCAGACTCACCTAATCAGAAGGTTACGGGTTCCGCAGGGTCACCGCCGAGGACATACGTCGAACGCCTTCCTCGATGATCTCTGGGCTAGTGGCGAGGTTGACGCGCAGCCACTGCGCCGTCTCTGGCGCGAAGTCGGCGCCGAAGTTGAAACGCACCCGGCCCTGCTCGTGGAAGAACGCACCTGGATTGTCGATGCCCAGTGGCGTGCAGTCCAACCAGGCAAGGTAGGTGCCCTCGGCTGGTTCGTAGCGCAGCATGGGCAGGTGCTCACCCACCAGATCGGCGAACAGCCGACGGTTGCGCTCCAGCTCACCTTGGAGTTCGACGATCCACTCGCGGCAGTGGGTGAGGGCCGCCGTGTGAGCGAGCGCGCCGAAGTGGCTCATGGCCTCGCCGACGTAGCTCGGCATGCGCTGCAACGCGTCGGCGGCCTCGTCGCTGGCGAACAGCAGCCCGGCCTTCAAACCAGCGAGGTTGAAGGCCTTCGCGGCCGACGTCGACACGATGGCCTTGCCGGGGTCGTCGAGGGCGAGGAAGGGCGTGAACTCGTCGCCGTTGAACGGTGCGTGGATCTCGTCGACGATCACCGTGACGTCGTGGCGTCGCGCCAGCTGCGCCACCTGGGCGAGCTCGTCGCGGGTGTGCACCGTGCCGTTCGGGTTGTGCGGTGAGCACAGCAGGTAGGCGCGGGCGCCGTCAGCGAAGGCGCGTTCGAGCCCGTCGAGGTCGAGGCGATCGTCCACCAGCGGCACTTCGACGGGGGTGCGGGCCGTGCCGTCGATGATCTGCCGAAACGGTGGGTAGATGGGCGGGTTGAACACGACGGGGTCGCCGGGGCGGGTGACCGCTTCGATGGCGTAGCGCATGCCCTGCATGACGTCGCCGGAGCGCGTCGCATTGGCGAGGTTGGGCACCCAGCCCCAGCGCCACTCAGCGAAATCGGCGAAGGCCTCGCGGTAGATGGGCTGTTCTGGGTAGCCGGTGTCGCCGTCGCACAGCGCCTGCTCGATCTGCTGCACGACCGGCTCGGGCACACGGCAGTCCATCTCCGCCACGAACATCGGCAGCACGTCCGGTTCGAAGCGCGTCCATTTAATCGAGGTGCGGCGACGGAGCTCGTCGAGGGGCACGTCAAAAATGGCCATGAGATTCCTTTCAGTCGTTATCGCTCACCGTGAGCGGCAGCTGGCCTGCGATGTCGAGGAGCCACGTCAACAGCCCGTCGACGGAACCCGGCGCAATGGCCTGGGTGGTGATGAGCGCGATGGCATCGCCGCCGAACCACAGACGGTCGAACGGGGGTGCCTCATCGAAACACTGCCGAAGCTGCGGCCGCAACAGCAGGCGGGCGCCGTCGGCGTCGTCGGCGCGGATGCGCCAGGTGTAGTCGAACGCGGGATCGCCAACCTCCAAATCGCCGGCGCCCATGAGCTCGACCATCAGCTCGTCGTCTTTATTCAGCGCGACCACGGGTAGGCGCGTGCCAGGGATGCGCACGCCCACCACGTTGCGCAGCGGGGAAGCTTGGAAGCCGAATACTGGCAGATCGCCGAACTTGCCGACGAAGCCATGCCCGTCGGGTGACACAGGCAGCTTGTACTTGAGGCGCCCGTGAATGTCTTCCGACGAGGCGAACAGCCACTGCCGTTGCGCGGTCCAAGCGCGCCAGGCGTCGGCCGAGGTGCCGAACTGGAAGCGCTGCCTGGCCATGGGGCCGGGGCGCACGAGCGGCGGCTGCGGCACGGGGAGCGCGCGTCCGGCGCCGACGGCGGCCAGCACCCGCACGGGAATGGCGTCGACGATGGCGTGCAGCGCCGTGAGGTATTCGTCGACATCTTCGACGGTCAGGTCGCGGCGGGTGCTGAACAAGATAGCGTCGCGCTCGAACCACAGGCACTCGAACTCCACCCTGGCGAGCTGGGAGACGACCGCCGGGACGAGCACGTCGCGTGCGAACGCCGGTGACGACGCGACGGCCTGCCACTCGACGTCGAAGTCGCTGCCCACTTCCACGCGGGGGCCTTCGAGCGTTTCTAGTACGGAGGCGACACTCAGCATGGGGAACTGGGCTCCGGGCACGCGAAGCCCGACGACGCCGTACCCGCCCCAAGGGTCGGAGCCTGCCGTGGCGAAGAACGCCAGGCAGGGGTACTCACCGAAGCGGCCCTCGATGCCCATGGGCACCTGGCGCATCACGCCCTTGCGCAGACCTCCGCCACCAAACTGGGCAAGGATGTGCGGCCAGCCGCGGTGGAAAATCCAGCCTCTCGCCGCAGCCCATGCTTCCCAGTTGAACATGCGCGCCTCCTTCTCGCTTTCCAAGTGTATGCCCGTTCCCATGCTCGACATGGCGCCGTGCAGCGGGCGCGGGGCACCGTCGCTTAGGGCTCGGTTGAGGAAAGCGCGCAAGTCGGCGCATAATGGGCGGGCACGCAAGGCAGTGATGGGGCCATCACCCCGGAGCCGCCGGAAGAACGGTCGCGAGACTCATTAGAACCGGCAGCGGCAGCGAACCAAGCGGGGCGCATCAGCGCCCAAGAAGGGTGGTACCGCGGGCAGATGCTCGTCCCTTCGTCGACGTGAGATGAGACGAAGGATCGAGCATGACCTACCGCGCAGTGGACACCCAGGTGGACTTCCCAGCGCTCGAGCACGAAGTGCTGCAGCTGTGGCAGGAACAGCACACGTTTGAGCAGTCCCTCGAACGCACCAAGGATGCCGAAACCTGGACCTTCTACGAAGGCCCCCCGACGGCGAACGGCAAGCCGGGCACGCACCATATCGAAGCGCGCGTGTTCAAAGACCTCTTCCCCCGCTACAAGACCATGCGCGGCTTCCGCGTCGACCGCAAGGCCGGCTGGGACTGCCACGGGCTGCCCGTCGAGCTCGCCGTCGAGAAGGAGCTGGGCTTCACCGGCAAGGAAGACATCGAGAAATACGGCATCGAGCCGTTCAACGCGAAGTGCCGCGAATCCGTGCTGCGCCACGTCGACGCGTTCACCGAACTCACCACCCGCATGGGCTACTGGGTAAACCTCGACGACGCCTACGTCACCATGTCGACCCCCTACGTCGACTCCGTCTGGTGGGCGCTCAAGCAGATCTTCGACAAGGGGCTGCTGGAGGAGGACTACCGCGTCGCCCCGTACTGCCCGCGCTGCGGCACCGCGCTGTCGGACCACGAGCTGGCGCAGGGCTACGAGGACGTCACCGACCAGTCGATCTACGTGCGCTTCCCCGTCGCGTCCGGCCCGCTCGCCGGCAAGGCCGACTTCCTCGTGTGGACGACGACCCCCTGGACGCTCGTGTCGAACACCGCCGTCGCGGTGCATCCGGAGGTCTCCTACGTCGTGGCGACGAAGGAGGGCGAGCGGCCCGTCGTCGTCGCGGATCCGCTGGTCGACGCAGCGCTCGGCGAGGGCTGGGAGCGCACGGGCGAGGCGTTCGTCGGTAAGGATATGGAGCGGTGGGGGTACACGCGGCCGTTCGACCTCGTCGAGTTCCCTGACAAGGCGCACTTCGTGGTGCTTGCCGACTACGTGACCACCGAAGACGGCACCGGCCTGGTGCACCAGGCGCCCGCGTTCGGCGCCGACGACATGGCGGTCTGCCGCGCCTACGGGCTGCCGTTCGTGAACCCCATCGACAACCACGGTCACTTCGAGGAGGGCGTGAAGCTCGTCGGGGGCACGTTCTTCAAGGACGCCGACGCCGCGCTCATCGACGACCTCAAGGCGCGCGGGCTCATGTTCCGCGTGCAGAGCTACGAGCACAGCTACCCGCACTGCTGGCGCTGCCACACGCCGCTCATCTACTACGCGATGCCGTCGTGGTACGTGCGCACCACCAAACTCAAGGAACGCCTGCTCGAAGAAAACGAGAAGACGAACTGGTACCCGGACAACGTCAAACACGGGCGGTTCGGCGACTGGCTCAACAACAACATCGACTGGGCGCTCTCGCGCAGCCGCTACTGGGGCACCCCGCTGCCGATCTGGCGCAACGTCGACGACAAGGACGACCTGATCTGCATCGGCTCGCTCGCCGAGCTCGGCGAGCTGGCAGGGCGCGACCTCTCCGAACTCGACCCACACCGACCCTTCATCGACGACGTCGAGATCACCCGCGACGGCAAGACGTACCGTCGCGTGCCCGAGGTGATCGACGCGTGGTTCGACTCCGGCTCGATGCCGTTCGCGCAGTGGGGCTACCCGCACGCGCCCGGGTCGAAGGAGAAACTCGAGGCGAACTACCCGGCCGACTTCATCTGCGAGGCGATCGACCAGACCCGCGGCTGGTTCTACTCGCTCATGGCAGTCGGCACGCTGGTGTTCGACGAGTCGAGCTACCGCAACGTCGTATGCCTGGGCCACATCCTCGCCGACGACGGCCGCAAGATGAGCAAGCACCTGGGCAACATCCTCGAGCCGATCCCGCTGATGGACAAGCACGGCGCCGACGCGGTGCGCTGGTTCATGGCCTGCTCCGGCTCGCCGTGGATGGCGCGTCGGGTGGGCGACGCCACGATTGGCGAGACCGTGCGCAAGGTGCTCATCACCTACTGGAACACGGTGAGCTTCCTCTCGCTGTATGCCCGCACCAACAGCTGGGAGCCGACGGGCGACGCGCCTGCCGTCGCGGAGCGGCACGTGTTGGACCGCTGGCTGCTGTCCGCCGCGCACGCGCTCATCCGCGACGTGACCGACGCGCTCGACGACTTCGACACCCAGCGCACCGGCACGCTGATCGCGAACTTCGTCGACCTGCTGTCGAACTGGTACGTCCGACGCTCGCGTCGCCGGTTCTGGGCGGGCGACCCGGACGCGATGTGGACCCTGCACGAGGTGCTCTCCATCGTGACCCGCCTCATGGCGCCGATCACGCCGTTCGTCACCGAGCGCGTGTGGCAAGACCTCTTCGTGGCGACGGATCCGGCCGGGCCTTCGTCGGTGCACCTGGCTGAGTGGCCCGAGGTGGACGAGGCGCTACTCGACGAGGGGCTCGAGGAAGCGATGGCGTTCACCCGTCGCGCCGTGGAGCTCGGGCGTGCCGCGCGTGCCGAGTCGAAGGTGAAGATCCGCCAGGCGCTGAAGCGGATGCTGGTGCCGTCGACGGTATTGGCGAAGCTCTCCCCCGAGCTGGTGGAAGAGATCAAGCAGGAGCTCAACGTGGCGGCGGTGGAGACGTTCGCGGAGGCCGGCGACATCGTCGACGTATTCGCGAAGGGCAACTTCCGCAACCTGGGCAAGCGCTTTGCACAGCGCACGCCGAAGGTGGCGGCGGCTATCGCGGAGGCTCGCGCCGCGGCGCTGGCCGAGCGTCTGAAGGCAGAGGGCAGCGCCACCGTCGTGGTGGACGGCGAGGAGGTGGAGATCACCCCCGACGACGTGCTCCTCACCGAGCGTCCGCGCGAGGGCTGGTCTGTGGTGAACGAGCAGGGCGAGACGGTAGCGCTCGACCTCGAGCTCACGCCCGAGCTCATCAAGGCCGGGCAGGTGCGCGAGGTGACCCGCGTCGTGCAGGAAGCCCGAAAGCGCGCTGGCTTGGAGGTGTCCGACCGCATCTCGCTCCTGCTCGCGGTGGAGCCCGACTTCGCTGAGGCCGTCGACGAGAACCTCGACCTCATCGCCGGTGAGGTGCTCGCGACGAGCATCCAGCGCGTCGAAGCCCTCGACGAGGTAACCCACAGCGACGACGATCTCGGCATCCGCGTGGTGGTTACCAAGGCCTAGCGCCCAGCGCTGCAAGATAGATCAAGTTCGTGGTTGGTCTACCCACCACGAACTTGATCTATCTTTGCCCTGTGGCGCGTCGGGTGTCGGTGTAGACTGATTGATCTACAACCGTGAGGCGGTGCCATGACTGAATCCACCACGATCCGCGTGAGCCGGGCGACGCATGCGCGCGTCACCAAGCTGGCTGCTGAGCGCAATGAGACCGTCGATCAGCTCGTCAGCGAAGCGCTCCGAGCCCTTCGCCAAGACGCCATGGCGGACGAACTTGCTGAAGAGCTGGCCCCACACGAGACGGCATGGTTGGATGCTGACGCCGGGTGACATCGTCGAGATCGACCTCGGAACTCCTATCGGGAGCGAAGCCGGGCTCATTCGCCCGGCAGTGGTGATCACCGCGGGGCGTGTGCTGCGTGGTGGGCCGAACGTCGTGCAGGTCGTTCCGCTCACACGCACACTCCGACGCAGCGCGGTGGAAGTCATCATCGATTCCGATCAAGGCAATGGACTCGCTGCACCTTCCGCCGCGCAGTGCCAACACGTGCGCTCAGTGGCGACGCTTCGAATTATGCGGCGAACGGGCAACGTCGGGCCTGTGTACCTGGCTGAGATCCGCGAAACCCTAGCGATTCTGCTCGACGCGTGACGTCAGCCGAGGTCAACCGTCGCTTCTTCGTAGGTGATGCCCGCCTGGGTGACGCATTCGTCGAGGATGCGCATGACTTCGAGGGAGTCGGCCAGCGGCATCGTCGGGCTCTCCGTCGCGCCCTGCTGCACGAGACGCGTGGCCTCCGCGAACTGGTGGGCGTAGCCGCGCCCGACCACCTTGGTTTCGATCACGCGCGGCAGGGTGCCGGAACGGTGCACCGAGATGGTCGTCGGGTGGAAGAAGGGCGGCTCCACCTCGATCCATCCCTTGGTGCCCGAGATGATGAACCGGCCGGGGCCGTGGGCGTCGATGGCGCTGGTGAGCGAGCTGAGCGCGTCGCCTTCGTGGCGCAGCGAAATGCTGGCCGCGGCGTCGACCCCATTCGGGCAGAGGCGAGTGAGGCAGCGTACGTCTTTGACGTTGCCGAGGAAAAACTGCGCGAGCGAGACGGGGTAGACCGCAAGGTCGAGGATGGAGCCTCCGCCCAGCTCCTTCGCGAAGAGGCGATCGGCGGGGTCGAACTCGTGGCAGATGCTGAAGTCGCCTTGCACGCCGACGACGTCGCCGATCCGCCCCCAGGCGACGACCTCCTTCGCCGCCTGCATAGCCGGCTGGAAGCGCGTCCACAGACCTTCCATGAGGAACACACCCCGGCTGCGCGCGGCCTGCACGAGTTCCTGAGCACCTGCATACGTCGCGGTCATAGCCTTCTCAACCAACACTGCCTTCCCACGCTCGATCGCGGCGAGCGCAATGTCCAAGTGCTGCGGGTGCGGCGTGGCGATGTAGACCACATCGATGTCTTCGTCGTCGAGCAAGCTGCGGTACGAACCGTACGCCTTCCGTAGGCCGAACTCCCGGGCCCACTCGTCGGCGCGCTGCTGCGTGCGCGAGGCCACCGCCGTGAGCTCGGCTCCCGCCACCTCGCGGAAGTCCTTCGCCACGGCCCGCGTGATGCGGCCGGTACCAATGATTCCCCAGCGAATCGTCTCCATGCACCCAGCCTAGTCGGGGCGCGCGCACGGCGGGCCAGGATGACCGTTATCCTCCACGTCTGCCGGAAATCGCGGAAATGCGGGGGCTGATCGGCAACTCGTGGAGGATAACGGTCAACTTGTTCGGCTAGCCCTCTGCCGAAAGCTGCTTCTCGAGAGCCGCCTCACGCAGGATCTCGCGGAACCCGAGCTCCTCGTTCACTCGCAGCATGTGGCGGTTCTCCTCGGCGTTCCACGTGATGATCGCGGTCGCCGTCGGCTCTGCCTCACGCACCTGGAGGATGTTCGCCGCCTTGACGGCCATGCCCAGACGGTGCCCCCGATGCTCGGACAGCACCACGGTGTCCCACTGATCGACGAAGGCATCGGCGTTGCTGCGGTCACGCAGCAGTTCGTTCAGTGCGACGAGCCGCCCCGTCGGTAGGTGTCGCACAGCAGCCCGGTAGAACCTGTTGCTGATCAGGTTTCGCTCGTCCCGTTCCCGTATTCGCTTGGCCGTCCACGTCGTAGGCGTCACGGTGAGCCCACCGCTCGGCACGTCGCGGCTCATGCGTTCAGTCAACTGGGCCAGATCAGGCAGCAGGGCATCGTCGGCCAAGCCGCTCCACGTGAACACCTCGTACTCGTCTCCAGCCGCAGACTGAGCCTGCGCGAGCGCATCGCGTGGGTCGAACAGCGGCGCTGCGAAGTCGTAGCGGCTGACGCGCTCCACTTGCCCTAGCTCGAAACCGTCGCTGAGCGCCATTCGAATCCCTGGATGGTCCGCATCGACTGCGCCCACGCCGTGGGCGGGGCTGAGCGTCGCACCACCAGCGGGCGGGGCCGCCGTGAGCCAACAAGTGAGACGGGAGAGCCCCAAGGAGTGGGCTTGGGCGTTGACGGCAGCGAGCAGCCCTTTCCCTGCACCCTGCCTACGATGTTCCGGCGCTACATAGACGGTGACGTCCCCGGCATCGGGCTCGTCGACGGTGTTGATGGCGAAATTGCCGTAGCCAATGGCGACGCCGTCGAGTTCAGCGAGCCAACAGTACCGTTGGATCTCGGTATTGGCGCGCGCAGATGCGAGGTTGGCTTCGACGTCGACATCCCACTGTGGCCCACCGATCAGCTCATGGTTGTACCTGGAGAACAACTGCATGCGAGCCTGATGATCGGGGTCGAGATGCGTGGCGGGAATGGGGTTGATGGAACGAATAGTGAGCATGAAAATTCCTTGGGTGAGAAGTTGTGGGGTCGCTGGCCTCGCCCGAGCAGGGCTCGAGGGCGGGGCGAAATGCTCACTTGCGCATGCGGCAATGGTGGCAGAGCGCCAACCCGCTGGTCAAGTCCTCGAAACGTGACCGTTATCCTCCACGCCTGCGGAAAATCGCGGAATCGCGGGGGTCATTGGCAACTCGAGGAGGATAACGGTCAACTTTCTGCCTAGCTCTTCACCGAAAGCCGCTTCTCGAACCCGCCTCGTCGCAAGATTTCACGGAACCCAAGCTGCTCGTTCACCCGCAACATGTGGCGATTCTCCTCAGCATTCCACGTGAGAATGCTGCACGTTGCTAGCTCCTCGGTGGGCAGCTGCACCAGGTTGGCGGCCTTGACCAGCAGCCCGAGACGTCGGCCGCGATGCGCGGGCAGCACGATGGTGTTCCACTGCTCCCACAACGCCACCGGGTTGTGCCGCGGCTGGGCGAGCTCGCTTACCCCAACGATCTCCCCCGTCGGGCGATGGCGAGCCACGGTGCAGTAATAGTTGAACTCGACGAGCACCTGCCGGTCGCGTTCCCGCACTCGCTCGGCTGTCCACGTCGTCTCCGTCGTGGTCATGTCACCGGACGGCGGGTCCACGCTCATCCGCTGGAGCAGCACCGCCATGCCCTCTTGTAGCTCGTCGGGGGTCTCCCCCGTCCAGGAGATGACCTCGTACTCGTCGCCAGCCGCCGCCTCGGCCTCACGCAGCGCGTCCCTCGGATCGACTAGCGGGCTCGCCGCGTCGTACCGGCTGATGCGCTCCACCTGGCCCAGCCTGAAGCCACCCCGAAGCGCCAACCGCACCCCCGGATGGTCGGCGGGCAGCTCCCCAACACCGTGACGCGGGCTTACCGTTTTCCCTTGTAGGACGGGGGTTGCGATCCAGCTTTCGAGACGATCCAGGCCGAGGGATGCAGCCTGCTCGCCCACGACGTCGAGCAGTGCCGCGCCAATCCCTCGGCCGCGGTGCTCGGGTGAGACGAAGACGAGCACGTCGCCCGCGTCGGGTGCATCGACGGTGTTGACGGTGAGATTCGCGAATCCGACGGCGTGGCCGTCGATCTCGGCAAGCCAGCGGTGGCGTTGGTGTTCGGTGTCGAGGCGTGCCGCGGCGAGTTCCGATTCGGGATCGCCGTCCCACTGTGGCCCGCCAATAATCTCATGGTTGTACGTGTCAAACAGGCGTGTCCTGGCCTGGTAGTCGGGGTCGAGATGCGTGGCGGGGATGGGGTTGACCAAACGAATAGTGAGCATGATGGTTCCTTGAGTGAGAGGGTTGTGGGGTCGCTGGCCTCGCCCGAGCGGGGCTCGTGGGCGGGGCGAAATGCTCACTTGCGCATGCGTTGATAGTGGCATGCCGCTGCGGGGGCGTCAACAAACTTGACCGTTATCCTCCACAAGAAGCAGATGACCCCTGCTGTTCCGCAATTTCTTGCACGCGTGGAGGATTTCGGTCATCCGGGGGATCTCCGACGATGAAACGCCCCCGCAACTTCCGTGCGAGGCCCACTAGGCTTGGGCTGGCCAAGAGGAAGGAGCCCGGATGGGACGCATCGTCCAGAAGTTCGGCGGCAGTTCGGTGGCCGACGCCGAATCCATCAAGCGCGTCGCTCGCCGCATCGCCCGCACCCGCGGGGAAGGCAACGAAGTGGTCGTGGTGATTTCCGCGATGGGCGACACCACCGACGACCTCATGGACCTCGCACTCCAGGTCTCCCCCAACCCACGCTCGCGCGAGCTCGACATGCTCATCACCACCGGCGAGCGGCAGTCCGCCGCGCTACTGGCGATGGCGCTGTGGGACATCGGCGTCGAGGCCACCAGCTACACCGGCTCGCAGGCCGGCGTGCTCACCACCCCGGTGCACGGCAACGCACGCATCATCGACGTCACCCCCGGCCGTATCGAGAAGGCCCTCGACGAGGGGAAGGTGGCCATCGTCGCCGGCTTCCAGGGCGTGTCGCAGACCACGAAGGACGTCACGACGCTCGGGCGCGGCGCGTCCGACACCACCGCCGTCGCACTCGCCGCGTCGCTGGATGCCGACCTCTGCGAGATCTACTCCGACGTCGACGGCATCTACACCGCCGACCCGCGCATTGTCCCGTCGGCGAGGCACATCAGCAAGATCGGCTATGAGGACATGATGGAGATGGCCGCGTCCGGCGCCAAGATCCTCCACCTGCGCTGCGTCGAGTACGCCCGCCGCGAGAATGTGCGCGTGCATGTGCGTTCATCGTTCACCGACAAGCCCGGCACCTGGGTGGTCCCCCAGGAAGAACTGGAAGGAACCGACATGGAAGAAGCCATCATCACCGGCATCGCGCACGACCGCGACGACGCCAAGATCACCGTCGTCGGCGTCCCTGACCGACCGGGCAATGCGGCCGCTATCTTCCAGGCCGTCGCGGATGCCGACATCAACATCGACATGGTGGTGCAGAACATCTCCGACTTGAGCGTCGAGCGCACCGACATCACCTTCACGCTGCCCTCCACCGAGGGCCGCAAGGGCGTCGACGCATTGGAGCGCATCAAGGAAGAGGTGGGCTTCGACCGCATCCGCTACGACGACCAAGTCGGCAAGGTGTCCGTCGTGGGCGTCGGCATGCGCTCTCACCCCGGCGTGACCGCCACCTTCTTCAAGGCCCTCGCGGCCGCCGAGGTCAACCTCCAGATGATCTCCACGTCGGAGATCCGCATCTCGGTGATCGTGAGCGCCGACGAGGTGAACAAGGCCGTGCAGGCCGCCCACACCGCGTTCGGGCTCGACGCCGAGGATGTCGCGACGGTCTACGCCGGAACCGGGCGCTAACCGACGCCACCCCGCACTGCCGCGCCCTCCAGCGCGGCAGCGTAGGGCTCAGCCTGGGCGGTAACCGTGGTCGCGCGCGAACGCGCTCGGCCCGCCCAGGTACGACGTGCCGAGCGCTTCGACGGCCCATCCCCCGTGGGCGCGCTCAATCTTCCACAGTTCCATGCACCGCTCGTGCGCGTACGCTGCCGCCGGCGGCGAGAACACGAACGGCGTGTGTGCTGTGGCGAGGTCCATCACCCGGGTTCTGACCGTGCCGGCGTCCCCCAGCGGCTGGCCGCGCATCACCGCGGTGAGCGCGATCTTCACCGCCACGATGCTCTCGTCAAGCCGGTCCAAGTCGACGAGCACTTGCGCCCTGTCGATGCCGGCCTCTTCACCGGGCATCTTCCACGTGACGAACGCTGAACGCTCCGGCGCCCAACGGTTGCGGCGATACACGAAACACTGCTGCGACGGGATCTGCCCGTAGTCGTCGACGAGCACGGCGCACATGTCGATGTCGAAGTCGATGTCGTCCCAGGTGGCACCGAACATGATGCGCCCCAGGGGCTGCCCATCAAACCCGACGCAGGGCTCGGCAGGCTGCCCACCCCGCAACACTTTCGGGCGGTTGCTCGGCTTATTGGCCTCCATAGAGCGACCTCCTCTTCTTCGCTATGGCCGCCTGCAGCACGTCGAGCACTCGGAACGGGATGATGCCGCCGCTGCCGACGGATTGCGCGTCGGGCTCTGAACCCAACGCGGACACGGCAAAGAGCCGGTACGGCAGGTCGGCCTGTGCCGCCGCCGAGATCACCATGCCGGCGCCGAGCTTGTCGAGCAGCCCGAGCAGCTCCTCGTGCAGCAGGGCGCCGTCGCGTTCCGCGTCGTGGCCGGACACCATCGACGGGTCGCGCTGCATCGCGGATCCGGGACGGTTGAAGATGGACTGCCACGGCGCCGCACGCAGCGTGCGCAGCCGCTGCAGCACGTCGAATTTCGACAGCACCACGGCGAGCACCTGCTCCGGCCCGCCCTGCACGCGCTGGGCGGCGCGCGCCTGCAGCACCTGGCGCAGCACCGTGATGTCGTTGCCGGAGTGGCTCGGCACGGTGACCACGCCGTCGAGCACCGCGGAGACGCCGGGCACCTTCAGCGGGTCGATGAGGGTAACGATGAAGTCGGAGAATCCGAGGTAGCGGAAGCGCTCATCCGACGGGCTCAGTCGCTCGAAGTCTTCGCCTGCGGCGTCCATCACGGACAGGCAGAACTCGATGCCGCCGTCGGTGAACTTCCACAGCATGGGCGACAGCGGCTCCTGCTCGGCGGGCGGCGTGGCGCCCAACAGGTTGCGCTGCTGCAGCAACGGCACGCGGTACTTTTCGTGGAAGCGCGCGTGCGTGTCACCGAGCGGGGTGAGGAATGAGCCCTTGTCAGCAAGGAAATACTCGAACTGATCCATCATCACACCGATCAGCACCGATTTCCCGACGGTGCGGGCACCCGTGATTGCCATCGACAGCTGGACGGCGTCGAACCAGGCGGCGGGCACGTCGAATCCGCACGTGCACCTGCCGGGTCCGTGCATCGGCTGGAAGCAGCGGGGGCACTGCTGGAGGTTCATGCCTGGCTCCTCGGAAACATCGCGTCAGCAAGCGCCGGACCGGCATCGCCCAGCCCCGTCAGCGAAGCCAGTGAAACTACGCGGTGGAACCCCTCGAACGCTTCCAGCTCCTCTTCCCAAAACTGGGTGGGGCGGTCTTCCGCCCGCGCGCCGAACTTCGATCTGCCCAACGCCACGACGATGCACTCCCGCTCCGCGACGGCGTCGCGCACCTCACGATAGTCGACGAACACCCCGTCGCAGATGATGAGCAGCGGAGCATCGTCGGGCAGCCCCGCGCACGCCGCTTCCACCGCTTCGCCCAGGTTCGGCCAGGGCGCGGGTGCGTGGTTCAGCGCCTCTTCCCACGCGATCTCGTCATGTTCAAGAGTTGCGGTGACGTCGCGGGGCGGTTGCGTGGCCACCCACCACGCCGAAGGCGCGCCGCCATAGGCCGTGGCGGCGGTACCGAGCACGAGTTCCACGAACTGGCGGTACGCATCCTCGTCGGCGGTGTGCTGCGTCATGGCCGACCCGTCCAACACGCAGGCCCACTTCGTCGCGCGTCCGGCGCGTTGCGAATGGTGCGCATGGAACGCCTGGTTGCCGCGCTGCATCCATGCCAGCTCCGTCGCGGCGGTCTGCCCGACGAGGTCGGCGATGCGCCCGTCAGCGATCTCCACCAGCGAGATCGCCGTGCGGCCTCCGGCATCGACGGGCGGGCGCACCACCTCGTCGCCCGACCCGGAGGCGGCCTTCACCGTCACACCGATGCGGGTGCCCTCGATGAACGCACGGCCCTCGGTGGGGCGGGCGATCACGATCAAGGATTGGCCGGGGAGCACCACCACCTGCGACGGCGTGGCGCGAAAGGCGGGTTCGACGGCGTTCCCGAGGGCGTCGACGAGGGCGAGCTCCACCCCGCGCTGCGTCGTGAGCTGCAGCTCGAGCGCACCGTCGGGGCACGCAACCGGGCCACCGGTGAGCTGGATCATTGCCATGGTGTTTCTCCCAACCACTGCTCGAGGGCCTCGTCGGGGCCATACCGTTCCTGACTGCGCCGGGCGACACGTCGCACGAGCTCCGGCGCGAGGTCTGGCTGCGTGCGCACAGCCTCGACGATGTGCTCCGGCCGAGGAGCCACCCACGACGCGACGGCCGCGACGGCCCACACGCGTCGACGATCCTCGGGCGACGCCTGCCCCGCTCGAGTGACCCACTCGCCCTCGACGCAGTCGAGCGAACCGAAGTGGCTCACCGCCCGCAGCGCTTCATCGATCAACTGGGGCTCGGGCGCATCGGCCCCCTGCGGCTCGGGTGCCGGCGCCATCACGCGCTCCGCAGCATTCGGCTCCTCCGGCTGCTTCGCCCCGCCCGCTTCGTCGTAGGGAGAACCCACCGACGGGCCCTCGACGCTGCCGTAAATATCGCTCTGCGTCGGGGCGTCGTCGGCGAGCTCTTCCCCGACGTTCGCCGCGAGGTTGCGCAGCTCCGGCCACGCCCGCACCCGCTCACCGACGCTGCCCACCAGCTCGCGAATGACGTCGTCCTGCCCGAGCAGCAACGCCCCGGGCCGGCTGAGCCACGCCACCTTCAACGCTTGCAGCGACGTGAAGGAGTCACCCTGCGCTTCCTTCCACAACCGGTCGACCAGCGCGTCGCGCTGCTCGAACACGCCCGCCGCAACGTCGTCGGGAGCCATCAGGAGATCTCCAACGATCTGCCCCCACGCTTCGTGCTCCGCGGGCTGGCCGGTGGCGTCGACGACGCCGTCGAGCATGCGCTCCGGCACTGCGGTGTCTGGGGCGACGACCGCGATGAACAGGCCCTTCGGAGCGAGCCTCGTCAGCGAGTCGCGATCTTCACCGATGTAGATGCTCCACTCGCGCCCCCAGGCGCTGTCGAGCATCCACAGCATCGCCGAGACCCAGTGCACGCCGGCCCGCACGTCGCTGGTTTTCACGATGAGCGGCTGCCTGGTGAGCAGTTTCGCAACCCCCGCCGAGACCACCCAGCGAGCAAGTTGCAACTGCTCGGGGTTGCTGCGCAGGAAGCCCGCGACGGTCGACCACCCGGAAGGCGGCGTCAACTGATCGGGCAGCGTAGCGTCGCGCACCTGTCTCGGCCCCCACGGCAGCACCCACCCGTCGGCGTCGAACCAGTCGGTGACCCTGAGCGACGCCGAGCGCTCCACCCACGCGCAGTGCGAGACGACGTTGCCGGGGCGTTTGGTGTGGTCAACGCCGGCCTCGGCGCTCATACACACCGCGAACCCGTCTCCGGAAGGCTCAGCCCTGAACCGACGAGGCCTCGTCGCCAGCTGATCCGCCGTCGGAAACTGCGGCATCGTCGTGGGCATCTGCACGCTGGCGAGCTTCTGCAGCTCGGCGACGCGCTCTGCGCTCATCCCTGGCGTCACGCGCAGTACGCCCCAGCCGCCTTGCGTGCGCCCGGCGATGTCGTCGCCGGAGCCGTAGAGGAGTTGCTCCATCACACCCACATCCTCAAGCTATGCACCGACGGATCAAGCACGGCCACCGTGCCTGTCTCATCGGCTGGACGGTTGATGAATAGCCGCACGTACATGCCTCTGCTGCCCAGCGGCATATCGCCGACGAACACCCGCTGCTCGGGCGCGAGCGAGACGTGCGCTTCCTTGAGCATGACGCCATCGCCGGGCTCCAGCGGCAGATGCTGGGAGTTGCCGACGAGCACGATTGGCGCGTCGTGCAGTTCGTCGTCGGCGGTGCAGTAGAGCCGGTAGGCCGACGGCTGCACTCCAGGAGGCGCGGGCTGCTGGTTAGCCAAGATGGGTTCGAACTCGTAGCGCAGTCGCGTGATGCCGGGGTAATCGATGGTGATGGGGCGCGAATAGACCGGGCGTCCTTCGAGATAGAGCACGCCGACGATGTGCAGCGAGCAGCCGTTGCTGGGCAGCACGCGGGTGATGCGCATGCCACCCACTTGGTCGTAGTCCTGCTTGGTGAGCTGCGCGATGGGTTCGTTCGTCGTCGGGTCGATGTCCATGCCGCGGGGCGATTGGAAGGCCTGCACGATCGAGACGCCGTCGGGCCAGGGGAAGGTGAGGATTTGGGCGTCGACGCGTTCAATCACCTGCGCCCACTCGGGTGGCCGCGGGGTGACCATGGTGACGGGGGCGCCGGCCCAGACGATGTCGTCGTTGATCCAGTGCACCGCGACGAAGTGCGTGCGCACCCAGGTGGTGTCCACGACGAACTGCTTGATCTGGTGCAGTCCGCCGAGGTCGTCGATGGGGTACGCGATGCGCCGCTCGATGCTGAGGCCGGCCTGTTCCAGCACCTCCGCGGTGCGTGCCTCGTTCTCCAGGCCCTGCTCGGGGCGCTCCTTCGTCGCGTACAGCACGACGCGCCCGTTCGCTGGGGGCTTCCAGGTGAGGTCGTACGCACCGGGTGAGGTCTGCGATTCGCGCACGTCGAGCCGGATCTGCTCGGGCGTCGGCGTGATCTCGACGCTAGCCACCACCGGCGACGAGATGCCGGAGCCACCTTCCGCGAGTTGAGCGACGCAGAACACCGCGTAGACCAGAGGTTCGCCCTGGGGCGCTTCGCGGTCGAGGAACCCGCCGCTCTGCACGGCCTCGGCTGGTAGCAGCCGCGACGGGTCGTAGGCGACGGGGACGCCCTCGGAGAAGCGCTGCACCTCGATCTTGCTGCCTGCCGGGGCGTTCCAGGATGCGGCCACCATCTTGTCGGGCGTAACGCTCAGCTCGAGGCCCGACGGTGGCCACACCACTTCGCTCTTGCCGATGAGGGTGGGCTGCGACTGGGTGGCCTCGAACTGCGTGCCTCCCTGGTAGGCCCACACCGCGAGGTAGGTCACCTGGCCGCGCGCGTGCAGCTGCACGCTGCCGGCGGTCGCCGACGTCACGCCGACGGGCGAACCCAGATCTGGGGAACCCACCGGCCACGAATCCCCCGACTGGACGACGCGGTACAGCGTCACCGGGGCCGGGTTCGGGCTAGGCGTCCACTCCAGCTGTACTTGCCCGTCCACGTCCAGGGCCGCCATATGCCCGACGGGGGTCTGGTTGCCCTTGCTCCAGTCGAAACCCGCGAACCGCACGTTGGGCACCCACTCGAATGGGCGCGTCGGGTCGGGCTGCGCTGGCTCCGGCTCGGGTTCGGGTTCAGGCTCAGGCTGCGGCTCGGGTGCAGGCGCTGGCGCAGCGACGGGCTCCGGCACGGAATCAGGCTCCGGCGTGGGAGCCTCGTCGACTGAGCTCTCGTCGACACCGCGACGGGGCTTCACCTCCTCGGCACCCAGCAGCTCCAGCACCTCGTCGCGGAACTGCCAGATGGCGGCACCGCCGTCGAGGAGCGCCGTCGTGTACTCCAGATCGCGCTTCGACCGGATCGAGGCGGACGCCACCCGCACCAGATCGGCGTCGTCGATACGTGCAACCGACGGTGACTCGTGCTGGTCACGCCACGCGCACAGGCGCTCGAATCGCTGTCGGTCGCTGCCCGGAGCACCAGGCGCATCGGCGACGGCCCCCACGAGCTCGTCGAAGTGGCCTAGCACCGCGTCTGGGGTCTCCCAGATCAGCACCTGCGCCACGTTGTGCGACGTGATGTCGAAGTGGGCGAGCACGTCGAGGTCGAGCGGCGAGATGCCGGCCCGTGATTCTTGGTTGTAGGCGCCCAGCTTGGCCCTGCGTGCAGAGGTCACCAGCCGGCCCCCGTGTTAGTCGGCCACTGCTGCTGCGGAGGCGCCCAACCCTGCTGCGCGGCGCCACCGGGTGCACCCGGATCAGGCATGGAGTACCCCTGCGGCGGCTGGGTGATACTCGACGGCGGCTCCGGCGCTGCCTCGACGCGCAGCCCGAGCGGCAGCAGCACGGTGCACACGTAGGCGACGATCAGCGCGATGAGAGCAATCCATCCGCCGGGGCCGACGTTGAGGTGCGCTGCTACCCTGTCCTGGGCGTCGCGCAGGTCGCTGTTGAACAGGCCCGCCTGCCCCCACAGGTGCACGAGCGCGGCGAGCATGCCCGCCGCGAGCGAGATGATGATGCCCATCACGATGGCGACGCTGAGGTCGCCGCCTCGACGGATACCCACCGCGCCGGCGATGAGCGCCAACGCTAGCGCCGCGATGATGATGGCGAGCACTATCGAATCACGTGGTGCGTAGCCGTCCACGCCGCCCAGGTAGTTCGGGTCGCCAACAACCCAGTTCGGGAAGATCGAGATGATCGCCATGAACGCAGCCACCACGTACATGCTGATGCAGTAGTGGCCGAGGCCCATCACTTTGCGCGTGCCGACGGGCCGACCGTCGATAAAGAACAATAGCCCTAGCCACGGCAGCAACAGGCAGGCGATCACGGCGAGCACCAGCGACTTACCCGAGCGCTTGGCGAGCACTAGGCCGTGCACGATCGCGGGGATGGCCATGGCCACCCAGACGATCAACCCGGCAGTCACGATGTCGTTCACGATGCCTCCCTCAGACGAAGTCGCCGCTGTGCTCGATGGTAGTGCCGCCGTCGGTGTCGACGGGGGTGCCCGCCAGCTGGGAAATCGGAATCGCCCGGCCAGTTTGGATGACGACGAGCGCCTTGTCGAGCCCGCTGGATTGGTCTTGGCGGATCGTGTCCGTGATGCTGCGGATGTCGAGCACGCTCGTCTCGGCGGCGAACAGGCCCAGCTGGAACGAGTCTCGCTGCTGGCCGTCTTGGTCGAGGCCCGCCATGAACTCGTCGCGATGCACCTCGCTGGCCTGCCCCGAGTTCGACTCGCGCACGATCACGCGCGACAGCAGCCGGTTGCGGGCGTTCGTGTCGCGCAGCGTCTCGCGCACGATCTTCGATTGGAACGACGGGCTCACCGTGCGGGTGGCCGCGTGCTGGGCCATGGCACGGCTCCAACGCGTGAGGATGGGCACGCCGTCGATCGTCGGGTCGCTTTCGAGCAGGGCCGGGTCGTTGGCCAGCTGCATCCGGAAGCTGCCGAGCGACGCGGGGAGATCGCGCTGGAACTCCATCCACGGCTCCGACAGCCACCCGGTGGCGAACAGTGCGCCACGCCACGAGCTCGCCACGTCGTCGATGGCGTCGCGGTCGGGAACGGCCACACCGATGGCGATGTTGAGCGGCATCCCCTGGCCGACGTGCACGTCGCGTTCCGTGGCTTCCGACGGGTTCCCGTGCGGTGCATGGAGGAAGGCGCCCAGCACGCGCGACCAGTCGAGGTACTGACGGTAGCTGCGGCTGATCTTGCGCAGATCTTCCAGCGCTTCCATCCGGTGGCGGATGGCGTCGTCGAGTGCGGTTTGCCGCCGCTCGAGGCGGTTGAGGAGTGCGTATTCTTTCGCTTTGCTGCGCGTGAGCAGTACGGCGCCAGAGCTCATCCAGCCAAGGAATGTCGTGACGATACCGACGAGGAGCCACGGCCACGCGAACACCTGCAGCGCCGTCAGCGCCACCAGAATCGCGATGATCGAGGCACTCACGCCCGTGAGCACCCGCACCTGCATCGCCAGGTCGTCTTGCAGCTCTGCGCTGGTATCGACGACCTCGGGCTGCGCGCTGAGGTGGTTCACCTTCTCGGTGAGCTCGTCCACTTCTTGGATGGTGGCGCGGTGCGCGTCGGCGAGTCGGCGTCCGACGTGCCCGGCGTACGAGTTGCGCGCATTCTCCGCCCACTCCCGCAGGCGGTTCTTCTGGGCGGTGATCGCCTGGCTGAGGTGCGGCTGCGTGCGGGAGAGGTGGTCGAGCCGCTCGAAGAGCCGTGCGACGGCGATGTCGTCGCCGGGTTCGATTTCCCAGTTCGGCAGGAAAGCCGCGAGCGAGGCGGGAAGCGTGAATGTGTCGCGTGGGTCGTGGGCGACGCGGTCGGTGGTGGGCACGATGGCCGGCTGCGAGCCGGACGTGAACGGTTCGAGCCCTTGGGTGTGCTGCCCCGCGTCGAGCAGGCTGAAGCCACCACCCACGAAATCGCGCCACAGCTTGGGGTTTTGCAGCACCGGCGGGAGGTCGCCTGAGGTGCGGGTGGAGCGTCGGATCACGCTCTCCAGCGACTGCTCATACTCCGCCCAGCTCGACGACGACCCGTCGGCGCGAACGCCGCGAACCACCACGGCATAGCCCGAGTCAGAGCCTCCGAACACGGCGTTTTGCACCGTGCTCGCCACGGCCCGGCTCGCGGTCTGATCCACCGCACGGATGATCTGACCCGGCATGCCAGCGAGAGCTCGGCCAACAAACTGGAAGAACTCCTTCAGCGCAGCGCCCACCCCGATGTCCCTCGGGCGAGGCGGCGGGGAGGCATGCCGCACCCTGGGCATGGTGTCCGGATGCAGGCTGAGCAGCCGCTCCGCCATGCCTACCGCGCGCGACGCCTCGTCGTCGACCGTCACCACATGCCCCGACGGGGTGTGCGGCGCCGGGTAGCGTTGCGACACCGACACGAGCCGCTCGCCCAGCGCATGCTGCACCGAGCCGGACGAGAGCGCACGCGAGAAACCCCTGATCGGCACGACCAGCTGCCCGCTGGGCGGCTGGCGATCGTCGAACGGCCCGGCGGCCTGGCCCGGCCACAGCCCGAGCAAGCTCGTGAGCGTGCCGCACAGCAGCATCGCCCACTTCGGGTCGCGCGTCGAGCTACGCAGCGGCGACGACGCCCGTCCCGGCGCGCGCGACTCCTCCGGGGAAATCACCAGGTTGTGCCACCCAAACAGCACCAGCGAGCGACGCTGCCACTGCGAATCGGGGCTGCCTGCGGACACGCTGAGCTGCGTGATCGGCGCCCCCGGCATGGTGGATTGCAGCGCCTCGAGCACGCGCACCGCCTGCTCTTGGCTCACCACGCACTCCTCGTCGTCGACGTCTCCCACCACCGCCACACGCAGCCGGGCCACGTCGGCGTTGGCGAGGTCTTGTTGCAGCGCGGCGCCGGCCACACCGTCGGGGCGAAGCACCTTCACCGGCACGGCGGCGTGATCGTCGCGCAGCGCATCCAGGTCGACGACACGGCACGGGTTGACGAGGCCTTGCGCGGTGAGGTCTTGCAGCACCGCGCTCAGCAACACCGCCAACGGGCGCCGCGCCGCGAGGACGACGTAATCAGATCCAGACGTCATTTCCTGCCCCGCCCGTGGAGGTGTCAACCGAGGCCGCATCGATCATCTGCTGCAGCAGGTTCAGCGCAGGCAGCGCGTGCGGCGCCAGCTCGGACATGAGGCTCATCTGACGCACCTGCGCCAGCGGCAAGTTCAACTGGTAGGCCATCACGTTCTGCTCCGCCACGTTGCCGTTGGCGTCCACCTGGCCCCACTGCTCGGCATACATCCGACGAAGCCCCTCCACCCACGCGCGGGCTTCCGCAGCACGGGCCTGACCCACCGTCTGCGTCGCATCCGCCTCTGCCCTGGTGAGGACTGGGCTGGGGCCATCGCACGGCATTGGGGCGCCGTCGAGCTCCATGGGCTTATCGAAGAACGCCGCGCGCAGCAGCGTCGTGCCGGCCAGCTCGCTGACGTCGTTCGAGTGGGCGTTGGAGTCGGCCTGGTCAACGAGTCGGCGCAGCGCGTCGTAGGGGGTGAGCGGGGTGAGGTCACCGTCGCCGCCGCAGCGGACGAACGCCCAGGCGTGGCTCATCAGCACGGCCGCCAACACGTCGTGAGCGGTGCGCACCTGGGTGTCTTCCGACGTGAGCAGCTCACCGAAGTTGCACCAGCCATCGGGCGTGCTGACCGCGGCCTTGCCCGTCTTGTCTTGGCGCACCAGCCCGACGAGCCGGCCCAGGTACCAGCCCGCGATCACGCGCTGGAGCTCGTCCGGCGACATGGCGATGGCCGCCGACAGGGGGCGCGTGCGCTTCCACTGCCACAGGTTGCGCTGCGCGATGAGCGGGGCCTTCGCCCAGCGCTGCTGAATCGGGTCGAGCAGCGACGTGAAGCACAGCGGCGACACCTTCTGGTAGGAGCCGAACACGCTGACCTTGCCGGCCTCCGAGACGGTGCCCACCAGGGAGTCTTCAAAGTTCTCGACGCTCGTCGGGTCGAGCGACGCGTTCGCGCGCAGCCGCTGGAGCATGGCCTGGCTCACGGGGTGCTGCTCGCCGATCGGGATATCCGAGAACGAGTACACGAACTTGATGTCGGTGCCGTGCAGGCGCTGCGCCATGTTGACGTCGATACCCACCACTGGCTTGGCCTTTTCCATCGTCTCCGTCATCTTCGCGACGAACGACTTCTGGCGTTGCTCACGGTCGATGGCCGTCACCGTCGGGTCGTCGAGGTAGTCGGAGATGGACTGGCCAGCGAAGGCGGCGAACACGTCGCCCTTCGCGCCGAGCCGCGACGTGGCGCGCGCCAGCAGGTCGGAGTGCGACATCAGCAGCGTGTAGTTCGGCTTCGCCTCCGGCGTGGGCTGGCCGTCGGAAGCCCTACTCGGGAGGGCACCCGGCCGCCAGTGGCTCACCTGCCTGAGCACCTCGTGCTCTTCCTTCGCGCCGGTGGTCTGCCACTTGCCGTCGGTGGCTTCGGCGCGGATCTTCGCCAGCGACTGCCCGTAGTCGGTGTTGCCGTTTGCGGAGGCCACAACGTCGCTGTGGAACTGCTGGGGGAAATCGTCGGCTGTGGTGAGCAGCACCTCGTTCTCGGCATGCTTGAAGCGCATGGGCACGCGGTCGGTCTCGTCGGGCCAGTCGGCGTACACCTCGGAGTTGAGCTGCGCGAGGCCGGCCCCCGACGAGGTATGCGCGCGCTCCACTTCGAGCAGCCGGAGCGCGTCGTTGGCAGCCTTCTCGAGGCCCGCCAGCACGTCGGAGGAGAACGCCCGCAAGATTCCGGCGGCGATGCGGGCACCTTCCAGGCGAAGCGCGCGCTCCATCGAGTTGCTGAGCGAGCGCTGCACCATCTGGCCGATGGGGTGGCTCATGTCGACGGGCTTCTTGCCCAGCGACTGCGCCTGCTGCCCAACGGTGGGGTCAAGAGCGACGGGGTCTGCGCCGTCGGCTTCCACACCCGCCTGGGCGAGCTGCGCGATGAGCTGGTCGGCGTAGTCGTGGATGCGGCTCATCAGCTCGCGCCCGTACGGCAGGCCGAACTGGCTGACGACGCGCAGGAACTCGCGCTTCGCCGCCTCTTCGAGCTGGTAGGCCCAGCCCTCCGCCCACGCGTAGGCGCTGCGCTGCAGCTGGTTGCGGCACTGCTCGCGCATCGGGTTGAGGTTCATCGTGACGGTCGAGAGCCACTGCGACGCCGGCGCTTGCCCGGCGTTCGCAAGCATCCCGACGGCGGGCCCGGCGGCTTCGCGCGCGATGGCCTCCCACACCTGGCGCGGGAACGCCTCAGTCTGGAACCAGTCGGGGACGGGCTGCCCGTACTGCGGCAGCCCCATAGCGTTGAGGCTGGCGCCCCACTGGTTGTCCATGAGCTGCCGGAGCTGATCGTTGCCGGACAGCGAGCTCGTCGGGTTGATGTGACCGCCCACGAGGTGATCCGACGCGGAGTGCGCCAGCCGCTGCGCGGCGTAGTCGAGGTAGCGGTCACGGCCGAGCGACAGCGACGCGAACCCGAGCGAGCCGAACGGCAGCGCGAGCGGATCGACGCGCCAGCCGAACTTCTGGTTCAGGTTGGTAAGCGGGTTGGGGTTGCCGAGCATGAAGTCGAGGTACTGCCTCGACGCGCGCTCGGAGAGCATGGTGCCCGCCAGCGCCCGCGCGATGCCGCGGTACACGGATTCCTGCGAGCCGTCGCCGAAGTAGGCGCCCGAGCCGCCGATCTTCGAGCCGATCGGGAACACGCGGGCAAACGGCGGCGTGTTCTGCTGCAGCGGGATACCCAGTGACCCGTACGTCGCGGCGTCGAACCCTTCGGAGGTGCGGGCGATGGCCGCGATGATCTCCGGCAGCGCGCCCATCGCGTTGCCTTCAACGTTGGCGCGCTTGCCCTCGTCGAGCTGCGCGAACACGTCGGCGGTGTAGAGGAAACAGCCAATGTTTTGGCTCTTCACGCCCGGCAGCGTGCCGAGCAGGCGGGCCACGTCAAGGAACATCGACGCGCCAGAGCCGCCGGCCATGGAGCCGACGATGATGGGGATGATGACCTCCGACGACTGTTCCTCGGCGGGGATTTCACCCCAGGCGCCCGGCGCGACGGACTTCGCCTGCGCTCTCACGAGCGTTTCGCGCAGCGGGTTCAGCCTCGGCAGCGTGAGCATGCGCCCGACGGCCCGGTACTGGCCGGCGCCGGAGGTGACGGGGATGGTGTTCGCCGCAGCCGGGTTGCGCGGCGCCCAGCCGGACAGGCCGACGTAGTTGCGGTCTTTGCTGGTGAGCTGCGCCTCGACGGTGTGCGAGGTCTGCAGGAACGAGTTCGACGGCGACGAGAACGAGACGTAATGGCCGCCCATCTCCTGGATGTTGCCCAGCGGTTCGGGTCCCTTATCTGGGTCGACGGGAACGTCGATGTGCACGAACTGCCACGCGTCCGGGAGCGACGAGATGCCGCGGGCACGGAGGTCGGCGCGGAGCTGGTCGATCAGGAGACGAAGCGTGGTGCCACCAGAACCACCACATCCGACAAGAAGGAATCTACGCACGTTCAATCCTCACTGAGTTGCATTTCCTAGTTGTGGTTTACCATCCCGCCCCACCACTGGGAGGCTGATTGCCCCAGTTGGAGTTCGGCGGTTGTTGCCATTGTGACTGACCGCCCGGCTGCCCGGAAGGCGGCGGCGACTGCCAACCCGTCTGTGGCCCGCTCGAGGGCGACGGCCCTCCTTGCGGATTCCAGCGGGTGGTTGATTGCGTGGGCGGGTTCGACCACGGGTCGGGCTGCCCACCTGCGGAAGGGCCGCCGCCCCACGGGTCGCTCGTCGGGGGTTCAGCATCCGGGGGCAGACCCTCGCGGAGTTTGGCGACGGCGTCGCGGATGCGGCCGCGAATGTCGTCGGTGAGTTCGTTCAGGCCCGGCGCGCCGGGGCCGGTGAAGATGGTGACCGTCACGTCGCCGGAGGTGGGGCGCTCAGGGTGCAGCGCCACCGTCCAGTTGCCCTGCACGGCCAATGGCAGTTTGGCCTTGTCGCCGGCCGACGCGAGCGAGGTGCGCCCGCCTGCAGCCTTGCCTGGCTGCTCGACGACGACGTAACCGGGCTCCGTGAGCGCCAGGCCCGTCTTCGCCCGCAGCTGCACTCCCGCGACGTCGACCTTGCGGCGTCCATTGGCGAGCTGTGCAATCGACATGCGGCTGAGATCGACATCCAGGCCGTTGTCGGTGAAGGCGCGGGAATCGTCGACGGGCCCGGTGAACTGCTGTGCCAGCACTGCGTTGCCGGGGATCTTCGACGTGAGGTACTTGCTCAGGTACAAGATGCCGACGGGGATCGCGATGCCCAGCAGCGTCACACCGATGAGCGTGCCCCACAGCACCGGCTGCGACGCCGGGCGCTGCATCTGGAGATCAAACTCGAGCTGCACCGGTGTTCCTGCCTTGGCGCTGGGCGACTTGAGCCACACCTCCGTTTTGCCGACGAGCGCGCCGTGTCCGGTGCCGCTCGGGTCGAGTGTGAGCTCGAGCCCCGACGAGCTGCACGAGCCCTCGTCGGCCGCGGGAGAGCTCAGCTTCGCGGAATCGAGGCCCTTCGGGTATCCGGTGAACTGCGTCTTGTCGCCGAGCCAGACGCAGCCTTCGCCCTCGAGCGGAACCGTGACGGTAACCGGGTCGGCCTGCTCCGTCTCGCCGAAGGACACCTTGGCGGGGATCGTCGGGAAATCTTCCGGGGGTGCGACCGACAGTGGCGTCATCACCCGGATGGGTTCCAGCTTGGTGCCTTCGACGGTCTTGCCCCCGCCAGACCACGACTGCGTCGTGACGTTCAAGGTGATCCACAGCTGCGCGCCGCCCGCGGGTATCGAGCCCGGGTCGAGTGCGATGGGTTCGGTGATCGTGGTCACCGGCTTGTCCTTGGCGAGTTGGCGGGTCTCACCGTCGGAGCCAGTCAACGAGACGTCGAACCTGGACTCGTCGGACAGTGTGGACGGATCGATCGTCTCGCCCTTGCTGCTCACCAGGCCGAACTGCAGGTCGACGGGTTTCGCGTCGGTGCGAACCGTGACGTCTTTGCGGTTCGTCCACACCGGCTGCACGTCGCCAAAGAGCTTCAACGATGACTTCGCCAGCTCGTCGGTGTCAGTGGGCGCGACGAACACCAGCCCCCACGGGCCGATCCATTCCTCGCTCTGCCCGTCGCGCTCCAGCCTGAGGTCCAGTGTACGCTCGGATAGCCATTTCCAGCGCAGCGTCGCGCCGGGGACTTTCGCGTTGTCGCCGTCCTTCGGCATGGGGGTGAGGGCGCCGTCGCGGGTTTGCACCAGGACGCGTCCGCCGTCAACGGGGAGCTGCGTGATGGCTTGTACGCGCCCGATCGCGCCGTCGAGGACGAACGTGCGGGTGCCCTCTGCGCAGGGCTCCTCGCCTTCCTTACACAGGCCGGTTTCCTCAACACCGGATCCCTCGGATGCGGCTTCCGCAAACGCCCAGATGAGGTCGTCGATGTCACTGGCCATGCTGAAGGTGCCAGGCAATGGTTTCGTGATATCGCCGCAGGGAATCGTTTCCGCTGCGGAGAATCCCTGCATGAGTTCGAATGTCTTCGGTTCGGAATCGACGGCGAGCCCGATGCCGAGTGTGATGACGTCCATGCTGCGCAGCTGGTCGGCAACGCCGCCCGGGCGGCACATGTCCTCTTGCCCGTCCTTCACAGCCTGCGTGGTGTCCTGCTGCGTCGCGAGCTTGTTGTCGGGCGAGTACGGTTTCGGGCCTCCCCACTTCTGCATCACGTCAGCGTTGGCGCGCGTGCCGATGGCGAACCCACCGTCGGAGAACCACACCACCATCGAGCAGTGGTCGCCCTCAGCCTGCTGGCGCTGGGCGAGCTCCTGGCGCGCACCGTCGACGGCTTTCCAGTAGTCGGTCTCCGGCCCGTTGCGACGCTCGGCATAGGCATCGAGGTCGGCGTTGATGGGGTCGAGGTGCTCGGCGTCGAGGTCGGTCCAGTCGAGCGTCTTGTTGAAGCTGTGATCGAAGCCGGCGAGCGCGATCTGCACGTTGGCTTCGGGCACGTCACCCAGGATTTCCGCGAGGCGGCTGATGAACAACTTACTCGCCGTCACTCGGGCGTTGTTCGGGTCGGTGTCTTTCAGCGAGCCTGACGTGTCGAACAGCAGCAGTACGCTGCCCTGCCCTCCGCCGCGGGTGCAGCTCATGAATCGCGACGCGGGCGTCACTTCCGCGTCCTCGTCGGCGCGGGCGCTCGGCTGGGCGAGTGGCGCAACGACCAGCCCGACGATGAGCGTCAACAACAGCGTGCGCATGGCACGCAGGCGGTTCACGACCAGACTCCTCTCGCGACGTCACTGGCGATGAGCCACGCGGCGAGCGCAACGGCGACGAGTGCAAGCACGACGGCGACCCGTCGGCCCCACTCGGCCAGACCTGATGGCCGGTACCAGCCCGATTCGCGCTTCTTGCCGTCGGCGGAGGTGAACAGCGCGACGGCAGTGATGGCCAGCGGGCCTGCCAGCACCCACGCGACGAGCCCCATCGTGGCTCCGCGACCGACAATGGCGAGCACGAGTGCTGCGAGTGAGAGCAGCACGCTGATGCCGAGCCACAACATTGGCGGGGTGTTCGGTTCCACGAATTCAACGGCACGCTGATCCGCTCCGAACGCAGCGGTCTGCGCCTGTGCGTCGTAGCGGGGCGGGGGCGTCGACCAATCCCCATCCGAACCAGACCAAGTCATGCTTTGCACTGTAGCGGAACCCACTGACAATCCCGCAGAATCGCGCTCGACTTCGGCACACGATAGGGTCGAATGGCGCCAATGCGCGCTCCCCCAATAACGACGAAGGTGATTTCTGCATGTCTGAAACTCCCAAGACGGACGAGACGCACGAGGAGTTGAGCGCAGCCGACGAGCTTGCTTCGCTGTTGGCTACCGACGCTCCCGCGCCGCACGCGACAGAGGAGGTGGAACTGCAATCTGAGGCTGACTCCCCCATCGACTGGCTCATCGCCGGGCCTGCAATCGCGATCACCATCGCCGTGGTGGCATGGGGCCTGCTCGCATCAGACTCGTTTGCGAACTTCGCAAGCTCGGCACTCGACTTCATCGTCACGAACTTCGGCTGGGCATTCGTGCTGTTCAGCACGGTATTCGTCGTGTTTGTGCTGGTGGTTGCCTTCAGTAACTTCGGGCGCATCAAGCTTGGCGGCAACGAGGAAGAACCAGAGTTCAACACCATCAGTTGGGTAGCGATGATGTTTGCCGCCGGCATGGGCATCGGCCTCATGTTCTACGGCGCCTCCGAACCGCTCACCTTCTACCGCGACGGCGTGCCCGGCCACGGCACACACGAAGTGATGCCCGCGATGGCCACCGCCATGTTCCACTGGACGCTCCACCCCTGGGCCATGTACGCCATCGTCGGCCTGGCCATTGCGTACTCGACCTTCCGCATCGGGCGCAAGCAGCTGCTCAGCCAAGCCTTCGTTCCGCTGATCGGCGAGAAGCTCGCCGGCGGCTGGCTCGGACGAGTCATCGACGTGCTCGCAATTTTCGCGACGGTGTTCGGCACCGCCTGCTCGCTCGGCCTGGGTGCGCTGCAAATCGGCGCAGGCCTGAAGGCATCGGGGCTGATCGAAAACCCGGGTCAGTGGGTCGTCATCGGTATCGTGCTGGTGCTCACGCTGGCCTTCCTGCTGTCCGCCATGTCGGGTGTCAGCAAGGGCATTCAGTACCTGTCGAACACCAACATGGTGCTCGCAGCCATCCTCGCGATCTTCGTGTTCATCCTCGGCCCCACCGTCTCGGTGCTGAACCTCATTCCCGGCTCGATCGGCGCGTACCTGTCCGGGTTCTTCGAGATGGCGAGCCGCACCGCCGAGACCGCCGACGGCACTGCCGGAGGGTTCTTGGCTGGCTGGACCATCTTCTACTGGGCCTGGTGGATCTCCTGGAGTCCCTTCGTCGGCATGTTCGTCGCACGCATTTCGCGCGGCCGCACCATTCGTGAGTTCTGCCTGACAGTGCTGTTCGTCCCCGCGGCTGTGTCCACCCTCTGGTTCGCGATCTTCGGTGGCACCGCCATCCACATGGAGCGCGACGGCAACTCCATCTGGGGCGACGGCTCGGCCCAGACCCAGCTGTTCAACCTGTTGCACCAGCTGCCGGGCGGATTCGTCGCGGGCATCGTCGCGATGATCCTGCTAGCGACGTTCTTCATCACCTCGGCCGACTCCGCGTCGACGGTGATGGGCTCCATGTCGCAACACGGGCGCTCCGACGCGTCGCCTGGCCTCTCCGCCCTGTGGGGCGTCATGACCGCGCTGATCGGGCTCACCCTGCTGCTGTCTGGCGGTAACGACGCGCTGTCCAACCTGCAGAACGTGACCATCATCGCGGCGAGCCCCTTCCTGCTCGTGCTCGTGTTCTTGATGCCGGCCATCGTGAAGGCACTGCGTGCAGACATCATCTACGTCGAGCTTCGCGAAAACCAGGCGTTCCAGCGCAAGCTCGCGCGCGAGCGTCGCCTCCACCGCGAGCAGCTGGAAATCGAGCGCCAGAAGGCGCGCTTCGCCAAGCTGCACCCGGGCCGTCGCGCGCCGAAGGCCGACGGGGAAGCCACCGTCGAGCACACCTCGTCGCCTCAGTAACGCAGGCAGGTGCAACCTGTGCGGCTCAGTCGCGGCACATGTGTCCAACGCTTCTGCGCGACGAGGCATCGTCGGGAAGCAAAGGAACATTGATCCGCGACTGAGCCGCACAGGTTACGAGTACCCCCGACGGCCCCGCGCGGGCCACGTCGGTTTAGGTGAAGCGCAGGAGCGCGATGGCGATGATGGCCGCGACGGCGGCCGCGCTCAGCAGGCCGATGAGTGTCCATTCCCAGCGACGCTGCTTCCTCGGCAGGTGCACCATGAGCGCAGTGATGGCGACGCCGCCGAGCAGCCCACCGAGGTGGCCTTCCCACGAGACGTTCGGCACCAGGAATGTGAGCACCACGTTGAGGCCAAGCCAGATGAGGATGCTTCTGAGCCCCTCCGGGTGACGCTGCTTGAGCGCAACGACAAGGAACGCACCCATGAGGCCGAAGATGGCGCCAGAAGCGCCGAGTGTGCCACCGAAGGGCGTGCTGAAGAGCATCACGAGCGCACTCGCAGTGATGGCCGAGAAGAAGTACATCGCGAGGAAGCGGGCGCGACCAAACACCATCTCCACCTGGGGGCCCAGCACCCACAGCGCCATCATGTTGAACATGATGTGCCAGGGCTGAACGTGGGTGAATGCGCTCGTCAGCACCTGCCAGAATGCGCCAGTGGCGACGCCGGGGATCCACGTCGAACCATGTCCGGCGCAGCCGGCGGGGTCAGTCAAGATGATCTGGCTGGAGTCGTAGGGGCAGATGCCGTACGGCGTGAGCGCGAGGTGCTCGATGAGCGGACTGCCGCCCATGCCGGTAACCAAGATGGCCAGCCAGACCGCGACGTTCACGCCGATGAGCACGAGCGACGTGACGTGATTCGGCTGCACGCGACGCGTCTTGAGCTGCGCCTTCGGCTGCGGGTTCGCGCGCACGCACTCGGGGCAGTGGAAGCCGACGGAGCCCTGAATCATGCAGTCCGGGCAAATCGGGCGATCACAACGTTGGCAGACGATTCGCGCGGCGCGCTCTGGGTGGCGGTAACAAACTTGGGCGTCCATCGCCGACAAGTATGCCCCACGCCGACGGATTCACTTGCGGCGGTCGCGTCGGGCGCCCGCATGTAGAACGCGTCGCTACTGTGTTCTCATGATGCATTCACATTCCCATGGCGACGTGCAGATTGAGGTGGGCACGAAGGCGAAGGTCTGGCTGATCGGCTTTCTCGTGCTGCTCGCGGTGCTCACCGTCGCGGGGATCATCTGGCTGTGGCCGTCGTCGGGCGAGATGCGGGAGGGGATTCACCACGTGCCCGCAGCCGAAGGGGTGATCGAGACCAGCGGACGCATCACGCGCGTCGAGCCGACGTGTGAGGGGCAGTTCGATACGTCGAGCGGGCAGGTGGCGTGCGTGACGTACGAGATCACGGTGCTAGGTGGGCCAGACGAAGGCTCGACGCAGCGCGTCGAGGTGACGGGCCCGCAATCATCGGCGGGGCTCGGCGCGGGCGACGTCGTGCAGGTGTCTCGTATCGACGCCGCTGACAGCGTGTTTTACGCCTACCGCGGGATCGACCGCACGCCCGTGTTCATTGCTCTCGCCGTGCTGTTCGTCATCGCCGTGATCGCGGTCGCGAGGTGGAAGGGGTTGTTCGCCCTCGTCGGGTTGGTGGTTGCGGGGGCGGTGCTCGTGCGGTTCATCATCCCCGGCATTTTGCTCGGGAAACCGGGCGTGCTCGTGGCGATCGTCGGCTCCACCGCCATCATGTTCGTGGTGCTCTACGTGGCGCACGGCATATCGATCCGCACCTCGACGGCGCTCGCCGGCACCATGCTGGGGCTGCTCGTCACGGCGGGGCTTGGCTCCGCCAGCGTGTACCTCGCGAAGCTCACCGGCTTCGCGGAGGAGACGGAGTGGGACCTGCAAAACCTCGCACCGGGCCTCGATTTTCGGCAGTTGCTCATCGCTGGGCTGATTATCGGCGGGTTGGGTGTCCTGAACGACACCACCATTACCCAAGCCTCGGCCGTGTTCGAGCTACGTGCCGCGGCGCCGACGATGCGTCGTCGGGAGATTTTCTCGTCGGGCATGCGAATCGGACGCGACCACATTGCGTCGACGATCTACACCATCGTGTTCGCCTACGCAGGCAGCGCGCTCGTGGTGATCATGCTCGTCTACTTCACATCAACGTCACTGCTGCTCACCATCAATCAGGAGATGTTCGCGAGCGAGATTGTGCGCACGCTGGGGTCGTCGATCGGGCTGATCTTGTCGGTGCCTATCACGACGGGGATCGCCGCCCTGACCGTCGGGCCTGCACAACCGGCTCCGGCGCACGCGCGCTGAGCATGCGGCTAGTGAGGGTGGGTGGCGTCGTGAGGCGCTTCGACGTCCCAGCCTTCGAGGTCGACGGCGAGGCGCACGGCGTCGCGGATGCGGGGGCCGTGGTCTACCCAGCTGTGCGGCGAGGCGAGCGTGGCGACGAGCCCGTCGTCGACGATTTCGAGTGCGCTCAATACGCGGTACTCCAGCAGGGGTCCGACGGTGCCCGGCGCTGCGGTGACATGCCCGGATGGGAGGTGGGCGACGTCGGTGACGAACAGCAGGCTGCGGGAGTCGCCGTCGATGGGCTTGGGTGTCACTTCACGCCTCGGCACCTGTGACCTCCTGTTCGGGTTTGTCGAGCAGTTTCAATCCGATGACGCACCCGACGATACCGGCCAAAAACAGACCCTTCAGCCACGACAGCTCCTCGGCCCCAGTGGCCGACGCGTATATGACGGTGAGCACGGTACCTACACTCGTCCACACGGCGTACGCGGTGCCGGTGGGGATGCGTCGCATCGCAATAGCAAGGCCGATGCTCGACAACGTCGTGGCGACGAGGAACAGCAGCGTCGGGGCGAGGAGGGTGAACCCCCGCGACGCGGCGAGCGCGTTCGCCCACACAGCCTCGAGCACTGCGCTGACAAGCAGAATTGCCCAGTGCTTCACGCGACCACCTTCAGCCCGACGACGCAGCTGATGATGCCCACGATGAGCAGTACTTTGGCGAGGCTGACGGGTTCGGTGCCGCGCAACATGGCCCAGGCGACGGTGAGTGTCGCGCCAGTCGCGGTCCACACCGCATAGGCCGTGCCGGTGGGCAGCGCCTCGAGGGCGATTCCGAGCCCGACGAGCGAAAGCACCGCGCCGATGAAGAATACGACGGTGGGCTTCCACCGTCGGAACCCATCCGACGCGGCAAGCGCCGACGCCCAGACCGCCTCGAGCACGCCCGAGGCCAACAAGATCACCCAGCTCATGCCACTTCCCAATGTTGGTTCGATTGCGGTTGGCCAGTCTTGTCTTCACCCGGTACTGATCCGTCGTCGGGGGCACAGCGCCACTCATACCCTAGCAACGTGGCTTCGGCGCCTGGCTACGCTGGAGGTACGACCTGAGAAAGGACAACCTTATGGCCCTCGGATTCCTCACTCGTTCAATGCTGGCTAGCGTGTTCGTCGTCGGCGGTCTTGATTCCGCTAAGCAGCCCGGCCCGCGTGCCGACATGGCGCAGCAGTTCATGTCGAAGCTCAACGTCGATCTTGACGACGAGGAGTCAGCCACGCTGGTGAAAACCAACGGCGCGCTGCAGGTGCTCGGCAGCGTGGCGTTGTCGCTCGGCATCTTTCCTCGTCTGGCTGCGCTCGGGTTGTTCGGTTCGCTCGCCGCGACGACCGTCGCCGGGCATCCTTTCTGGAAAGTGAGCGACGAGCAGGAGCGCCAGGGGCAGTTCTTCCACTTCCTGAAGAACGTCGGCCTGGCCGGTGCCCTGCTCGCTATCGCTTTCGGCCCCAACACCAAGGCCTCGAAGAAGAAGTAACTGTTTGGTTGCCTCGGTGGTTGAGTAGCACCCGTGGGACGAGTATCGAAACCGAGCCAGCTCAGACGGTTAAGTAGCGGCCGTAGGCCGCGTATCGAAACCGAACACGAAACTTCAAAATCCGTACGCAGATGAGATGAAGGGCCCGATCTAGGGGTGTTAAATCAATCTGCGTACGGATTTTGAAGTTTTTCGGCGCATCTCGATACGGCGACTGCGTCGCCTACTCGATAGTCGGGCGTGAGGCGTCTTCCATCGGTGGTTGAGCCCGCAGGGCCCGGTGGTTGAGTAGCGAGCGAAGCTCGTGTATCGAAAACACACCCGCTAGGTGGCAGATTGTGGCCCGTCTTTGGGCGCAAAATCGCCACTGGATCTTCC
>NZ_CAMYPD010000006.1 GCF_947286155.1 uncultured Tessaracoccus sp.
TCTGCCTGGCCGCCACCCTCGACTGGCTCCGAACAACCTTTAGCAACACGCCCTAACAACCATCCGACACTGTTTGCAAGCAGTAAACCTTGCCGAACACGAATTGGAAGATGCTGTCACGCAAGCACGAAACGCGGGGCATTCATGGGCAGACGTTGGTCGCGCTCTCAATGTGTCTCACCAAGCAGCGTTTAAACGATTCGGTGCGGTTTACAATCCCTTCACTGGAGAAACTATGACCCCACAACCAACCGCCGAACTCTCTGAGATTTCAGACAAAATCATTCGCCATATCGCCAGTAGTGAAGAAGCAGAAACCATCGCAATGATGCATCCGAGCATCCGCTCGGATCTTCCCTGGTCCGCCATTGCGGACGTGTGGACATCCATATTAACTGACTACGGTGAGCTTCGAGACATCACCGATTCGGAAATCGTTCCGCTCAAAGAGAAGCGACGCGCAGGCTCTGCAGCAACGGCACTCTCAAGGAAAGCTACGGGTACATCTGTTGTCGTCTCAACTCTCAACCACGAAGCAGGCGAACTCATGTCACGAATCGCGATCAGCCGAGAAGGTGCCGTCGTCGGCATCCTTTTCCTAGAGCCAGAAGCTACTGACTATCCATTCTGAATCACCAACCGATATCGCCTCCCGTTTGCAAATCAGGGAGGCGGTATCGGTGTGGGCACAACGCACGACGAGCAGTTCTCGCAGCTCGGCTCATTGCTACCTGCGCACAAGCTCCGCATGCATGGTTCCCTGTGCTCAACTTGGACTGCAACGCCGGTGTACTGACCGGATAGATGGGTGCACGGAACAGCCAAGTGGATGAAGCCCCTGGGCATTACTGGGTGCACTTCCTATGGTGATATGGATCGCCCCGAGAACCATGTAGGGCTGGCTATCATCGGGAGATGCATGCTCTCATCGCAGTAGATATTCAACGAGGACACTGCTTCACATCCCAGCGAACACTCCCAAATGCGCTCTTCATACGCTCCCATTTACGAGCCTTAGACACTCCCATTCACGGGTTGAGGCCACGCCAACCCGACAATGAGGCCCATGAGCGGAAGTCAGATCAACGCCCCGCCCTGGACCGGGCATTGGCGACGACACGCGGGGCCGTCTACCCGATGCTCAGCCGCCTTCGCAGTTCAGGTTTGGTGGAGACGACGTGGCATGAGTCTCCGAGCGGTCCTCCGCGTCGCTGCTATCGACTCACCGCAGAGGGCGAGCAAGCTCATGTGCGTCGTGCCGAGGCGTGGCGCGAGTTGGTCGCTGACATGGCCTCGCTCACTGGTATAAAAGGGGATCCGCTGGAGTTCGCGGCCCGGTTGGACGCCGAGTTCGGCGTGGATGAGCTGATGAGTTCGATCCGCCGCAGTTCTCGCGCCTGTTCGGGATTCTGTGGAATCTGTCGGTCATCGCTGTTTGGTGGCGTCTGCACTTCCGCGATTCCCACTCTGATCAAAGGCGCCGATGATGGATCGCATCGCCGCTCAGAGGTTGGCCTATTCGGCGCTGGGCTCCAATCTGGCGCGCGGCCGCAAGCCGTGAACCAGCGGCCTGGGCGCTCTGGCCAGAGTCGGTTGCGGCCTGGCGGGCTGCATCCTCCCACTTCGCCCCGTCATCACACCGTGGTGGCCAATCTGGACCAGCATCGCCGTCATCGCGATCCTCGTCGCCCTCGCAGGATGGCTGTTCACACGCCGCGAACTCCAGAAAATCGCCAACCCTCACGCGCTACAAAACACTCTGAGTAGGCGCTTTGCAACAACATGAACTCTCACGCGAGGCCAAAAATGGCACACTCGCATAACAAAGTGCCTGCTGACGCGTGAGAGTATCAACGCCAGCAGGCACATAGTGGAGGCGGCGGGAATCGAACCCGCGTCCTTGAAAGGTGAGGCAAGTCTTCTCCGGGCGCAGCTGATGATGGCGTTGTTCTTGGTCTTGGCACTCACATCAGCACGTCGCCAACAGACCCAGTATCAGTGAAGTCCCACCTAGCCCCTGACACGCAGGCTAGGCAGCAAGCCCTCTAAATGAGGCCAGATTCCGAACCGAAGGCTCGTTCGGGCTGACCCTTCGATCGCTGATCAGGCAGCGAGAGCGAAGTCAGTGCTGTTCTTGTTGGCACTTATTGGTTTCCATACATCGTTTACGAGATGAGCATGGTTTCTCGGCCCGCTTCCCTTGCGACTACCGTCCCAAGTCGAAACCGATCGCCCCCTGTTGAGTTGTCTCTCTATGATACACGTCTCAGCTGCGGTAGCGATTTCGCTGGGCCATGGCCCGTCGGGCCTCCCTGTCGAGCTCCCGCTCCTTGATGGTTTGGCGCTTGTCCCAGTCTTTCTTACCGGTGGCGACGGCAATCTGCACCTTGGCGTATCCGTCCTTGAAGTACATCTGCAGGGGCACGAGCGTCGTGCCAGCCCCCTCGAGCGCGCGAGCCAGCTTCTTGATCTCTTTCGCGTTGAGCAACAGCTTGCGGGTGCGTCGGGCCGAGTGGCTCCCCCGCCACGACTGGTGCTCGTACTCAGGGATGTTGGCGTTGATCAGCCACGCCTCGCCATTCTCGATGGTGGCGTACGCGTCGCCGATCGTGGCGCGCCCGTGACGCAGGGTCTTGACCTCCGTGCCCGTGAGCACCAGGCCAGCTTCATAGGTGTCCCCAATGGCATAGTCGTGCCGCGCCTTCTTATTCTGGGCGATCATCTTCTGGCCGGTCTCTCTAGGCATTAGGCCAGTATAGATTCACTCGCGCCGGGCAGCAGAACTCAGCCGAACCAGCGGCTCATCGGGTTCTTCACCCGACCGTTCTCCCACACCATGAGGTGCAGGTGACAACCCGTGGAATACCCGGTAGTGCCGACGTAGCCGATGGTCTGCCCCTTCGACACACGCTGCCCAACGCCGACGATGTACCGCGACGCGTGGTTGTACCCCGTCGTCACGTTCACGCCGCCGATCCTGCCATGATCGATCATGAGCCTGTTGCCGTAGCCGCGGTTGTAGTAGCGCTCGGTGACGACACCGTCGTACGCGGCCTTCATGGGCGTGCCGCAGGACGCGCCGAAGTCGGTACCGTCGTGCAGCTTGTACACGCCCGTCACGGGATGCACACGCATGCCGAACGGCGACGTGATGCGCGCGGGCACCGGATTCATGAACCCGCTGGAGCTGCTGCTCGACGACCGCTTCTGAGATGAACGGCTCGACTTGCGGGAGCTCGTTGCCTTCTTTGTCGAACCAGAGCTCGTCTTCGGCTTCGACGCCGACGCGCTCTTCTTCGACGCAGCGGCCTTCTCGGCAGCAGCGCGTTCGGCAGCCTTCTTCGCTGCTGCGCGCTTGGCAGCGGCTTCGCGCTGACGCTTCGCTGCCGCCTCGCGCCGCTTGCGCTCTTCCTCCGCACGCTTACGGTCGCGCTCAGCGATCTGGCTATCGAGCTTCCCGGCTTCCGCAATTCGCGCCTGAATGCGCTTCTCGACAGCTGCCGCGTCGGCTTCCATGTCCTGTTGAATGGCTTCCTCACGCTGCAGCGCCGACGCTGCCTCGGAAGCAGCCGCGTCGCGCTCTGCGACGAGATCCTCCACCCGTGCAGTCAGCCCGGCAGCTTCGTCCTTGGCCGCCCTACTCTCCTGCAGCTGTTCTGCCGCCGTCTGGCGTGCCTGCGCGGCCTTGCGCTCTGCCTCGTCAGCACGGGCCTGAGCCTGGTCGAGCTGCACACGCAACCGCTCGGCTTCATCCAACTCGAGCGCAGACACGTCGAACAGCGTGTCGCCAAACTGAGCCTGCTGATTGAGCTGATTCGCGTCCGCTTCCGTGAGCAACAGCGCCAGGTTCACCAATGGACCCTGCTTCTGCGTCACGAGGCTCACTTCTTGATCGATGCGCTTGTTCAGCGCGTCGTAGGCGGCCTGCGCCGCAGCGACGTCGGCCTGAGCCTTCTCCAGCGCGATCTCCGCGGCCTCGAGCTCTTCCTGACGCTGCTTGTCGAGCGCCTCCGACTCGGCCACCCGCGCTTCGGCAGCGGCCAGCGCGGCGCGCGCATCTGCCAGTTCTGCCTCCGCCTGCTGCAGCGCAGTGATAGCGCGAGAGTTCACTTCGTTGGCGTCGGAGACGGCTCCCCGCTGAGTGGCGATCTGTCCGGAGAGGTCAGAGCGCCGACCCTCCAACTGGCTGATCTGGTGACGAACACGATTGCGTTGGTCGTCGAGTTCATCAGCCGACGCGAGTGGCGCAACAGAGACAAACATGGCACCCGCCGCCATGACGGCGAGGCTCGTTTTTACGATCATGCGGACGGGCTTGGGGGGAAGAACCCGCATGAGGTCTCCTTTCGTCAGACCTTCACGTATTTACGTGTAGCGAACAGCGTAGGAATAATGGCGAGCGCGATACCCACCACAGCGATGATCAGGATTGCACTCAACAGGTCGGGCCACCCAATCCAAGGTAAAGCTGTGATTAAGGTTTGTGCGTTCTGCACGACGATGAAGTAGTAACCCACTGCCAATGTGGCCGATGCGATGAGGATGCCGATCAGCCCCGCTATCAGCGATTCCAGCAGGAATGGAAGCACAATGTAGAGGTTAGAGGCACCCACCAGGCGCATGATTCCGATCTCTCGTCGTCTTGTGAACGCTGCGATACGGATGGTGTTGCTAATCTGCAGCGCCGCGGCGACCAGCAAGAAGATCGACATGACGATCGTCGCCCACTGCACCGCAGAGAGGGCCTTGAACATCGGGTCGAGCACGTTGCGCAGGTCTTGGACTTGCTGCACGCCTTGCAGCCCCTTCGCCTCGCTCACCACGCCCTGGTAATTCTCGGGATTCTTCAGCTTCACGCGGAAGGAGTCCTGCATCTGATCCGCGGTGCGCGACGGAAGAATGGGCGAGTTCGCGTAGACGCGCTTGAATTCCTCGAACGCGTCTTCCTTCGACTCGTAGAACACCTGCGAGACCTCAGGATTCGCCTTCAGCGTCTCCTCAATGGCCTGCCGCTGGGCGTCCGTCGTGCCCACCCCAGGCTCACAGTTGCCACCTGAGGAGGCCTCGATGCACAAGAACACGGAAATCTCGATCTTGTCGTACCAGCGCCCCTTCACCAGGCTCACCTCCGACGAGGTGAGTAGGCCGGCACCAAACAGTGTCAGTGAGACGCCGACGGTGACGATGACAGCGATGGTCATGGCCAGGTTGCGGCGCAGACCCGACCAAGTTTCGCGAAGCGTATGCCTCATGTGTGGTTCTCCTAAGCCTGGCCGTAAATACCCTTGGACTGATCGCGCACGAGCTCTCCACTCTTGAGCTCCAGCACGCGTCGCCGCATTTGATCGACGATGGATGCATCGTGGGTGGCCATGATGACCGTGGTTTCCGTGCGGTTGATGCGGTCGAGCAACTTCATGATGCCGACGCTGGTCTCCGGGTCAAGGTTGCCGGTGGGCTCGTCGGCGATAAGAATCTTCGGGCGGTTCACGAAGGCTCGCGCGATGGCGACGCGCTGCTGCTCACCGCCAGAGAGCTCCTCCCCGAGCCTGTCGCCCTTGCCCTCGAGGCCGACGAGTTCCAGCGTTTCGGGCACGATCCGGCGAATGTGCTTGCCAGATTTGCCGATCACCTGCAGCGCGAACGCAACGTTCTCGTAGACCGTCTTCCCAGGTAGCAGGCGGAAGTCTTGAAACACCATCCCCATCTGACGACGCAGCTGTGGCACCTGCCACTGGTTCATCGTCGAGAGGTTCTTGCCTGCAACGTAGAGATTGCCCTTCGATGCCTTGTGTTCGCGAAGGATCAGGCGTAGGAACGTGGATTTTCCTGAGCCGGACTGGCCGACCAGGAACACGAACTCGCCTTTTTCGATCTCCAGGTTGATGTTCCTGAGGGCAGCAGTTTCCTGCCCAGGATAAAACTTGGTGACGTCCTCGAATTTGATCACGCAACAAACTCCGACCGCGTAGGGGAAGCTGAGAAAATCTCAGTGGGTCGAGTTGAGTCTAAGTGCCGAGCAAAATCGTCGCGACTGTGACACGCCGTCACGCGTCGGTTTCGGTGCGCTTGCGCCAGCGGATACCCGCGTCGATGAAATCGTCGATTTCACCATCGAACACAGCTGCCGGGTTGCCCTCTTCGTGCTCGGTGCGGAGGTCTTTCACCATTTGGTAAGGGTGCATGACGTACGAGCGCATCTGTGCACCCCACGAGTTGCCTCCGTCGCCCTTCAGCGCGTTCATCTCTGCCTCGCGCTCCTGGCGAGCGCGCTCCAACAGTCGCGCCTGCAGCACTCGCAGCGCAGCCGCACGGTTCTGAATCTGCGATTTCTCGTTCTGACAGCTCACGACGATGCCGGTGGGGATATGCGTGATGCGCACCGCCGAGTCAGTGGTGTTGACCGACTGGCCACCCGGCCCCGACGAGCGGAACACGTCGATGCGAATGTCTTGTTCGGGAATGTCGATGTGGTCGGTGTCTTCCGTGACGGGGAGCACCTCGACGCCCGCGAACGACGTCTGACGCCGCCCCTGGTTATCGAACGGCGAGATGCGCACGAGCCGGTGCGTGCCCTGCTCGACCGACAGCGTGCCGTAGGCGAACGGCGCCTTGACAGCGAACGTCGCCGACTTCAGGCCGGCCTCTTCCGCATACGACGTGTCGTACACCTCGACGGTGTATCCGTGGCGATCTGCCCAGCGCGTGTACATGCGCATCAGCATCTCCGCGAAGTCGGCCGCGTCGACGCCACCTGCCTCCGAGCGAATGGTGACCAGCGCGTCGCGGGGATCGTATTCACCTGAGAGCAGCGTGCGTACCTCGAGCGCCTCGATCTCTTTGCTGAGGCGCTGCAACTCGGCGTCGACTTCGTGTTCGGTGTCCTCGTCGGCTTCCTCTTCGGCAAGCTCGAGCATGACGGTGGCGTCTTCCAGCCGGCTCCGCAGGCCTTCAAGACGCTCCAGCTCGGAGTTCTTCTGCGACAGCGCCGACGTGACACGCTGCGCGTTGTCCTGGTCGTCCCACAGATCAGGGGCTGCCGCCTGCTCTTGGAGCGTCGCGATCTCGTCTTTCAGCTTCGGAATATCGGCGACCGTCTCGATCGACTGCAGCGAGTGATCGAGCTCCTGAATACGCATTTCGAGATCTTGGTGAGCCACAATCGGTCATTCTAGCCGCGCTTCCGAAGACTCGCAGTCAGCTTGGCCGTGGACGGGCGTCCGCTCGTCTAGCCTGGACTGCATGGTTGGACAATTCAATGACGACCTCAGGCTCGCGCACATGATGGCTGACAACGCCGACTCCATTACGATGAGCCGGTTCAAGGCCACGGATCTGAAGTTTCGTAACAAACCCGACGACACGCCCGTGACGGACGCGGATACCGCCGTCGAGGAGTCCATCCGCATCACGCTGTCTCGCAGCCGCCCGCGCGACGGCATCGTCGGTGAAGAGTTGGGCTCGACGGGTGAACGCGATCGCCGTTGGATCGTCGACCCCATCGATGGCACCAAGAATTTCCTCCGCGGCGTCCCCGTGTGGGCCACGCTGATCGCGCTCGAACACGCCGGCGAGATCGTCGCTGGAGTCGTCTCCGCTCCCGCTCTCGGGCGGCGGTGGTGGGCGTCGCTCGATGGCGGCGCATACACCGGTCGCAATATCCTCAACGCGACGCAGCTCCACGTGTCTCACGTGGAAGACATCACCGACGCGTCGTTGTCGTACTCATCCCTCGACGGCTGGGTGGAGTCGCACCGCGGTCAGGGCTTCGTCAATCTCATGCGCGACGCGTGGCGCACCCGCGCCTACGGCGACTTCTGGAGCTACATGCTGGTGGCCGAGGGAGCTGTCGATATCGCGAGCGAGCCGGAGCTCGAACTGCACGATATGGCGGCGCTCGACATCATCGTGCGCGAAGCTGGCGGCAGGTTCACCAATCTCGACGGCGCGGACGGCGTCGCAGGGCCCGGAGCGCTGGCGACGAACGGGCGCCTGCATGACACCGTGCTGGGCTATCTCAACAACTGACGCGTTTTACGGCAGGACGCGTACCTTGATGGTGCCGTCGAGGCGTGCGAGCTGTTCGATCATGCCCTCTTCCGGCGCGCCCTCAACGTCGGTGACTGCGTAGCCGATGTCGTCCTTCGTCGCGAGCGACTGCGCGCCGATGTTCAAATCGCTGTTCGCGAGGATGCGGTTGAACGCCGCCATCACGCCCGGCACGTTGTGGTGCAGGTGCAGGATGCGACGGTACTTCAGCGGCGTGGTAGCGATCTCGGGCATGTTGACCGACATCGACGTGGAGCCTTCAAACTCGTAGTCAGCGAATTTTCCGGCCACGTAGCGCCCAATATTCTCCTGGGCTTCCAGCGTCGATCCGCCCACGTGTGGCGTGAGAATGACGTTGGGCATCCCCCGCAACACGGACTCGAACTCGGTGCTGCGCTTCTTGGGCTCCTGCGGGAACACATCGATCGCGGCCCCAGACACATGTCCGGAGGCAAGGGCCGCGTGCAGCGCCTCGTGGTCGACGACATGGCCGCGGCACAGGTTCAAGAACATGGCGCGGGGCTTCATCTTCGCGAATTCGTCGGCGCCGAAGAACATGGTGTTCTCCGCCCTGCCGTCGACGTGCAGCGTCACCGTGTCGGATTCGGCGAGGAGTTCGTCGAGCGTCTCACAGCGTCGGGCGTTGCCAAGTGGCAACTTATCGGCGATGTCGTAGTACAACACGCGCATGCCGAACGACTCAGCCAGCACGGACAGCTGCGCGCCGATGTTGCCGTATCCGACGATGCCGAGCGTGCGTCCACGGATTTCGTGGGAGCCGATCGCCGACTTTTCCCACACGCCGGCGTGCATATTCTGGTTCTTCTCCGCGAGGCGGCGGGCCAGTATCACGATCTCCCCGATCACGAGCTCCACGACGGAACGCGTGTTCGAGTAGGGAGCATTGAATACCGGGAGGCCCGCTCGGGATGCGGCCGTGAGATCAATCTGGTTCGTGCCGATGCAAAACGCACCGATGGCGCGCAGGTCAGGCGCGTTAGCGATGACCTCGTCGGTGACGGTGGTGGTGGAGCGAATACCGAGATAGTGCACTCCGCGAAGCGCCTCGACGAGTTCGTCTGGACTGAGCGCCTTCGGACGCGTATCAACCTCGAAACCTCGCTCAGTCAAGATGCGGTGGGCTTCGTCGTGGATGTTCTCGAGTAGTAGCGCTTTCACAACTGTGCATGCTAGCTCAGTGCAGCAATGCTCCTCGCGCCCCCGTCTCAGAGGCTGAGGGATGAGCGGAGCAACTCCCGCGTGTATGGGTGCTCCGGGTTCCGGAAAATTGCCTCGACGGGCCCCTCCTCGACGATGCGCCCCTCGGTAACGACAACCACACGCGTGCACAACTTCTCGACGGTGGGTAGGTCATGACTGATGATGACCATCGCCAAGTTCCTCGCCCGAGCTTCGTCGTGCAGCACTTGCAGCACCTGGGCGCGAACAAGCACATCCAGCGCAGACACCGGCTCATCAGCGACGAGCAACTCCGGGTCCGCGATAAGCGCCCGGGCAATAGCGACGCGCTGCCGCTGCCCACCGGAGAGCTGGTGGGGAAAGCGTCGCGCCAACGACGGATCGAGGCCCACGGATTCCATCAAGGGGGCCAGTTCCTCTTCCTTGGCCCGGCGGTGGAGTGGCTCAGCAATGATGGCCCCGACACGCATGCGGGAATTCAGCGACGCGTTCGGGTCCTGATACACCAGCGAGGCCGAGCGGCGAAGCTCATCCAAGCCTTCGCTGAGCGGACGGCCCCGAAAACGCACCTCCCCTCTGGAGGGTTGCACCAAGCCGAGCAACATCCGAGCAATCGTGGTCTTCCCCGACCCGGACCTCCCGACGATGCCTACCCGCTCCCCTGCGTCGATAGCGAGGTTCACGTCTTGCACCGCGATGAAGGGGGTGCCCCGTCGGCGATAGGTGACCTCCCCATCGACGATCTCAACCAGCGTCATAGCTCTCCCCTCGCCGCCGCGATCAACCGCGCTGTGTAGTCGCACTGCGGCCGCTCGATAATGCGATCGATGGGGCCTTCCTCGACGATGCGGCCATCTTGCATGACGATCACCCGCGAGCAGATTTCTTTCACCACCGCGAGGTCGTGCGAGATGAACAGCGCCGAGCGCTGGGTGAGTACCTCATCGAGCACGTGCAGAATCTGGCGCTGCACGATCACGTCGAGGGCCGTCGTCGGTTCGTCGCAGATCACTAGGCCGGGTTTGTTGACGATGGCCATGGCAATCAGTGCTCGCTGCCGTTGCCCGCCAGAGAGCTGATGCGGGTAGGAGTCGGCAATGCGTTCAGGTTCGGTGAAGCCCACTCGGACGAGTTCCTCGACGACGGTGCGGCGTTTGCCGCTGCGCTGATCGTGGAGCGCGATAACTTCTGCGATTTGCCGGCCGACGCGCATCGTCGGATCAAGCGCGGTCATCGGTTCTTGGAACACCATCGAGATGTCAGAACCGCGAAGCTTGCGGTAGTCGCGGTCGCGCATACCGACGAGTTCCCGGCCGTCCCATTGGATGCTGCCACTCACCTGCGCGGTTTCCGACAGCAGGCCCGCGATCGTGAGCGCCGTCACCGATTTTCCTGAGCCGGATGCCCCAATGATGCCCAACCGCTCGGTGCTACCGACTTCGAACGAGACGTCGTCGACGACCACCGTCGAACCAAAACGGACGGTCAGCCCTTTCACCACGAGTGTCATGCGCGCTCCCTGAGCTTCGGATCCAGCACATCGCGCAACCCGTCGCCGAGCAGGTTGAACCCGAGCGTCGCAATGGCGATGGCGAGCCCCGGCCACAGCGCGAGCATGGGCGTCGAGAACAGGTCGTTCTGCGCCTCACGCAGCATCCGGCCCCATGTGGGCGTGTCCGGCCCGCTCCCGAGCCCCAGATACGACAGACCAGCTTCCGAGAGAATCGCGATGCCGAAGCTCACCGACGCTTGTACCCACACCGCCGGCGCGATGTTGGGCCAGACATGGCGCCACGCGACGGTAACCGCGCCAACGCCTGCAAGCTTGGCGGCTTCGACGTAGGGCTGGCTCATCACCTGCAACGTCTCGGCTCGGGTGACGCGCACAAAGGCGGGGATCGTTGAGATTCCGATGGCCATCACGGCCGTCCACGTGGAGCCGCCCAGCGCGGCGGCGAACAGAATTGCGAGCAGCAGCGCGGGGAATCCGTAGAGCACATCGGCCAGGCGCGCGGGAATCTCCCCCCAGCCTCGCGGCAGCATCGCCGCCGCCACCCCCATAGGCACGCCGACCACCGCGGCGCCCACCACTGAGAGCACACCGACCAGAATGACGATTTTCGCACCTGCCATGAGTCTGGACAGGACGTCGGTGCCGTACGCGTCGGTGCCCAGCACATGTGGCCAGCTCGGCCCCAGTAGCGGCTCGGGGCCGTTGGCCGTCGGGCTGAACGGTGTCCACACCAAACCGATGCCAGCGACGACGAGCACCAGCGCGATGCATGCGCCGCCGATCCACAGCGATGAGTTCCGCAACATCACGCCTCCCGTTTCAGCCGGGGGTCGATGGCTTGGTAGGTAACGTCGACGATGAAATTGATGAACAGCACCGCCCACACAAGCAGCAGCACGATGCCCTGTACGACGACGAGATCGCGTTGCGTGACGGCGTACAGCAGTTTGGATCCGAGGCCGGGCAGCGCGAACACCTGCTCGATGATGATGGCGCCGACGAGCAACGTCGCGATCTGCAGGCCGATCACCGTCAACAGCGAGATGGAGATGTTGCGCATACCGTGACGCCACAGCGCCCCGAGCTTGCCCCAGCCCACGGCGCGCGCGGTGCGGAAGTAGTCAGTGTGCAGCACTTCGATGACCGCGCTTCGGACATACCTGCTCATCACACTGGCTTGGACGATCGACAGGGCCGCCACCGGAAGCACCAGGTGTGCTGCCCACTGCTCCACTGATTGCGTGATGGGCACGTAACCACCCGCCGGCAGCCAACCCAGGTGCACAGCGAACAACACGACGAGCCAGATGCCTGCCCAGAATGCCGGCACCGCGAGCCCAACCTGGGATAGCGCTGAGACCGTGATGCCGTCGACGTGGCGCCGCCTCACCGCGGCGAAGGCGCCGACGGGCAGCGCAATGACGAGGGAACCGACGGTCGCCAGCCCCACGAGCCATCCCGACACGCCCAGCGCGGGGAGCACCGTCGCTGTGACTGATCGGCCGCTGATCATCGAGGTGCCGAAATCTCCGACGAGCACCCCGCCCAGCCATTCGACGTACCGCACGAAGAAGGGGCGGTTGAGGCCCAGCTCCTCGCGCAGCGCTTCAACGGCTTCGGGCGTCGCGTTCGTGCCCAAGAGGACGTTGGCGATGTCGCCGGGGAGGAGATTCGTCGCAGCAAAGATCAGTAGCGACGCGAGCAGCAAGCTGCCCGCGAACCATGCGAGCCTGCGAATCAGGCGCATATTTTCACTCCGACGATGCGATTGTGGTCACGTCGAACGATAGCGAAATCTGGTCTTTCTGAACGCCGGAAATGCTCGGTTTGGTGATGATGATGTTGGGCAGCAGGAACAGCCAATCCGCGGCTGCGTCCTCGGCCAGCAGCCGGGCTGCCTCCTTCTGCTTGGAGATGAACTCGTCTTCGGAGCCCTGGTCGGCTTCTTCCATGAGCTTCGCAAACGCAGGGTTGGCGTAGCTGGCGTAGTTGTCGGAGGCGTACATCTTGAGGTCGCGCGGCTCGACGTGAGCAACGATCGTCATGTCGTAATCGCCCTTGGTGAAGACGAGGTCCAGCCACCGGCTGAATTCCAGCTCCTCGATCTTCACGGTGATGCCGACGTCGGCGAGCTGCGACTGGATGGAGCGCGCGGCAGCGGTGGCGTAGGGCACCGTCGGGACGCGTAGACGCAGGGTGAGCCCGCTCGCCTCTCCCGCTTGTGCGAGCAGTTCCTTGGCCTTGGCGGGATCGTGCGGATAGGTCTGGCTCAGATCTTCATACCAAGGTTCGGTGGGAGGAACCATCGAACCGATGAGCGCGCCCTTGCCGCCCCAGGCCGAATTGATGACCGCCTGCCTATCGATGGCATGGTTGATGGCCTGACGTACTTCCTTCTTCGCCAGCGCGGGGTTCTGGTGGTTGAAGGTGAGGACCACTTCGCCGTCGGTGTACCCTTCGAGCACGGTGAAGCGGGACTTGTCGGAGAACTGGCCCAGCGCCTGCGGCACCGTGAGGTTTGAGACGATGTCGAGTTGGCCCGAGAGCATGGCGGTGTTCATAGCGTTCGGGTCTGCATAGAAGCGGAAGTTGACCTCGTCGAAGTGGGGCGGCGTGCCCCAGTAGTTCTCGTTGCGCACCAACTGCACCAGCGAACCTGGCTCCCACTTCCCCAGCTCGTACGGCCCGGAGCCCGCGGGGGTTTGGTTGAGTGACTTCACGTCGGCGTCGGGGTTGACGACGATGCCGCCCGTGGATGAGAGTGCGGAGAGGAAGAAGTTGGAGCGGGTAGCAAGTTCGAGCTCGACGGTCTGCGTATCCACCGCGCGTGCCGCTTTGAGCGGGGCGAAGTCGGCCTTGACCTGGTTCTTGCCCTCGCCGTCGATAATGCGCTGGAAGCTCTGCGCCACAGCGTCAGCGGTGACGGGCGAACCGTCGGCAAACTTTGCCGCCTTGTCGAGATGGAAAGTGTAGGTGAGTCCGTCGTCGGAAATCTGCCAGTCCGTGGCAAGCAGCGGCTGCACCTCGCGGTCGGGGCCGAGCTTCACCAGAGTTTCGTACACGTTGTACAGGAGCACGAACGGCGTTCCGGCACCATCGACGGTGATCATGTCCATGCCGTTGGGTTCCACGGTGGCGCCGATCTCAACAGCTTTGGCCTCGTTCGCCGGTTTCTCACCAGTTCCGCCAGTTGAGCCGCCCGAACATGCTGCCACCAAGACGACGGCCAACAGCACTGAAACAAGGTTGAGAAGGCGACGAGCCCGCATAGTGCAACTCCTGCATGTGGTCAATAGGTCCGCATCAGTCTAACCGCACTCTCCCACAACCACCTGCCTGACTCCGCGCAGGCAAGCGGAAATAGCACGGGAGGGCGTTGAGCTTCCTACCCAACGCCCTCCCGAAGATGGCGTGTAGTTACTTCACCAAGCGCAGCGCGAATGGGTAGCGGTAAGCCTCGCCCTTATTCGCTGCGAGGCCAGCGAGGATGCAGAAGACGAGATTGAGAATACCGATGATCCACGCGGTGATGATGCCGACAAACACGAATGCCAGCACGCCAGAGATGGCATACCCGATAGCAACCGTGATCTGGAAGTTGAGCGCTTCTTTGGCCTGATCAGTGCTGAATGCCTTACGGGGGTCGTCCTTGTTGACCAACCAGAGGATCAGGGGCCCGACGAAAGCAGTGACGATGCCCAGCAGATGAGCAAGCATCGCCATGGTGTTTTCCGACGAGTTGCCCTGCGGCTGGTAACCGCCTGGATGGGGGTTGTTGGGCGGCGGGAAATCGTTCGCCTGGGACATGGACGTCTCCTTCTCTTCTTCAATAGCCGGGGTGCACAGCACATTGCTGGTTCCCCCTATCAATCCATGATACTGGAAGTAGGAGGCATCGTCGTGATGAACACACTGGAAGTGCCGCAGATGCACAAGTGAACCGAGCTCAGCCTTCAACGTTGCAACGCTGTCACTGGCTCGACTCTGGCGGCTCGCATGGCAGGGTAGATGCCTGCGATGAGCCCCGTGAACAGACCCACCAGCGGTGTGACCAGCAGCCACGACGGCATCACTGCCGTCCATTGCCGTATCGCGCATACGGCAACGACGACTCCGATTCCCACAGGTGTGCCAATCAAGCCACCGATCAGACCCAGCACGCTCGATTCCCCCACGAATTGGGCAGCGATGTGAACCGGTCTCGCTCCCAGTGCACGTCGCAGTCCAACCTCCGGCACCCGCTCCATCACGGACACTGTCGTCGAGTTCGCAATGCCGAAGGCACCAACCAACAGCGTAATACCTGCGAGGCCCAGAAAGAGCGCACCCAAGTCACCGCCCACTCGTTCCTGCAGCTGACGCGGATCAGGAGGTGTGCTCACCTTGAGGCTGTCCATTGCCTCGGGCCGGAGCGCGTACGGGACCTGCTGCCCCACCACCGAGGCGGCACCAACCCGAACGTCCAGCGTCATCCATCCAGGATCCTGCATCGGTGGCCCCCACAGTTGCTGAGCGGTGGTGGTGGGGATCATGACGCTGGCCATCATCGTCGTGTTGCGTTTGACGTCAGCGACGATACCGATAACGGCGAAGGGTTGACCTTCGATGAAGACGTGAACGTCTTCTTGGGCGCCGTTGATGCCGAGCTGGCGGGCGGCGACGGAACCGACGACAGCCACGTTGCAGGCCCGCTGGAGGCAGAAGCGGTCGAAAGTGCGGCCCCACCCCATCGTGGCGCGACTGGCTTCGAGCAAGCCGTCGCTGATGGCGACGACTTCGACGGCGTCGGGTTGGGGGCCGAGTTGGCCGCGCAGGGGTGTCTTGCCGACGGCTCGTGCTTCGGTGACCGGGACGCGCCAGGCGTAGCCGGCGTGTTCGACGCCGTTGATCCGGGCGACTCGATCCTTGGCTTCGAGCGTGAAGGGGGTGCCGGCGGCGGCCCCCTCGACGGGGTTGACTTCGATGCCGGTCGCGCGGAGTTCAGTGAAGCGTTCCGAAATCTGTCCTTGAGCGCTGGTGGTCAGGCCGAGGACGGCGACGAGTGTCGCGATGCCCAGAACGGTTCCGACGAGGGTGAGCGCCACTCGCATGGGGCGTGCCCCGACCCCGACGACGACTTCAGCGAACCAGCGCCGCCAGGTGAGCCGCGATGTCGGCATCGCAGTGGCTTGCTGTTGCGTGGTCACGACTCGTACACCACCCCGTCGCTCACGTGCAGGACGCGTTGGGCCCGGTGAGCGACATCGTCGGAGTGGGTGATGGTGATGAGAGTCTGGCCCTCGGCGTGGAGCGAATCGAACACGTCGAGCACGTCGGCGCTGGTGCGGGAGTCGAGGTTCCCGGTCGGTTCGTCGCACAGCAGCAGCCTTGGGCGCATCACGAGTGCTCTGGCGATCGCCACGCGCTGCCGCTCGCCACCCGAGAGGGTCGATGGTAGGGCTCCGACCCGATGGGACAAACCGACCCTGCCCAACGCTTCCTCGGCACGGGTCAGAATCTCCTTGTTGCTGAGGGCATGGCCGCCGTAGAGGGCCCCCATCGCGACGTTCGCGATGGCAGGGCGGTCGTTGAGCAGATGGAAGGCCTGGAACACGATGCCGATCCACTGGGCGCGGATCCCCGCCGCGGCGCGTTCGTCCAGGGAGCCGATGTCGACCTCGTCGAACCGGTAGCGACCTGCCGTGGGCGTGGTGAGCAGCCCGAGGACGTTGAGCAGAGTGGACTTACCAGCCCCCGATGCGCCCATGATCGCGAGATACTCGCCGCCGTGGACGCGGAAGGTGGCGTCGCGGAGCGCCACCACCTCGGGCGGTCCGGGGTAGCGGCGCTCGATCCCTTCCAGCTCGATGAGCGCGGACACTTCACTCACTTCCCGGCCAGCCCGGGGCCGCTGACCACCACCTGGTCCCCCTCATGCAGGGCCTGTTGACCCTGCACGGCGGACACGGTGGCGATGCCCCCGACGATGTCACCGACCTGGACTTCCACGATCTCGTGTTTGCCCTGTGCATCCACGCGCACGACGACCGTGCCCCCGTCTGCGCGGGCGAAGATCGCGGGTACCGGCACACCCAGCGAAGACTGCTCCTTCCCCTTCTGGGCGATGGTGACCTTCACGTCCTGCCCGTTCGTGGCCGCCTCGAGCGCGCCTTCCGGCTGGAGCGTCACCGTCGACTCCTCGAGCGTCGCGCCTACGGCGACCTTCGCCACGACCGCCTTGATCGTCTGGCCGTTGCCGAGATCCACTTCCGCAGCGCTGCCCTCGCTGATCGTGGCCGCATCCGAGGCTGGCACCTTGGCCACGATCCGGGACTCGCCCGAGGCCAGCGTGACCAGCGGCTCCTTGTCCGACGGGGCCCCGACCCGCGTCATCACCGACAACACGGCCGCCGTCGGCTTCGAGACGAACACGACTTCCCGCAGATCCATGCCACCACCCGACGGGGGCGCGTACCGCGCCCGCTCATACAAGCCACGAATCCCCTGCGAACTCTGCTCGGTGAACGTCGCGCCGTCAGTGTGCGGCAGCCCCAACGCCTTGAGTGCCGCGTTCACGGCCGCCGCATCCGGCCCCGAATCGCCCACCTTGAGATCCCGGTAGGCCGGGAAATCGCCCTGCAACAAGAACACCGGCCGCCCGGACACCTCGACCACGACACTGCCGAGCTCGATCGTCGCCCCCGGCGTGACCGCAACCTTCGTCACCACCGACTTCGCCTCAGACGACTGGATCGGCCCCACATTGAGCGTCTGGCCGATCTCCACCAGCCCACGCGCGATCAGCGACCCCGTACGCTGCTGCGCACTCACCGATGCCGTGATCACGGACTGCTCCGGTGGCGCCACATCCGCGATACGCTGCGCCGGCGAACGCACCAGAGAACCGAGCAGGAACCCCGCCAGCATCGCCACCACCGCCACGACCACCAGCACCACGAAGTTGCGCTGCGAGCGACGCATCGCACGAACAGGCGCCCCCGCATTCTGCTGCCTCCGCGCGTAGGACCCACTTGCCTCGCTCAACGACTACTCCTCCTTCAACACCTCGGTCGCGCGCCGCAACACATCGTCGATCTCCTTGCGCACCTGCGCGAACGCCTCCGGATTCGCCTCGATCGCCGCCGTCTGATACGCCACCTCGGCACGGTACTGGGCCTCACGAACACCGCTACTGACGAAACACCCATGCACCGTCAGCGCAGCCGCCCGCGCCTCAGCACTGGGCTGCTGCGGATCCTCCTGCTCGAACCGCTTCGGCATGAACTCCGTCGCGTCGACATCCGAATACCCCGCATCGCGCATACAAACAAGGAACCGCTCAGTGGCCGCAGTCGCCTCGGGCGACTCCTGAGACCTCGGATCGAAGTTGAGATCACGAATAAACGGAGGATTGGCCAACCCACTGGCCTCAATGATCTGGGCATCACCCATCAACGCCGCATCCGCCTCCCCCACACAACCATTACGACGCCGATTCTGCACCATCTGCCCAGGATCCCCCGTCCACGCCCGACCCATCGCCTCCGTCAACGAGGCCTCGAATGCCTCTGCCTGCTTGAGCCACTCCGCAGAAGTCTCGGCACGCGCCGGCACCCCGAACCCGATCTCCTTGGCATCCTCCACCGTCTCCGGGGCCCCATACCGGCGATAGGTCAGATCCTGCAAAACCCCCACCGTCTGCGATCGCGGCGGCTGCACCTTCATCGTGAACCCCTGACGCTCCATGCACCGCATGGCCAGCACCACCACCGCGTCCTGGATCGTGTCCCGCTCACGACCAACCACCATGTAATGCTGGATCGGCAACGGCTCATCCGCCACACCCCACCGCTGAAAATCACCCGGAGTCGCGGAACCGTTGCCCGACGACGCGGAAGAGGACGGACGAGTCAGCCCACTTAACTCCGGTGCAGGAGGCGCCTGCGTGCCTCCTGTGCACGCAGCCAGCAGCCCAACACTGACCACCACACCAATGCGCATGAAGAGACGCAGGCCACCCATCGTCAGATCCACTTCATCGATGTGTCATTGTTCTTGACAGCGGTGAAGTTCAGAATATAACCGTAGGGCACGGTCTCCACCTCACCCTGATAGTTGCTGTTCTCGAACACAGCGAAGTTCCTATAGGACGACAGATTTCTCCCTGCCGCGGCCTTGTTCCAGATTGTCTGACCGGCACCGTTGGACCCGTACCTTCCAGCCTTAAAGTTGTAGTGCACCCCACCATTGATGTTGTAGTTGAAACTCGTGATATTCGTTTGGGAGCCGAACTCGGCCCCCAAACCATAGGCGGTGGAATTGAAGTGAAGACACATCTGCGCCGTAGAGCTGCAGTTCCTGGACACACTTACCGTCGCCTCTGCGGATCCCGCCGGAACCGCAACCAAGCCGAACGCGAGGACCGCCAAAGCGGCCTTACTGAAAACACTCGAACGAAATCTCATGCTTATTCCTCCGTAAGTACCGCACACTGATCTCCCCTTTGGAACCAGCTTCGGCGGACTGAGAGTAACACACCACCACGTGGCACGGAAGGGCAACCGCGAGACTAAACGACACTCCAGCCCACGCCATCGGCCTCAACATGTGACACCACGCCTCCGCATAGTGACAAGTCTCAGAGACTAAGATCCACCGAAGGCGAGTTTGCAAGCGCTGCCCGCCGCTCAACACGAGGGCGACCCGCACGGCGACACCGCCCAACGAAGCACATCGCGGCTAAGTGTTCTGACCAGGGAGGTCTTCACGTCCCACACTGACGCTGTTCTGATCCGGACGGATCATCTCCGTCTTGCCAGACTCGTGGTCGATGGTCAACGTCGACGACGAGAATGAGGACTGAACTGTCATCAATATGGACAATGATCCGCCAATTGCCGACACGCCAACGCCACAGCCCTGCGAAATCTGCTGTGAGCGCTTTTCCGCGGTTGCGCGAGTCACCCTGGGCGACCTCGCGCAGATAGTTCACGATGCGTCACTGGATGGGCTTGTCAAGTTTCCGGAACGTCTTGGCAGCCTTCTCAGTACAGTCAATCAACCAAGTCACAGTCGGCCATCAGCTCATCCAGGGACACCGTGCCCAAACGGCCAGTCCGCACATCCTTCACGTCAGCCATGAGCCCGTAAACGTGTTCCAACTCATCAAGATGGTGCTCGATAGCCTGCCGCAAGTAGAAACTTTGGGACCGCCCCGTTCGCTCAGCCAACGCAGCCAGCCGTGCACTCGTTGCGGCACCCAGGCTTACACCCATAGCGACCATCGCACACACCTCCACCCACAAGTATAATAACTACGTGTAGTCACATTCAGCCCGCTATTGCGCTCCATATCCTCCCCCAGCGAGCAACTTATCGACGCATGGCCGCGCCTCAACCTGCCCAATCGCGCTCGTCGAACATGGGAGACACAGTTTCCCGAACTCGGAACCTACGCTTAGTTTCGCCCACTGCCAGCGCCCGCCCTGGTGATTATGCTGAGGGATCTCTGTGAGAAAAAGTAGCTCCCGCCCAACCGAAGCTGGACGGGAGTCCCGATTTCGTAGCGGGGACAGGATTTGAACCTGTGACCTCTGGGTTATGAGCCCAGCGAGCTACCGAGCTGCTCCACCCCGCGGCGCTCGATCTACTATAGACCCCTGACGGCAAAGCACCAAATCGCGCTACCGTGGCAGACATGAACACGAACCCGACGACGTTTCTCGGAGCTGAGAACCCTCCCCACCAGCAGTGGCACGAGCAAGGCCGTATCGATGGCTGGCCAGGCGAAGCCTCCTACGGGTGGCCCACCGCCAAACTCCTCCAGCCGCAGCCGCTGCCGGAAGCGCCGTCGGACTTTCTCGCGTTCTGGCAGGATGCATTTTCTGAAGCGGAAGCGCTGCCCCCGTCACTCACGCTCGATTCGGAGCTCGACGTGCCACTGGCGCTGGCTACTACGCACCGACTGCATCGCGGCTCCTTCACATCCACCGACGGTGTGCGCGTCGGATGCTTCGTGCTGCCGCCCCTCGACGGCGAACCGACGATCAACCTCACTTTCGGCCATGGCTATGGCGGGCGCGCGTACCCGGAACTCGACGAGGGCTTCGTCGCTGCCACCGATGCCGTCATCCTCCCCGTCACGCGAGGACTCCCTGAGCTGTCAATCACTCCCGGCATTCCGTCAGATGCGTGGGGGCACGTGCTGCACGGCATCGCCGAACCGTCGAAGTATGTACTGCGCGGATGCGTCCAAGACCTCTGGCGAGCGAGCCTGGAGCTCGACCACCTCGTCGGTGCACACCCCCGCGTCTATCAAGGCGTGAGCTTCGGCGGCGGCACCGGGGCGCTCGCGCTTCTCAGCAGCAACTACGAGCGCGCCGCTTTGCACGTGCCCACCTTCGGCAACCACCCGCTGCGCGTCACCTTGCCGTGCATTGGCAGTGGCGGAGCCGTCGCGAATTACGTCGAACAGCACCCCGAGGCGCTCGATGTGCTGGCCTACTTTGACGCCGCCACCGCCGCCTCACACGTCACGACGCCCACCATGGTGGGTGCCGCGCTGTGGGACCCCGCCGTGCCGCCGCCCGGACAATTCGCGGTGTACCACGCGCTGGCTGGGCCGAAGGAGCTCGTCGTGACGAGCTGCGGTCACACCGACTACCCGGGTGGGCAGGAGGAGGAATCGCAGCGCACGAGCATGTTCAAGACCTGGCTACATGCGCTTCGATAAACTCCCGCCCATGTCGTCGTACCCCATCGAACTCGCCACGCTGAGCAACGGTCTACGCGTCGCGGTATCCCCCGCCAACACCCCAGGCGTCGCCGTGAACATCTGGTACGACGTGGGTTCTGTCGACGAGGCCCCGTCGCGCACCGGCTTCGCGCACCTGTTCGAACACCTCATGTTCCAAGGCTCCGCCAACGTCGCGTCCGGGGAACACATGGCGCTCATCGAATCCATGGGCGGCACGGTGAACGCCACGACGTCGTTCGACCGCACCAACTACTTCGAGACAGTCCCCCGCGGCGGCCTCGAACTCGCCTTGTGGTTGGAAGCCGAGCGCCTCAGCTCACTGTCGATCACCGAGGAGAACTTCGAGGCGCAGCGCGAGGTGGTGAAGGAAGAGAAACGCGAGCGCTACGACAACCAGCCCTACGGCGACCTCCTCCAGCTCCTCATCGAGCAGCACTTCCCCATCGAGCACCCCTACGGGCATCTGCCAATCGGGTCCATGCAGCACCTCGACGATGCCTGCCTGGACGATGTCGCCGCCTTCTTCGACGCGTGGTACCGGCCGTCGAACGCCAAACTGGTGCTCACGGGGCCGGTGGCCGTGGACGAGGGCTTCGCGCTGGCAGAGCGCTATTTCGGACACCTTCCTCGCCGCGACGCGGTGCCGGCGCGGTCCCCGTCGGAGGTTCCGCCGCTCGCAGCGACAACGAGGACCGTTCGGCGAGACGTGCCGCATTCGCTGGTGTATCTCTCTTGGCCGACCTCGACCGCGTCGGCACCCGACCAGCCCGCCATCGACCTCGCGCTGTCCATCCTGGCCGACGGGCACGCCGCTCGACTGCATCGCAACCTCGTCAAGCGCGAGGGCGTGGCGCAGGAGGTCCATGCGCTCTCCTTGACGCACCGCAATGCCCCGTCGATCGCCGTGCTCGTAGTGCGTCCGGGAGAGGGCGTCGATCCGAATCGCACGGCAGAACGCGCATTGGAAGAGATCACCACATTCGCGGAGCACGGCCCGACGGATGCGGAGTTCGAACGGGCAGTCGCGCAGCACGAGCGCTCATGGCTCTGGCAGCTCTCCACCGCAGAGGACCGCGCGGACCTGTTCAACGAGTCCTGGCAGCTGTGGGACGACCCCGACCGGGTGAACCGCTACCTCGACGACGTGCTCGCGCTCACCCCCGAGGATGTCCGACGCGCCGCCGCACGCTGGCTGCGCAGCGACATCGCACACCAGCTCCACTACCTGCAGAAGGAGGCGTGATGCAACGCCCCGAGGTGCATCTCACGGATACCCCCTGGCAGTTCCCAACACCCGAAATCCACACCCTGGGCAACGGCCTGACCGTGTGGCATTTCCCCATGCCAGGCCAGAACGTGGCGGCCTTCGAGCTCGTCCAACCGATTCGTCTCGTCGACGAGCCCCAGACGCTGGAAGGAGTTGCGACGATCGCACTCCACGCGCTCGACGAGGCGACACGCTCGCACCCGGACATGCAAGAGCTCGTCGACGCACAAGGGGCTGCATTCCACGCATCCGCCTCGCATCATTCCACTCGGATCGGCGGCCTGGTGCCCGCCCGACGCTTCGCCGAGTTCTTACCGCTACTCGACGAAATCCTGAGCGAGCCCGCCTACCTCGACGACGACGTCGCGCTGCATATCGAGGCGCAAACCGCCGCCTACCTCACCCGGCTCAGCTCCCCCACCGCCGCCGCGAGCGTAGCCATGCGAGCAGCGCTCTACGGCGAAGACCAGCGACGTGGCCGCCCCGCGGCTGGCACCCCGGCGACGCTCGCGAACATCACACGCGATGATGTTGCCGCCTGGCATACCACGCAGTTCTCCCCGCAACAAGCGACGTTGATCGTCGTCGGCGACTTGCCGTCAGTCGATACCTCCGCACTCGAAGCATGGACCGCACCTGCTCAGCGCACGCCACTCATCGAGTCTGAGCCCCGCAAAGGGCGGACGATCATCGTCGATTTTCCTGACGCGGTGCAGGCCACCATCCAAGTGGCCGAGCGGAGCATCCCCCGCACGCATCCGCTGTGGGCGTCCGCACGCCTGGCTGGGCATGTCATCGCAGGAGGGTTCGCGAGCCGGCTCAACCTCGAGCTGCGCGAGCGTCTTGGATACACCTACGGCATTGGCGGAGGATTCGCTCCCGATCCGACGGGCAGCCTGCTCCAGGTGCACACGAACACCCGCACCGACGTCGCAGCCGATGCGCTGCCGCGCATCCTCGATGCGTTCCGTCTCGATGCGCCGATCCAGCCAGACGAGCTCGAGGACGCGAAGGCGTTCAGAATCGGCATCGCTCCGCTCGCCAATGAAACCTCGGCAGACATCGCAACGCAGGCCGCCGCACTCGCCGAAGCCGGCATGCATACCGACTTCATCAACCAGCACACCGAGGCACTGAGGTCTGTCACGCCGAGCGAAGCCAGCGACGCGTGGCGCTCGCTGGTGGATCCCGACGATATGACCATCGTGGTCGCCGGCGATGCGCGCGCCTTAGCTCCGCAGCTCGACGAGTACTCTCCCGAGGTCGTCGAGCTCGGAACGTAGCCCGTCGGCTACTCCCCGTCGAGCTCCTTGATGGCTTCTTCCACCTTGGCCTTGGCTTCGTCGTTCTTCTTCTGATACTCGGCCAGATTGCCCTGGCGCAGTGCCTTCTGTGCCTCCTCAAAGAGCGTCTGGGCTTCGTCCAACTTCGCCCGTGCCTGGTCGCCGCCTCCAGGTTCTGCCGGCTGAGGCGTCGGAGACGGGCTCGCCGAAGGCGGCGTCGTCTCGACCGGGGAGCTCGCAGGCTTCGACGGCTGTTCCGACGGCTTCTCAGCCCCCTCATCCGACGGTTTCTCCTTGTCGTCGGACGCCTCTGGGGATTTGCCCTCGACTCGCTCGCCCGTTTGGGCGCCAGCGTCGCCTTGGAATACCTGGTCGAGTGCCGCCTGCAGCGTGTCGCCAATACCCACCTTTTCGCCGAAGCGCACGACGATGAAGCGCAGCGCCGGGTAGCCGCCCGACGTGGAGCTCGTTTGCGTGTAGATCGGCTGCACGTACAGCAGGCCACCACCGAGCGGAAGTGTGAGCAGGTTGCCGAAGATGGCCTTCGTGTCCGATCCCTCGCGGTTGAACGGCAACAGGCGGTCGGCAACCTGTTCGTCGGTGCGAATGGCGTTGTACGTCTGGCCTGGGCCAGGAATCTGCTGTTCGTCGGAGAGCTTCAGCACCCGCAATCGGCCGTAGTCCTCGCTCGTCGCATCGGCGTTCGCAGACATGTACACCGAGAGGTTCTCGCGGCCCTTCGGCACGAAGATCGTCGTGTTGGCGTAGTGGGGCTTCTGGTCCTCTGGCCAGCGGATGGTGAGGAAATACGGCGGTTCCTTCTGCTTATTCTCGCCGCCGCGCACGGGATCGTTAGGCACCTGCCACACGTCCGACTGCTGGTACCAGGTGTCACTGCTCGTCGTGTGGTAGCGCCCCAGAATCTCGCGCTGCACCTTGAATAAATCCGCCGGGTACCGGAGGTGCTCCAACAGCTCCTGGGAAATTTCGCTCTTGGGCTTGACCGTTCCGGGGTAGACCTCACTCCAGGTCTTCAAGATCGGATCGGTCTCATCCCACTCGTACAAGGTGACGGTGCCGTCGTAGGCATCGACGGTGGCCTTCACCGAGTTGCGAATGTAGTTGACTTCCTGCCCGGTCGGCTGAATCGCGCTGCTTTGTCCTCGCGAATCCGAGATAGCCGACGTGTAATTGATGCGCTGCGAGTTCGGGAACTGATCGGTGGTGGTGTACCCGTCGATGATCCAGACGATCTTCCCGTTGACGACGCTCGGGTAGGGGTCGGAATCCAGCGTCAGCCATGGCGCGACTTCCTGCACGCGATGCAGCGGCACGCGATTGAACATGAGCTTGGACTCGTCGTTCACACGCTCGGAGAGCATCAAGTTGATGTCACCGAGACGAACCGCGAACATCAGTCTGGCCGCGAGGTTACCGATGGGAACGCCGCCTTGACCGGTGTAGGTGTAGCGCGACTCGGTACGCCCCTCACCACCGGTGGGGGTGTCGAGTTCGACGGGGGCTTGGCCCTCGGGCGCGCCGACGACCACCCAGTCACCCGACCGCTCGCCGTAGTAGATGCGCGGTTCGTGCTCGTCGACGAGCCCCACCGTCGGGATGCCTCCCGAGAAGAAGACGGGTTCACCGTTGTTGTGCCGCTGGTTGCCGTACGCGGCGACCATGCCGTAGCCGTGCGTGTAGACGGTGCGCTGGTTGTTCCAGGTGACTTCCGCATTCGACGCCGCGAAGTCCAGTTCACGCACAGCCACGACTGCGTCGGTGGGCTTGCCGTCGATCACGTAGCGGTCGACGTCGAGGGTCTTCGGGAAGCGGTAGTAACCACGCACCTGCTGCAGCTGCTCGTAGGTATCGCCAACGATCGCCGGGTCAATCAGACGAATAGCAGGAAGCGCCTCTGCGTCAGCCCGCAGCTGACCTGCGGCCACCTTGGTTGTGGCCTCGTAGTCAGTGATCTCGATGTCATCGATGCCGTACGCCTCGCGCGTGGTCTTGAGGTGTTTGCCGATGTACTCGCGTTCCTTGTCGGGCTCGTTCGGGAGCACCTGGAACTCCTGCACGACCCACGGGTAGGGGCCGCTCAGCAACAGCGACGACACCAGCAGCAGCGCGACCGATACCCCAGGGATGGACCAGCGCACCTTCCACGCATTCGCGAAGCACACCAGCGCGACGAGCACGATAATGCCGGTGAGGATCAGCTGAGCAGGGATACGCACGGTGTCGTCAGTGAACGCAACACCAGTGAAGTTGCGGTTGCGCGCAGTGAGATACGCATAGCGGCCGAGAAACGCATTGGCAGCCAACACGAGCAGCGTGATGCCCGCCAGCACGGAGAGCTGCCGATGCGCACCAAGATTCGTCTTCGTGTTCCCTGCCCTTGAGAGGGCTTTGACGTTCATCGAACCCGTGAGGAAGTGCACGACGAGGCACCCGATCGTGGCGCTGGCCATCGCCATCAGCAAGAAACCGACAACGTACTTGATCAGCGGAAGGTAGAAGACGTAGAACGATGCGTCGAGGCCGAAGTACGGGTCGTGTTGGCCAAACGGCTGTGCCCGCCAGGCAGCGAGGAACGTATCCACCTGCGCGAGCGCGCTGATGCCCGAAAACAGGCCCAGAATCGTCGCAGGCACCGCCATGATGAACTTCGACTTCGCATCTAACGCGTCGCGGGCTTGGATCAGCAGCTCAGAATCGAGGTTCGCCCGTCGCACGTTCGGGCGCAACCGGTACGCGATGGCGAACGACGAGAACGTGATGCCGAACATGAGCAGCGCGAATACCGCGAAAAGCACGATCTGCGTGACGAGCCTCGTCGTGAACACCGTCGCAAAATCCACCGACTGGAACCACCACCAGTCTGTGCTGATCCTGGCGCCGATCACCAACGCAAAGATGAGCGCCGCGAGGATGCCGATGAACCACGGCAGTACTCGGCGGCCTTCGTGGGGTGCTTCCGTGGCGTGTGCTTCACTCACGCTTCGCTCCTCAAGGTCTGGGCCAGGGCATCGGGCAGGTTGGGGATGACGTCGGTGCCTTGCAGTAGATCGTCGGGGTGCGACTTGATGCGAGCCAATCCGTAGCGGGAACCGTCACGCAGCACCCCGACGACGGCGCGCACGTCCTGATGCTCTGGATGGTTCCGCACAAACTCGACAGCTTCGTCGTCCCTCTCGGGCACGTCCGCTTCAAAGGCGCTCGGCAGGAAGGTGCGCTCCAAGCTGAGGGCAACACCTTCCACCGTGTCAGGAAAGTAGATGCTCGCCAGGCGTTCGAATAGGTCTTCCCCAGCATGGAACTCGTCTTGTTCCACCGCGCTCATGCCATCGTCGACACCTTCTGGCACACGCCCCGCCAACTGCGGTTCCATCTGCAAGAGTTCACGGGTGCTAACGAGCGCAAACAGGCGGGCTGGCTGGTCCCAGCCCAGCTCCGAGACGTGCCGTTCGACATCGAGCAGCACTGCGATCAGTCGTGAAGGATCACTCACAGGTGGCAACCTCCGCTTCGTTTCCTTCTTGGATGTACTGGAGCGATGCGATCGCGTCGCGCAACGTGGAGACGGGGACAAGCCGCATCTTCGTCTTGAAATCGCCGACTGCCTCACAGTTGTCTCTCGGCAGGAGGAACACCGTCGCGCCTTCCTTCTCAGCGCCAGTCATCTTCTCCTGGATGCCCCCGATGGCACGCACCTGCCCACTCGGATCAATCTCGCCTGTACCCGCCACGGTGAGATCACCCATCAGCTTGCCAGCGGTGATCTTGTCGTAGATACCCAGAGCAAACACCAGCCCGGCGCTCGGCCCGACGATGTCGTTGCTCAACCCGTAGGTGACCTTTGGCGCGTACTCATACCCCACCGCCAACCCGATGCCAATGATTGCCCGCGACGGATCCTGCGACGAAGCCACGGTCGTCACATCAGCCTTGTGCTCCTTGCCCCCACGCAGCACCTTGAGACTGACGACCGTACCGACGTTGGCCGAACCAATAGTTTTCGCAACGTCGGCCGTCGTTTCGACTGGGTTCCCGTTCACTTCGACGATCAAGTCGCCAGGGTGCAGCACGTCACCCGATGGCCCGTTGACGACGACGCTGGACACCATAGGGCGCTCCGTGACGGGAATGCCCGCGGCGCGCAGGGCCGCGACGATGGCATTGTCGCGCGAGGTATCCATAGACGCGACGGCTTCCTGGGTGATCTCGTCGTCGGATTTTCCGGGCGGATAGATCAAGTCGCGGGGCATCGCGTCGGACCCCTCACCGAAGTACACCAGCATGGCTTCAGGAAGGCTCACCGAGGTGTCCACTTTCGACGTCGACACCAGCGTGAGCAGCAACCGACCTGTGGGCTCATGCGTCTCCACACCATCGACGCCGATCACCGGGCCCTGCTCGGTCTCACCGAGCACATCAATGGGTTGGCCAGGCCGCCACGTGACGTATGGGACGGGAGTCAGCACGAGAATCGCCGCGAACACGACGAACAACACCGACGACGAAATCGCCACGGCATTGCGGTTCACGGCCTCTCCCTTCGCACGTTCACCACGACACAGTACCAACGTTCAGCAAGGAGGATGACGCCCGCTTGCGCGGTACGGTTCAATGGATGACCTAGGAGGTGGTCGCCCGTGACGCAACCAGGTGGCTTCAATTTCGAGGAAATCCGCAAGATGATGGAGCAGATGGGCATCCTCGGAGCCGACGGAGACATCGATTTCGAGGCCGTCATGCAGCGCATGCAGCAGATGCAGTCGAGGGGCGGCGCCATGATCTTCGGCATGCCTGGCGCGGATCAGAATCCCGACGCCGTGTGGCTCACCACCATTACCGCCGCCAAGCACGCGCTCCAAGACGCTGGGCCAGACCCCGACCTTCAACCGCGAGAGCAAGACGTCGTCGTCGACGCGGAACGTCTCGCGCAGTCATGGTTGGACGAGTTCACCACGTTCAAAGCTCCTGGCCTGCCTGCGCGGCTCAGCACCCGCGCACAGTGGCTCGACGACACCAGCGCAGGGTGGCGGTCGATCGTCGAACCAATCATCGACGGTCTCGCAGATGCACTGCAACGCAGCTCGTCAGAAGGAGCTGCGGAGATGGAGGGCTTCGATCTCGGATCTGTGATGGGTCCGCTGATGCGCCAATCGGCGTCGGCCATGTATCGCGAACGCTTGAAGCGAGTACTCGCCAAGGTAGCGCGGGACACCCTCACTGGCACAGAGATCGGTTTTAATCTTGCCGCCAGGAACGATGTCGTGGTGATCCCTGCGAACGTTGCCGACTTCACGCAAGATCTCGACGCGGACGAGTCGGACATGATGCTCCTGCTCTTGCTGCGCGAGGCGGCTAGGCAGCGGCTCTTCGCCAACGTCGGTTGGCTCTCCCCACAGCTCCAAGCACTGATGACGCACTATGCGCGCGAAATCACCATCGATCTCGACGCGATCACCGATCGGTTGTCGCCAGACAATCTCGAACAGATGTCACTCGAAGATCTCACCAGAATCGGTGAAGAGGTACAGGTGTCGTTCTTCCGCCCCGCGAGCACCGAGACGCAGATCGAAATCCTCGAACGCCTCGGCGCCCTCCTCGCACTCGTCGAGGGGTGGGTAGATCACGTGGTGCAGCACACCCTCAACAAGTGGATGCCGCACGCGCCCGAGCTGGTCGAGGTGCTCCGGCGTCGACGCGCCGCCGAATCGCCCGTTCGGTCAGTGCTGCGCGAACTCATCGGGCTCGAACTCACGCCGCGCCTCGTGCGCGACGCGAACAATCTCTGGGGCGCGCTCGAACACGACCGGGGCATCGAGGGACGCGACGCGATCTGGTCGCACCCCGACCTGATCCCCACCGCGAAGGACCTCGCTGACCCGATGGCGTTCGTCGCGAAGGGCAAGGAACCCCCCGCATCGGATGACCTCGACGACGAACTGCGCAAGCTCCTCGACTCGTGAGGCGTCGACGCGCTGCAGTCACCCGCGAGTCCAGTTGACGTTTCCGCCGGAGTAGGGCCAAACTTAGTTCTTGTGAGTCCTGTGGGGCTCGCCCGCAGGGGAAGGCGGGTAGAGCTCGCAGGGCTCACCTTATGTGAAGCACCGTGTCCGTCCATGATTGGACACCGCGGTCGTTGCCGGCGCCGTCGGTGACATCCAACAACCTAGGAGGAAACATGGCTGAAGAGACTTGGGAAGGCGAGTTCTACTGCGTGAAGTGCAAGGCTAAGCGCAACGCCAAGGGCAATGTCGTCGTGAACGACAAGGGCACCAAGATGGCCAAGGGCAAGTGCCCCGAATGCGGCACCAACCTGAACCGCATTCTCGGTCGCGCCTGATCGCAACCTAACGCTGTGGGTCGGCACCTTCGGGTGTCGGCCCACGTTGCGTTCTGGGAGTTATCCACAGCCGACGATTCTCCCCTTATATTGACCCGACCACGTGTGACACTGCATGCATGATCGTGCTAGTTTCTGAACACACTGCCGGACCGCCCGCATCGACGACGATGCGCTATCACCGCGTCTCCCCCGCCGAGGCATTGGCTGATCTCGGGTTCGCCGTCGGCGCTGAGGTCGTCGTGCTCGAGTTCGCGCCGGGATCCTATCCGCTCTTGGAAGCGCACGCCTTCCAACTCAGCCCGACGCTCTACGCCTGGGCGAGTGCAACCACAGGCACTGTCGGGCCGTTGCTGTCGCCCGGAACAACGCCATGCCCTTCCTGCATCGCACTCCCCCGCCTCGACCCCACACCTGCCGCTGCGCACCTTCTGGCGTGGGCAATGGCTGGCGCCGCCGTTGAATTGTACGCGCTGCAGCACCACCTCGACGGCACGCTGGCCGGGCGCGCACTGTGCTGGGACGAACGCAGCGGCAGTATCGCGACGACGCCTACCCACCGTCGCCCAGGCTGCCGAACCCCGGGCTGTGCCACGGTAGTCGCAGCTGGCGGCTCAGCCCTCACGCATGCTGGGCGATAACATCGAGCACCGCGGCTCCATACTTCGCGAGCTTTGAACGCCCGATGCCAGGCAAGGCCAAGAGCGCCCGCTCATCGGTGGGTTTGGCTTCCGCGATGGCCATGAGCGTGGCGTCGGTGAACACGACGAACGCGGGCGTGCTGAGTTCATCGGCCGTACGCTTGCGCCAGGCTTTGAGCGCAGCGAAGAGCTGCTCGTCGACGGGCAGCTCGCACTCCTCGTGGTGCCTCAGTTTCCGCTCCGCTGCGGTGGCGAGCAGACGCCCGCACACCACGCAGGTCCGCGAGCGGATGGATGTCGTTTCCCGTGCCTTACCAGACGCCGTCGCTCCCTCGTTGTGCTGGCGTGTGCGGATGCCGTCGAGGAACCGCGAGGGCGGCTGCTTGCCACCGGCGCCGATGTAGTTCCAGCTCACTCGCAGGCGCTGCCGGGCGCGAGTGCAGGCGACGTACAACAGCCGGCGTTCTTCACTCAGCGCGGGCTCCTCAGTAGCGAGCGAGAACGGTACGAGGCCTTCGCGGGCACCGATGATGGCCACGTCGTCCCATTCGAGCCCCTTGGCCGCATGCATGGTGGACAAGGTGACCGCCTGCGCGACGGGGGTTTGCTCCCAGGAGACTCGCTCTCGCAGCCAGGCACCGGCCTCGCCGGCCGTCCAGGCATCGTGTTGTTCTCGTTCCTCGTCGAACAGCTGCTTGAGCGCAGTGAGCGATTCCCAACGCTCGCGCTGCCGACCCTGCCCCGCCGGGGCTTCTGCCGACCAACCCACCTGCGCCAGCCCGGCTTCCAGCAGCGCGGAGGCATCACCGTCGGGCTCCAATTCGACTTGCCGCAGCAGGATACCGACGATCTGCCGCACCTCGCCGCGTTCGTAGAAGCGCTCAGTGCCGCGGACGGTGTAGGGAATACCGCGCTGGTCGAGTGCCGCCTCCAGCGCGGGCGACTGGGCGTTGATGCGGTACAGCACCGCGATTTCCTTCCAGGGTGTGCCGTCGTCGTGTCGGTCGAGGATCCAGTTCGCAGTGGCCTCGGCTTCGTTCGTAACGGTTCCTGCAGCCTGCACCACTGGCTCATCTCCGGAGGCACGCGTGGCGCGCAGCCGTTCGTCGCGTGGAGGTTTCAGCACGTGTGTTGCGACGCGGAGGATCTCGGGCGTGGAGCGGTAGTTGCGCACGAGGTTCACCGTGACCGCGCCGTCGTAGTCGTCGGCGAATTCACGGAGGAAACGAGGATCGGCCCCGGCGAAAGCGTGAATGGCCTGGTTAGGGTCTCCCACGACGCACACATCGGTGCGGCCGTCGACCCATAGTCCGATGAGCCGGTGCTGAATTGCAGAGACGTCCTGATACTCGTCGACGACGAAGTGGCGGTACTGCGCACGGATTTGTTCGGCGATGTTTGGGTGTCCGCTGAGCAGGGCGGCGTTGCAGAGCAGAATGTCGTGGAAGTCGACCACACCTTGTGCTTGCTTGCCCTTCTCATATCCGTCCATCACGGCCGCCACCTGTGTGGGCGAAGCCCCCGCGACGTTCCTCCCCACCGCGAGTTCGGGGTAAGCATCGGGAGCGACGTTGCTGGATTTGGCCCACGAAAGCTCGGTTTCGAGGTCGCGGATCAGTGCGGTGTCGACGTCGCCGAGCACCTGGGTGGCCGCGCGGGCGATGATGCCGAATGCGTTCTCCGCCACCTCGGGAAACGGCGTGCCGTAGGCCTGTGGCCAGAAGTATCGGCACTGCCGCAGGGCAGCCGCGTGAATGGTGCGCGCCTGCGCGTGCCGTACCCCGAGCTGAGCCAGCCTGACCCGCATCTCGCCAGCGGCGCGGGTGGTGAAGGTGACGGCGAGCACGGCGCGCTGGTCGTAGCGACCGGATCGCACGGCGTGCGCGACGCGATGGGTGATGGCGCGCGTTTTCCCTGTTCCCGCTCCTGCGAGCACGACGACGGGTGTATCCAGCTCCAGCGCCACTTGCCGCTGTTCTGGATCGAGCGCGTCGAGAATTGCATCCGCCATGTGACCTCCCAACCGGTCAAACTACCAAAGGCCTCTGACAACCCTTCGCGCCATCAGCAATGTCAGAGGCACCCAGTAGGCTGCTGCACACATCGGAAGGAGTAGGTGGTGCAGGTACGTCTGGGCACGAGTTGGCGGGCGATGGTGCCCGAGCTAGCCGCCGCCATCCGCGACGAACTGCGCTCGCCGTTCGCGCGTGGCCTGGTGGTGGTTGATTCGCCTGGTTCCGCCAGGCTGCTCAGCCAAGAGCTTGCCACGCTCGAGGGCATCTCTGCAGGCGTCGAATTCCTCACCGTGGGGCAGCTCACGTCCATGCTCGCATCCAACACCTCCGTCGAGGCGCAATGGGATGCCTGGCATGGCAGCAGGCTTGTCACCGCTATTGCTGAGCAGGCTGATGCCGTCGCGCAGCTCCACCCCCGTTGCAGGCGTTCTTGGCAATTCCGGGGCGCAAACTGTCTGCATGCTCCCGGTTCGCCCAGCTCTTCCGCAGCTACGCCGAGCACGCGCCGTCGATGGTGGAACGCTGGCTCGCAAGTGATGACGGCGAACTGCCTGAGCACCTGGCGTGGCAGCCTACCTTGCTGCGCAGCGTCTGCGCACTGTTGCGGTTCAATCCGGTGGAGGCGTCGCTGCAGCTTACGCAGGCTGCCGCCGGGCTCGAGACACCTGCCTGGGTGTTCTGCGTCGACGAAGTCGCGCCCTCGCAACGTCCGTTACTGCAAGCGCTCTCTCCTCTCGTGGTGTGGGGTGTCGAGACCGCGCCGAAGTGGCTTGGCGACGTTGACCACGACGAGCCGGTCCGCGTCGGCAAACCCCTCCGAGCAGTTCCTGAGGTGCAGATTCACGGCTCGCACTCGAAGCTGAGACAGGCGGAAGTTCTGCGTGATGAGCTGCTGCGTTGTTTCGAGGCCTGCCCACATCTCGAGCCTCGAGATGTGCGCATCGTGTGCCCAAACCCGGATGCCTGGGCGCCCGTACTCAATGCCGTGTTCCGTGCCTCGAGCCGCCACCCAGGTGGTGCGTTGCGTGTCGCGGAGGTTCGCACATCGCACAGCGGCAACCATGCAATAGACGCCGTCCTCGCCGCCCTCGATCTCGTTACCGGGCGTGCCACAGCCAATGAGGTGGTGGAGTTCCTCCTTCTGCCGGCCATTGCTTCACGCTGGGGGTTTGCCAACCGACGCACGGAGCTACTCGAATTGGTCAACGCCGCCGAGGTGCATTGGGGCCTGGGCGGCAACCATCGAGCAGCGTTTGGCTTGCCTCGTGAACCCGTCAATACGTGGCTAAGCGGTATCGACGCGCTCCTCACGGGCGTCGCGATGGGTGGTGTGGCCGGCCCTCGCGGGGTGCTCGGTGTGGAGGACACGACGTCAAACGATCTCGACCTCATCGGAGCGCTCGCCGAGGTCATTGGCAGGCTCTGGGCGCTGCGCGAAGCCACGAGCGCAAGCCTCACCATGTCCGATTGGGTGGGAGTAGCCGTCCAAACCCTCGAACAGCTCATTGGTCTGGGCTTCGAAGAGCGCTGGATGCAGCAGCAGGCTGCAACAGTATTCGGGCGCATTGCGCTGGCCCATGAGCCGTCGACGGCGCTCCTCAGCCAGCGCGAGTTTCGGCGCCTCATCGAAACCGAGTTACCCTCCCGCTGGCACCGGCCCGCGCTGGGCAATGGTGAGCTGCACGTCGTCGCACCGCACGAGGCATGTCACATCGATGCTGGTCTGGTGGTCATGATCGGCCTCGACGATGTCGCTACCGGTGCATTACCCGACGAGCTTCCGGGCACGCTGCCAGACAAGGGCCGGGTCATGCAGCGCCAACTCTTGGCACACGCCTCCGCAGCTGAACAACTGCTCATCGTCACGGCAACGCACTCCGAACGCACCGGAAACGAGCTCGCAACTCCGGTGAGCATACGGTTGATGCTGCGCCAGCTTGGAGTACGGTTTCCCACCGTTGTGCAGCACGCCCCCCAGCCGTTCAATGCCAGCCAGTTCAGCACCGCATCATCGGCATCGTTCGACAGCGCCGCGTTCGATGGGGCGCGAGCCGCCCTCGAACCCAGCGAACAGCGAGCCATTGTCGAGCGTAGAACGGCTGCGCTTCACCTTCCCATCCAGGCCCCCGTCGAGCAACTCGCACTCACGAAGCTCAAGGCGTTCCTAGTCGACCCAGCCAAGGAATTCCTCAGCCAGCAGGCGAGCATCTACGCCGACGATGACACCACGCTCGACGATCAGCTGCCGCTACAGCTCGACAGCCTCACCAGTTGGAGAATCAGGGAAGCGTTCATCCACGGGCGGATGCGCCACGTCGAGCCACAAGAGCTGTTGCGCCGCGCTGAACAGTCGCAGCTAGTCCCCCAGGGTGCTTTGGGGCGTGCGATGGCGGCGAACATTGGCCGGCAGGCCGACGCCATCGTCGCGCAAGCGACGCGCCTGATGGCTGAGCAGCCTCATCTCGTCGACATCGATGTCGACGTGGCAGGAACCCGGCTCACCGGCAGTGCGCAGGTGCATGGCAGCCGCATCGTCGTCGCTGCTGCGGGTTCGGGCACCCGAGCGCTCCTCGAACCCTGGCTCCAGCTTCTTACCCTCGCCTGTCAGGGCGTGCGCGTGAACGCTGTGGTGCTTCGCCCCGGTAGAGACCGCACGAAGTACAACGAGCTTCGTCAGCCTTCCCCCGAACGCGCGGCGGAGATACTCGAGCTGTACGTACGGGCTCACACGATGGGTCGCTCGCGGTTGTTGCCCGTGCCGTTCGAGCCCGCGTTCTCACTCGTGATGGAACATCGCACGGGGCGCTTCAACCGTCGCGATTGGACACATCCTGCTCCGTTTGCGTTCAAGAAGTGGGCGCACCCCGACGAGCGCTGGGCGCTGTTCTACACCGACCCCGCGAGTCAACTCTTCGACGATCCGCCCACCAGCGACGATCCTCCCGGCCCTTCGAACAGCATCTTCGAACGGTGGGCGGCCGCCTTATACGAGCCGCTGGCCGAGCAAGGAGGCTCATGGTGACGAACGTGTTTACCATCGACGGCCCTCTCCCCCACTCCACCTTGCTGCTTGAGGCGAGCGCGGGCACCGGTAAAACCTTCACCATCGCCGGCCTCGCAGTGCGATACATCGCCGAAGCTGGCATGAGCATCAATCAGATCCTCATGATCACCTTCAGTAACAACGCCGCCACCGAGCTGCGCACCAGGGTCTTCGACGCTATCGATTCCTGCGCTGAATCCCTGCGTCAACATCTCGCGGGCGAACAGATCACCGACGATGCGGACTATGCAGTCGTGGCGCGGCACCTCGCCCGACTCGGCGACGTCGAGGAACGTATTGCGAGACTGGAATCCGCCCTCGACAACTTTGACCAGGCAGCCGTGTTCACCATTCACAAGTTCTGCCAGCGGGCACTGCAAGAGATGGGCGTGCTGGGCGACGCCGATCACGCAGAAGAGCTCTCCGCGGCAGAACAGCTCATGGAACAATGTGGCGCCGACTGTTTCCTCGCCCGGTATCACGATACGGAGCAACCACCGTTCGCACCCGATCGCGCCTTGCGGTTGGCGACGGAGGCGTGCAAGACCTCCATCGAGCTCGCCCCTGCCGATGCTGAAGAAACCATCTTCGGCAATGAGGTGCGCGCCATGTTCGCTGAGCGTAAGCAGGCACTCGGCATCCTCACCTTCGACGATCTTGTCGCGCGGTTGCGCGCGGTGCTGCGACACGGGGCGAACGGCCCTGCGGCCGTGCGCTGGCTGCAAACCGCATACCGTGCGGTGCTCGTCGACGAGTTTCAAGACACCGATCCCGACCAGTGGGACGTCATCCAGGCCGCCTTCGTTGACGACGATAGGCCCACCATCTTGATTGGCGACCCGAAACAGTCCATCTACGGATTCCGCAAAGCGGATCTACGTACGTATCTCCGTACCGCCGAGATTGCTGACCGCCAGACGCTGGGCACCAATTTCCGCTCTGATAAGGGCGTCGTCGACGGCGTTGTGCGCCTCATGGAGGGTCTCGATCTAGGCCATGGCGCCGTCCAGGTGCATGACGTTGAGGCGAGCCATCCGAACCGTCTTGACCTCGACGTTCCTGAACGTATTTGGATTCGGCAGGCCCGTGGCGGGCGCGTGCAAGAGCGGGTACTCGATGATCTCGTCGCCCAAGTCGAGGCGTTGCTGGGACGGCGGGTCGGTGACCGCCTGGTTGAGCTCTCCGACGTTGCCGTGCTCGTGCGTGCACGCTCCGTGGCGGCGCAGGTCACGCAGCGGTTCAACGAACTCGGTTACCCCGCGGTGCTGTACGGCGCATCGAATGTGTGGGAACAACCGGCAGCAGACGATTGGAAGCGTCTGCTGCGAGCACTCGAGCCCGACGGCGGGTCAGCGGAGCGCGTGGTCGCGCTCACGGATCTGATCGGCATGCGCGTGGACGAGCTCGCGACGTCAGAAGGCACCACACAGCTCGCCGACATGATGCGTAGCGCCAGGCAGGCTCTCGTCGATGGTGGGCCGAGTGCGGCGCTCGACGTCGTCCGTGAGCGCACCGCGCTCGAGGCACGGCTCGTCGGTCAACCAGGCGGCGAGCGCTACCTCACCGATCTCCTCCACATCGGCGAGTTGCTCGACGAATCAGGTCACCGCGGCACGGTGGGGCTGCTGCGCACCATCGATCAGCAGTCGAAACTCGACGGACAAGCTGAACTGCGCGTGGCCACCGACGCACCTTCCATCCGGGTGATGACGCTGCACTCTGCGAAGGGGCTCGAGTTCCCTATCGTGTTGTTGCCCGACATGTCCGCGCTCCGGCACTACCCCAACCGCCCCTTCCACGTCGAACTCGCCGAAGCTTCAGTATTGTGGATGCGCCAAGAGCCGCAGGGAACGCACATCAGCGACCTGGCCGCTCGCCAAGCCCGGCAAGAAGAACTGCGACTGTTGTACGTCGGGCTCACCAGGGCGAAGCACCTCGCCATCGCATGGCACACCGATGAGCGCAACAGCAGTCGAGGTCCCCTCTCGGCAGTCATGTTTCATGACCGCTCACAACCGCAACTGGCAGACGCGTACTCGTGGTCAGCGCCCTCGCCTATCCCGTTGGTGCGCGTCGATGCCGTCGCCGAGACGCCCGTCGCGCCACGGAATCTCCGCAAACGCGCTACCCCAACGTTGCATCTGGCTGAGACCCATCGCTCGATCGATCAGCTGTGGCGCCGCACCTCGTACACCGGTCTCACGCAGGGCATGCACGATGCCCCTTCGGGCGCCGATGAGCCAGACACCGGCGACGAGCTCGTCGCTGATCCCGCGCTCAGCACCCCGGCTCCCATGGGTTCGCTGCCGGCAGGAGCCGAGTTTGGAACCCTGGTCCACGAAGTGCTCGAGAAGCTCGATTGGGGAAGTGAGGGGCGACGAGCCCGCATCGAGGCGGTGGTCGACATGCACGCCATCGCGTTTGCCGAGTCAGAGCGCGCCGTCCTGGCCGACGGTCTCGAAGCCGTCGTCACCACCCCGCTATTGCCGCTCACGCCGCAGTCGCTCAGCGACATCCCCACCCAGTTGCGGCTCGCCGAACTCGACTTCGACCTGCCCATGGGAGGCGACAGCGCACCCACCGTCGGGGAGCTCGCACAACTCATGCAGGCGCACCTCCCAGCGAACGACCCGCTCGTCGAGTACCCGAACCTCCTCGCAGCTTCGGAGGCTTCGCACAAGGTGCTCTCGGGCATGCTTACCGGATCCATCGACGCGGTCCTGCGCACCGAAGCCGGGAAGTTCCTCGTCGTCGATTACAAAACGAACCGGCTCGCACCTTCGCCCGACGATGTGCTCACGCTGGGCCATTACACACAGGCTGCGATGGCTCACGCCATGATGGCCGCCCACTACCCGCTGCAGGCCATCTGTTATTCTGCGGCATTCCATCGATACCTCTCTGTACGCCTGCCTGGGTATGTTCCCGAGCAGCATCTCGGCGGGGTCGGCTATCTTTTCATCCGCGGTATGGCGGGGCCCACTACCCCGGTGATCGACGGGCACACTTGCGGAGTGTTCTCCTGGTACCCGTCACCCGATCTGGTGGTTGCCGTGAGCGATCTGTTGGGAGGCCACCATGCATGAACTGCCCGCATCGGCGACGGGCTTGCTGCGCCAATACTGCGAGGCGGGCATGATCGGGCTCGCCGACTTCCATCTCGCCCGGCGCCTGAGCCAAGGTTATGAGCCCGACGAACGCGTGCTGCTCGCCTTCGCGCTCGCGGTGCGTGAGCTTCGATTGGGTTCCGTGTGCGTGGCGCTGGCTAATGCTCACGACCTGAAGCCCTTGTCGGAGATCGATGACGGCGGGGGCGCCGTCGCAGATCAAGTGCTTCCTTGGCCTGATCCGCAGGAGTGGGTGAAGCTCGTCGCACGGTCTCGTCTCGTTGGTGAGGGGCGGCCCTTCATCCTCGTCGACGGCAGGCTGTACCTGGCGCGGTTCTACGCTCAAGAGCAGGCGGTGGCTGACGCGTTAGAACGCAGGAAGGCCCTCCCCGTCGCCGACGATGCTGTGCCGTTGCCGTCTACGAACGAGCCCGACGAGCAGCAAGACGCCGCTGTCCGCGCCGCGACGACGCACATGACGAGCGTAGTCACCGGCGGGCCTGGCACCGGCAAGACCACCACAGTGGTGCGCATCTTGAATTCGCTCGGCGCGTCTGGCCCGATCTCCATCGCGCTGGCTGCGCCGACGGGTAAGGCCGCCAGACAGTTGCATGATTCGGTGCGCGGTCAACTACTGCTGGGCACCGCCGTTCGTCCACCATTCTCGGGAACGCTGCACAGTTTGTTGGGCAAACCCGTTCGCGGCCCGCGTGCCACGTATCACGCGCAGAATCCGCTGCCCTACGACGTGGTAGTGGTCGACGAGGTCTCCATGGTGTCGCTCGAGCACATGGCGTCGCTGCTCGATGCGCTATCCGCCCGAACGCGGCTGGTGCTCGTCGGCGATCCGCATCAGCTGCGGTCGGTCGACGCCGGCGCCGTACTGGCGGACATCGTCGCAAATCCACAGCTCACGCAGCCCGGCAGCGTCATCGAGCTACGCACGAACAGGCGCAGCAATCCCGAAATCTCCGCGCTGGCTACTGCCATCGATCAAGGTGACGTTGAAGCCGTCCACACCATCATCGATGAAGCCCGCTCCATTTCGTGGGTCGACTATGAGGGATACGACATTGGGGGCTTCGAGCAGTTCCGCGACGACGTCACCGCCACCGCTCGTGCAGTGCTCTTCGCGGCGAAGCATGGGCGTGCGGGGGATGCCCTCGAAGCGCTCAACGCCCACCGCGTCCTGTGCGCGCACCGAATGGGGCCGTTCGGAGTGCAGGCGTGGGGGCAGGCAGCACGCCGCATGATCGCCGTCGAGTTCCCGCAGTACGGCGCGACACGACCGTACGTCGGCGAGCCCTTGCTGCTCACGCGCAATGTAGGCGGCTTCCACAATGGCGACGTCGCGGTGATCATCAACGATGAGGGGCAGCTCGTCGCCGCCGTCGATGATAGTGATGAGCCGCGCCTGGTGGCGCCGTCGCTCCTGGACGGCGCTGCGGAGTTGCACGCAATGACGGTGCACAAGGCGCAGGGTGGCCAGTATGCGGTGGTGAGCGTGGTGCTCCCTCCTGAAGGGTCGCCACTGGCCACGCGCGAACTTGTCTACACAGCCATCACGAGAGCGCGCAGCGAGCTTCGCATCTACGGCTCCCGCGCAGCCCTCGAAGAGTGCATCCGCACCCCGGTGCGCCGGTCGTCGGGGCTGGCCCTACACGCGAGCCGGCCCTGACCAGCTAGCCACGAACGTTGGCGATTGCGCTCGCGGCCTTCTCGATATTGCCGTCGTTGAGTGCTGCGACGCACAGACGTCCAGCGTCGGTGCCGTATACGCCATGCTCGGCGCGCAGTTGCTGCATCTGGTCGCGTGTGAGGCCGCAGTAGCTGAACATGCCCCGCTGCTTCGCAATGAAACCCATGTCATCCACGCCTTGTGCTGCGAGGCTCTCCACCAGCTTGGTGCGCAGGGATGCGATGCGTTCCCGCATGTGCTGCAGCTCGGATTCCCACGATGCGCGCAGCGCAGCGTCGCCCAACACAGTTGCGACGACGTTGGCGCCGAAGGCCGGCGGGTTGGAGTAGCTCTTGCGGATGAGCAACTTGAGTTGCGACAGCACGCGTGTCGCCTCGTCGGCATTACTGGTAGCCACGTGGAGCGCGCCGGTGCGCTGCCCGTAGAGGCCGAAGTTCTTGGAGTAGGAGGTGGCCAGCAGGAACGGCAGCTCGGCGTGCATGAGTTTCGCGACGAGTGCGGTATCGGCATCCGGCCCGTCGCCAAATCCCTGGTACGCCATGTCGACGAACGCGACCAACTCCCGCTCAGCAATCACTTGCACCACCTGATCCCACTGCGCGTGCGTGAGGTCATAGCCGGTGGGGTTGTGGCAGCAGGCGTGCAACACCACGACGGTGCCCGCCTTCGCTTGCCTGAGGCCATCCAGCATGCCCGCGAAGTCGATGCCGCGGGCGTCCGCGTCGTAGTACGGGTAGGTGTCGACGTCGAAGCCCACCTGCGTGAACAGCGCCCGGTGATTCTCCCAGCTGGGGTTCGACAGCAGCAGCCGGCTGTCGGGAGAGAGCTGTTTCAGCAGTTCGCCGCCGATGCGCAGCGCGCCGGTGCCGCTCAGGCTCTGAACGGTGGCCACGTGGTCGATGTCGGCACCCTCACCGAAAATCAAGGCACGGGTCTGGTCCCGGTAGGCGGGTAGACCGTCGATGGGCAGGTAGCCATGGGGTTTCTGAGCGGTAATGTACTGCTCTTGCGCCTGCTTGACCGCATCCATGAGCGGGATGGCGCCACTCTCGTCAAGGTAGACGCCCACGCCCAGGTTCACCTTGTCTGAGCGTTGGTCCTTGTGAAATGCCTCAGTGAGGCCCAGGATGGGATCGGCGGGGGCCTGCTCGGCACGCGCGAACAATGACATGGGCAGCCTTCCGTGAGTTGCGTTTGACCGCCACATTAGCGCGCACCGGTTGCGCTCACGTGTGGTTGTTCACAACAAGGCGCCGGAAGTGACACCGCGAGCGACGCTCAGTCGAGGTAGTCGCGAAGCACCTGAGAGCGCGACGGATGGCGCAGCTTGCTCATGGTCTTCGATTCGATCTGGCGAATGCGCTCGCGCGTGACCCCGTAGACCTTGCCGATTTCGTCAAGCGTCTTCGGCTGGCCGTCAGTGAGGCCGAAGCGCATGCTTACGACGCCGGCTTCGCGTTCAGAGAGCGTGTCGAGCACGTCGTTGAGCTGCTCTTGCAGGAGCGTGAAGTTGACGGCATCGGCGGGAACGACCGCCTCGGAGTCTTCGATGAGATCGCCGAATTCGGAGTCGCCGTCCTCACCGAGCGGGGTGTGCAAGGAGATGGGTTCGCGCCCGTACTTCTGCACCTCGACGACCTTTTCGGGCGTCATGTCGAGCTCTTCAGCCAGCTCCTCCGGGGTGGGTTCGCGGCCCAAGTCTTGGAGCATCTGGCGCTGCACACGGGCGAGCTTGTTGATGACTTCCACCATGTGCACGGGGATGCGGATGGTTCGTGCCTGGTCTGCCATGGCACGGGTGATGGCCTGCTTAATCCACCACGTGGCGTAGGTGGAGAACTTGTAGCCCTTGGTGTAGTCGAATTTCTCGACGGCGCGGATGAGACCGAGGTTGCCTTCCTGAATCAGATCAAGGAACAGCATCCCGCGCCCGGTGTATCGCTTCGCGAGCGAAACCACGAGACGCAAGTTGGCCTCGAGAAGGTGATTCTTCGCGTTCCGCCCGTCTTCCTGAATCCAGAGATAGTCCTCGACGTCATCGGCCTTCACCGGGTTCTCTTCGTCTGTGAGCGCCTCCTCGGCAAACAGGCCGGCCTCAATGCGTTTGGCGAGCTCTACCTCTTCGACGGCGTTGAGCAGCGCGACTTTACCGATCTGCTTCAGGTAGTCCTTCACGGGGTCGGCAGTGGCACCTGCGGACACGACCTGCTGCTCAGGCTCGTCAGCATCGTCGGAATCAGAGAGCGCGAAACCTTCCTCTTCGACGAGTTCCTTCTCGTCCTTGGCTTCTTCCTGCTCGTTGAACGTGGACTCGTCGACATCGTCGAGCGAGCGACGCTTACCGCCGACTGTCATGACGATGTGGTCGCCATCCTTATCAGCCTTGGAAATGTGCACTTCGCCAGCTGCCACCTGCGCGACGGTCGGTTCCGTCACCTCGTCGGTTGCCTTCCGAGTGCTCTTCGCACGACGGGTCGTCGACTTCTTAGCCGCCGGCTTCGCGGTGGTCTTCGACGCCGACTTCGCTGCACTCGCCTCAGCCTTGGGCTCCGCCTTCTTAGCGACCGCATTCGTCTTCTTTGCCGCGGTGCTCGCCTTCTTGGGAGCCGTAGTGGTCTTCTTCTCAGCCGCGTTCGTCTTCTTCGCAGTTGTGGTGGCCTTCTTCGACGTGGTGCTGGCGCGTTTCGTCGTCGACGTCTTCTTGGAGCGCGTCGACTGCGTGGTGGTCTTCTTGTCAGGGGCGTCGCTAACCTCCGCAGCCGAGTTGCTCGGGTTCTTGCGGGTTTCTGCCACGTTCTTCCTCCGATAATTGGGCACGCCACGCGCCGGTGTAGTCAAGGGACGCGCCCTCCATACTTGCACGGGCAACGAGCTCTTGCAAACAACGGACTGCGCGACGGCGTTACACACCCATCTTTACACGTAGCCAAAAATCTTCTCTCCGATCGGGAACTTCTACGCCACCCACTGCGTTGTTACCTATAGACGGCTGCGAAAGGAGTCACATTGAGCACCGCACGACGCCAAGCCGAGGGTATTGACGGCAAAGACACCATCGGTCAGTACCTGGATGAGATCGCCAAGACGCCGCTGCTCAGCGCGGTGGAGGAGGTTGAGCTCTCCAAACAGATCGAAGCAGGCATGTTCGCCAGCAAGATCCTCGAAGGCGAAGTCGACAACCCGTCTGACGCCACCGACGAAGAACTTCGCGAGATCGCAGAGGACGGCGAGGCTGCGCTTCGCCGATTCGTGAAATCCAACCTGCGCCTGGTCGTTTCTATCGCTCGCAAGTACGGGCGTGCGCAGATGCCGCTGCTGGATCTCATTCAAGAAGGCAACACCGGCCTCATCCGCGCTGTCGAGAAGTTCGACTACACCAAAGGTTTCAAGTTCTCTACCTACGCGACGTGGTGGGTCCGCCAGGCCATCTCCCGTGGAGTTGCTCAGCAGGCCCGAATTGTGCGCTTGCCGGTGCACGTCGCTGAACAGGTCAACCAGGTATCCGCTGTGCGCCGCACGCTCGAGCGCCAGCTCGGACGCGAACCGGAGATCGACGAGATTGCCGACGAACTCGGCCTCGAAGAAGGACGCGTCGTCGACCTGGTTCGTTGGTCGCGTGAGCACGTCTCGCTCGACGCCCCTGTCGACACCGACGGCGACACCTCGCTCGGCGACTTGATCGCCCGCGACGTCGCTCCCGGCCCCGACGAGGTAGTACTCGACGTCGAAGACCGCGCCCGTATTGAAGAGATGCTCGACGGCCTCGACGAGCGTTCACAAGACGTCGTTCGTCGTCGCTACGGCCTCCTCGACGGCCGCCAGGCAAAGCTCGCTGATATCGGTTCCCACTGGGGCATCACGGCTGAACGTGTCCGCCAGATCGAGCGGCTGGCCCTCGCGAAGATGCGCGAGCGCGTCGGCCTCGCCGCCTGACGACAACACAACAATCGCCCCGGAATCCCCACAGCTCCGGGGCGATTGTTGTATTCAGCGAACCCGAATGAGCCCCTCTTGCCCGCACGAGGCGATGGTGACGCCATTTTGATAGAGCCGGCCACGGCAGAATCCGCGGGCACCGGCTGCCGACGGCGAGATCATGTCGTACAAGATCCACTCGTCGGTTCGTACCGGGCGGTGGAACCACATGCTGTGATCGATCGAAGCGGCTTGCAGATTCGGTGACGTGATCTGCACCTTGTGCGGTATCAGTGTGGTGCTGAGCAGCGTGATGTCCGAGAGGTAGGCGAGCACTGCGTTATTCAGGAGAGGGTCTGGTGGCATCGCCGACTTGGTGCGCACCCACGCGCGCATCGTGGCTCCCAAGTAATTTTCCTGTGGCAACGTGGCCAAGCGCACATCCAACGCGTCCCATTCCGACAGCATCTCGGCGTGCGAACCAAACTGCTCCTCGAGCACAGTTCTGAGCGCGGGGGCCTCGTCGGGAGGTAACACGTTATCCCGCGGCTGCTGAGCGCTGTGCTCGAGGCCGGGCTCAGATTCGTGGAAGGAAGCGTTCAGTTGGAAGATCATCCGCCCGTCCTGCATCGTCACGACCCGGCGAGTGCTGAAGGTTCCCCCGTCGCGGAGGCGCTCCACCTCGAACCGCAGTGGAGAATCGGGAGAGCCACCGCGCAAAAAATAGGCGTTGAGCGAATGCACCACGCGCTCTGGGGAGACCGACTGTGCAGCGGCGACAAGAGTCTGCGCGAGCACCTGTCCACCGAAGAGTCGCTGGAAGTAGGTGTCCGGCTGCGGACCTTCCCATACATCCTCATCGATCTGATGAATATCGAACAGCGCTAATAGTCCTGCAACATCCTTTGGCACTCCCCCATCATGGCACTTCTGGCGACGGAACAGTACAACCCCGCAACGCAACGGATCTGCGAGCGGGGTTGTGCTGACGTGGCTACGCGACTGTCACTGCGCTGCCGCAACTGCCTCCGTGAGCAGCTTCTCGGCATCACCAGGGGTGGCGGAGCCTTCCGCGCCTGTGAGTGCAACGTTGATGAACAGATTGCCTCGAGCAGCCTGGCCGTTAAATGACACCTGCTTCACGCCTCCGAGATCCACAACGTTCTCAATGATGTGCGCAACATCGGCGCCTTGCACGGAGGGCGCGTCATGCACCTTGATGGTGGCCGGGAACGTTTGTTCGCCTTCGCCGATGGTGATCTGCGGGCACTTCTCGGACATGGTGCGCGCATCCTCGACGAGCGGCCCGGCTTCCTGTCCGAACTGAGCCACAGCGATGCTGGTGCTGCTGCCCGATGACGTGTCCACGGTCGCAGCTCCTCCCCACACGGCGTTGTTCAGCAATTCCGGATTCTGCTGTGCACCCAACACGGTGTTGCACTCGGCAGGTTCCACCTTCAGCTGGCTGAGCATTGTCTTGGCTTGTTCCGGATCGAACATTTCCGCAGGGATTTCCTCTGCGTCCTTGTGCTTCGCCAAGAAGTCATCGATGATCGCACGTCCTGCATCGTCGAGCGCGGGCGCCGTCGGCTCTGGGCTCTGCGCAGGAGACTCCTCGCCGCCGGACGTGCTGTCCTCGGACTGCTCCGGCGTCGAGGGCTCTTCCTCCTCAGGCTGATCGGAGGGTGCCTGCTCCGTCGCGGATGCTGCCGGCTCTGAAGATTCAGGCTTGGCGCTGTCATCGTTCCCACAACCCGCGAGTCCGAGGGCGAGGGCAACGAACGCTGCCCCAGCGAGCTTCAGTTTCATCTTAGGTCCTTCCCAAACCAATGTGTTCTATCCAGGGTAACGGCCGATCAAGATCACTTGATGCGAACCGCCTGCATGGCTTTTCGAATTCTCTTGGCAGATACTGGCACCGACGTGCGCAACTGCTGGGCAAACACGCTCACTCGGAGTTCCTCCAACAGGAATGCAATCTCCTCTACCTCGGGCCGCAGCGGGCCCGGCGGTTCCGCGTCGGTGAGGGCTGCGTATTCGTCCTCGAGCTCTTCAATCTGCAATGCCTCACGCGCGTCGCGAACAGGATTTGCGAGCGCCGACTGCACACGGACCGCCGCCGCTTCGCAGTACCGCGGTAGATGGTGGAGCCACGGGTCGGGAGTGAACGACAGGAAATTGGTGAACAGTAGATTGTCGAGCTGTGTCGTAACGTCGACGCGTACGGGGTGGTCGTCGGGCAGCGATGCCAGAGCGAGTCGGGTTCTGGTCGCGGCGGTGAGGGCCTCGGCTGCGATCGCCACCACCTTCTGGGTGCGCTCAGCCTGGTCTTGACGCACCTCCACCGCCACCCGTTCAAACGTCTCGCGGTCACGAACCGCGAGGGCCGGACCATGCATCTCGGCCAGCTGTTCGCTCGCTTTCAGCCAAGCATCGGCGAGGAGGTCGGGCACGCTCGGATAGGGAGAATCGGCAAGGGCGAGCTTCTCCGTCCTCGTGAGATGCGCCACCACCCACTTCGTGGGGTTGGGGTTCACAAGGGTGAGGAGCCGACGCAACCCTTGTACGTGCGCCCGCTCGGCTTTGTCCTTGGTATCCGCGACGGTAACCCCCACCGTCGTGCCTTCATCTGCGAGCGACGGATACCCGGTCACGCCCTTTCCGAGGCTGGTCGTGGTGGGAATCGGTGGGAACACCCACGACGTCGCCCCCGACTGGGCGATCCCGTCGGCCGCCTTGGTGAGCTTCTTCGCCACCTTCTGGGAGAGCTTCGTCTGCAGCTGCTCGAGATCGTCGCCACGAGCAATCTCCTTGCCATCGTCGGTGACGATGAACGTCGGTTTGAGGTGGCTGGGAATAGAATCGACGCGCCACGCATCGGCGTCGATGGGGACACCTGTGAGCGCGGTGAGCGCGCGCCCGAGGGTGTGGGTGATATTCCCCTGCCCCAGCTCCTTGCGCTGCTCGAGCAGTTCGAGGGCGCGACGGGCGAAGTCGGGCGCGGGTACGAAATTCGTGCGAATCTGCTTGGGCAGGGAGCGAATCAGTTCCGTTGCCAACTCCTGGCGCCGCCCCGGCACGAGCCACGAGAACGGCTCTGGAGCCAGCCCGGCGAGCTGTTCCATGCGGATAGTGATGGTTGCCCCGTCGTCTTGGCGTCCGGGTTGGAAGACGTACCGCACCGGGAGCTTCGTCGGCCCAACAGTGAAGTGCTCGGGGAAATCGGAAGGCTTGAGCGTTGCGTCGTCGGCGATGCAATCTTCCGCCCGCAGCGTTGGCCACTGCTCCTTGGGCGTCGACCGAAGCCACTTGTCTAGCGTCGAGCCGGACAGTACGTCCTCGGGGAGGCTGCGGTCATAAAAGGCGTACAGCGCGTCGTCAGAGATGAGGAGGTCGGGTCGGCGCATCCGGTCGGTCAGCTGCTCCGCACGCTGGAGGGTCTTCTTGTTGATACTCACCAAGGGGTTGCGCGTCTGCCAGGAACCCTCCACTAACGCGCTGCGAATGAAGATGTCGCGCGCCTCTGCAGGGTGGTTTCGCGCGTAGTTCGTGGTGCGCCCGGCGATGAGCGGCACCCCGAACAGCGTGACTCGCTCGCTGGCCACCACCGTCGCGGTTCGTTGCGCGAAGCGGGGCTCGGAGAGCGTCTTGGTCACGAGTGACCCGGCGATCTGTTCAACCCACTCGGCGTTCACCGCAGCGACGGTGCGCGCCCACAGCCTGCTCGTTTCTACGAGTTCGAAGGCGACAACCAGCGGCGGGGTCGCCTTCGCAAGGCATGATCCCGGCTGAATCGCGAAGTGCGTGCCGCGTGCGCCAAGGTACTCCCGCAGTGGCCGACGTTTGCCGCGCTCGGGCTTGGATTTCTCCGGCTCAATGAGCCCAACGTTGGACAGCAGCCCCGACAGGAGCGATTTCAGCACCTCAGGCATCGAGCCTTCACCGTCGATGGGGAGTTCGAGGTCTCTCGCCACTTCCTTGAGTTGGCCCACGAGCTCCTCCCACTCGCGGAAGCGCACGAAGTTGAGGAATTCGTCGCGGCAGAGCCGTCGGAACTGGTTGCCGGAGAGCGCCCGGCGTTGCCTTCGCAGATAGCCCCACAGGTTCAGTAGCACCTCGAAGTCGCCACCCTCCGGGGCTTTCTTGCGCTCCTCCTCGCCGCTGTTCCAGAAGCGACGGTGGAGCTCGTCGGCTTTCTGCTGATGTTCGAGCGGTCGTTCCCGGATGTCAGGAATAGTGAGGCCTGCGACGAGCACCAACACCTGTCGGAGACACCCGCGTCGTGCGCCCTCGATAATCATGCGTCCAAGACGGGGATCCACGGGCATGCGCGCCAATTGGTGCCCGACCTTAGTCAGACGCACCTGCTCCCCTCGCGCACGTTCCTTAATCGCACCAAGTTCTTCGAGGACGCGAATGCCGTCGTTGATCTGGCTAGTCACCGGCGATTCGATGAACGGAAAGCGCTGAATGTCACCCAATCCGGCCTGGGCCATGAGGAGGATGACGGTGGCGAGGTTCGTGCGCAGAATCTCGGGGTCCGAGAACTCGGGCCTGGAGAGGAAGTCCTCCTCGGAGTACAGGCGCACTGCCACGCCCGGCCCGATCCGCCCGCATCGACCGGCGCGCTGATTCGCTGAGGCTTGACTGATGGGCTCGATGGGGAGTCGCTGCACCTTGGTGCGCGCCGAATAGCGCGAGATGCGCGCAGTGCCCGCGTCAACCACGTACCGAATGCCTGGGACGGTCACCGACGTCTCGGCCACGTTCGTCGCCAGCACAACACGCCGTAACGCATGGGGTTGAAACACCCGCGACTGGTCGCCCGCCGACAGCCTGCCAAACAGTGGCACCGTCTCTACTCCGCGCAGCCCGAGCCCGTCGACGGCTTCCTGCGCATCGCGAATTTCTCGCTCGCCGCTCAAGAAGACCAGCACGTCGCCCGTCGACGATTCGCGGATGAGGTCTTGTACTGCTGCGGTGACTTGGTCGATTTCGTCCTCGCCGTCGAGGGGCTCGCGGTATCGCACTTCGACGGGATACGTGCGGCCAGACACTTCCACGACGGGGGCGTCGTCGAAGTGCTCCGCAAATCGGGCGGTATCGATGGTGGCGGACGTGACGATCACCCGCAGGTCAGGACGCTTCGGCAGCAGCTGTTTCAGGTAGCCGAGGAGGAAGTCGATGTTGAGGCTACGTTCGTGCGCCTCGTCGATGATGATGGTGTCGTAACGACGAAGCTGCTTGTCATGGGTGAGTTCGTTCAGCAAGATGCCATCGGTCATGAGCTTGATCCGCGTGGCTTTGCCTGCCTTATTCGTGAAGCGAACCTGGTAGCCGACGAAATCGCCGAGTTCTTCGTCGCATTCCTGCGCGATGCGCTGCGCTACCGTGCGCGCGGCAAGGCGTCTGGGCTGGGTGTGGGCGATGCGTTGGCGCCCAGCGAGGAGACAAATCTTCGGCAGCTGGGTGGTTTTACCCGACCCGGTCTCACCCGCCACCACAACCACTTGGTGCTCCCGGATGAGCTGCGCAATGCGCTCTGCCTCAGCGGCGATGGGAAGGTCGGGCGCGACGGTGAGCGTCGTCACGCGGCCACGTACAGCGGGCACAACGCGTGAGCCAGCAGCCCACGCATCAGCCCGCCTACCTGCACACCCGGAATGGCTGAATCCGTGATGCCGAGCACGAGGAGGTCGTAGTTGCTCGAGCGCGAAACGAGTTCGTTGATGGGGCTGTCAGCAACGACGATGATCTCGAAGTCGACGTCGGGGTACTGCTCGGCGAGCGGTGCGGTGAGGGCTTCGATGCCACCCTTGGCGAACAGAATCTGTTGATCCAGTTCTTCTGGCGACAACTTTGGCCCGAAGATTCCCACCGGAGGCTGGATGACGTGCACGATTTCGAGTTTGGATTCGTGCAGCACCGCCTGCTGGAACCCGGCCTCGAGCGTGGATTTCGATCCCGGGTTGGTATTAACGGCGACACCGATGGTCTTCTTATCCCCAACCTCATCGGGGTTGGCCGCTGAAGAAATCACGACGACGGGGCATGCGGCGCTGGTAACAACGGCCACCGAGGTGGAGCCGACGAACATGCGCTCCAGCCCAGATGCGGCGCGCCGCCCGAGCACGAGGAGGGACGCGACTTCCGACAAGCGTGTCAGCACGCCGCCTGGGGAGCCCATGATGACTTCCGTCCGAACACGCTCTTCCGGCAGCCCAGCCTCAATGGCGCGTTGTCTGGCTACGTCGTTGGCGTTCACACCCGCTTCGTGCAGCACCTCTGGGTCGTATACCACGCCCCACGCGCCGGCCATGAGTGTGTCATCGACGGCGTTGGCAAGCAGGAGCTCTGCTCCAGTGAGCAGCGCTATGCCAGCGCCATATCGCACGGCGCGCAGCGCGTCGTCGCTGCCGTCGACACCGACGACGATGAGGTCATGTTCACTCATGGTGGTCTCCGATCTTCTTTCCGGATATGGCACGCCCTGACAGGCCGCGTTCGGTGATCATGATGCCGAGCGTGCGTCCGTCGGCAAGCCAGCTGGAGGGCACGGCATCGCGAGGGGCGGGCCCCGTGGTGCCGCGCACGAGCACACTCCAGCCGTTGGCTACATCGTCGTCGATGTAGTCAACCTGAAAGGCCACCTCAACGCCTTCCGAAAGTGTTGAGAGTGACGATGTGGGGCTGGTGTGAAACACCACGTGGCCGTCAATCAGCCGGAAATTCACCGGCACGATGGTGATCCCATCGCTGGCGTGCCATGCGATGCGCCCAAATTCGATCTCTTCGAGAAGCGCCCTGCACTCGGCCTCGGAGATCTCAGAGAAGTACGCGCCGTCTGAGTCCATAGCGTCCACTGTAACGGTTATGCACTGGGGAAGGTCGTGCGTCCTCCCAGCTTGTCGGCAAGATCGTCGTCGATCATGTCCGCAACCTGGCTGATGACACTGAGGACCTGCCGCAGATGCGCAGGCACGAAAGGCCTAGCCAGCACGGATGCTTGGACGTAGACGCGGTCTTTATGCAGCGCGAATCGCCCGTAGCGCAGCTCCACGTTGAGATCATTGAGCACTTCGCAGGCTCGGGAGCGCCCGGACACGTCGTGCACCAGCGGGGAGAACACGACGATCTCGTCCGCGTCGGGAGTGGAGCGGAGGAAAATCATGGCGGAGCCCATGCGGATGGCCACGTCCCCGTCGGGATCACGCATTGCTGGGTGGCCGAGGATCTGGCGGAGCTGCTCATCGACGAGCCTGTCCAGGTCGGCACGATCTGCGGGCACGATCGCCACGTCCTCGGGGCCGGCTGGCGGACGCGGCTGATCCGGCCAGCTCTCGGTTCCGCGAAGAATCTCTTGGAGATGGTCTGGCTCGAGGAATACGGGGTGAATGACGTCGAAGATTTCCTGCAGGGTGTCGGTGGTGAGCGCGGCGAGCGACAGTGTGTCTTCCTGATCGCATGACGCGTGGTAGCGCGGGTGCTGTTCGTCGGGCTCCTGCCACCCCAGTTGCAGCAACGTCGGCTTCTCTTCTTCCGAGGGGTCGGGGTGCCCCGGCGCCGTGACGCCGCGGAGAATGACGGCAGTGATGTGCGGTCCGTCGGCGGAGAAGCGGATGGCTGGCACGTCGTCGTCGACGATTCCCCGCGCTACAGCGATAGTGAGGTCCGACGAGTCGTCCATCACGGAGAGCACCTCACCGAGGTTGTTCGTGAACGAGTCCCATGCGCCTGATGTGGCACCGTCGATGTCAAAGTCTTCGAGTTCCATCATTCAGCTACCTCCCTGCCACTCCAACCTAGCAGTGAGCCTCACGTTGTCCTGGCGGAGCAACGATACAATTCGCAAGGCGCAACCGCCCTTGCAGATGTGGGAGGGCGTGCACGACCGGGATTGAGGTGAGACGCATGGCCGAAAGCAAAGCCCGTCTGGGGCTGTTCGGACGAGGGAAACACACTGCTGTTCCGCAGGCACCGAGCGATGCTCACGCCGAGGAAGCCGATAGCAACCCGGCCGCCTGCATCGTCGATGCAGGCATCTACGTTGACGGGCGACGCGTCGCCACCCCCACCACCTTCGACGAGGCCTTCCACGCGCTGAACGACACCCCCGACGGCTTCGCCTGGATAGGCCTCCACCGCCCCGGCGCCCCTGAAATGGAGACCCTCGCCCAGCAGTTTGCACTGAACGAGCTTGCTGTGGAGGACACCATCGTCGCCCACCAGCGCCCCAAGTTGGAGCGGTATGACGACACGCTGTTTCTGGTGCTTCGCGCCGCCCACTACGTCGATGCGACCGAGTCGGTGGAGTTCGGCGAAATCCATGCGTTCGTGGGCGAGCGCTTCGTCATCACCGTGCGCCATGCGGACACCCCCGAGCTCAAGCCTGTGCGCCAGGAGCTCGAGGCCAACCCGGAGATCCTGCGGCAAGGGCCGAGTATCGTCTTGATGCGTCTGCTCGACGTTGTTGTCGATCAGTACATGCCCGTCGTGTATGGGATCGACAACGACATCGACGAGATCGACGCCCAGGTATTCACCGGACACAGCGGCGTCTCGAAGCGCATTTACCAGCTCACTCGCGAGGTCATCGACTTCCAGCGTGCCGTGCGTCCCGTCGGGGCCGTCATCACGACGCTGCGTCACGACCGCGTCTTCTACCGTGCCGACGACACCATGCGGCAGCAACTGCGTGACATCGAGGACCACATCACGGCCGTCAACGAGCGCGTTGAATCCATGCGCGACGCGCTCGTCGGGGTGCTGAACCTCCACCTGGCGCTGCAAGCCCAGGTGAGCAATGAGGAGATGGCCAAGATGAGCGAAGCCTCCCTCAAGCAGGCCGAAGATGCGCGGCGCATCGCCGCATGGGCGGGCGTGTTATTCGTCCCCACGCTTGTGACGGGCATTTACGGGATGAACTTCAGCAACATGCCGGAGTTGCATTGGGAGGCTGGCTACCCGTTCTCCTTCGCTGTCATGGTTGTTGCGGCCTTTGTCATGTGGGTCATTTTCAAGATCCAGAAGTGGCTCTAGCCGAACGCGTCGAAGCGTCGCGCCGCGCCCTTATCCGCAGACTGCGCCAGCGCACCGTAGATGCGCAGCGCACGTGACACCTGGCGCTGCCGATGCTTCGGGCGCCAACCCGCGGCGTCGGCCTTTCGTCGTCGCTCGGCGAGCTCCTCGTCGTCGACCTCGAGCTGAATGGTGCGATTGGGGATGGAGACGGTGATGCGGTCGCCGTCCTCGACGAGACCGATGGCGCCACCTGCCGCCGCCTCTGGTGACACGTGCCCGATCGACAGACCCGACGAGCCGCCTGAGAAGCGCCCGTCGGTGATGAGCGCGCACTTCGGGCCGAGCCCAACGCCCTTAAGGTACGACGTCGGGTACAGCATCTCTTGCATCCCCGGCCCACCGCGGGGGCCCTCGTACCGCACGACGACGAAGTCGCCCTCCTGCACACGTCCGTGAAGGATGGCGTCGACCGCTTCCTGCTCGCTCTCCGTGACAACGGCGGTGCCGCTGAACTCCCACTGTTCCTCAGGAACGCCCGCGGTCTTCACGATCGCACCGTCGGGAGCAAGATTACCCTTCAATACCGCGAGGCCACCGTCGGCGGTGTAGGCGTGATCGACGCTGCGGATGCAGCCTTCCTTAGCGTCGGTGTCGAGTGATTCCCACCGGTTGTCGGTGGAGAAGGCTTCGGTGGTGCGCACTCCCCCGGGTGCGGCGTGGAACAGCTGGGTGGCCTCCGACGTCGCTTTCCCACCGCGAATGTCCCAGTCGTCGAGCCAGTGCTGGAGCGACTCGGCATGCACGGGCTTCACACTGTGGTCGAGTTTACCTGCCCTGTTGAGCTCGCCCAGCAGTGCGGGGATGCCTCCGGCGCGGTGCACGTCCTCCATGTGGTAGCGCTCGGAGTTGGGCGCGACCTTCGCCAGACACGGCACCTCGCGGCTGATCGCGTCGATGTCGTCGAGGGTGAAATCGACGCCCGCTTCCTGCGCCGCTGCCAGCAGGTGCAGCACGGTGTTCGTCGAACCGCCCATAGCTACGTCGAGCTTCATGGCGTTGGCAAATGCGGCCTTGGTCGCCACCGACTTTGGCAGCACCGACTCGTCGTCGGCGTCGTAGTAGCGCTTCGCCAACTCGACGATCAACTCGCCGGCCCGCTCAAAGAGCGCCTTGCGGGATGCGTGAGTGGCTAGCGTCGATCCGTTGCCCGGCAGCGCGAGGCCGATGGCTTCAAGCAGGCAGTTCATGGAGTTGGCGGTGAACATGCCGGAGCATGAACCGCAGGTAGGGCACGCGTTCGCTTCCAGCTGGGCGAGCTCGTCGTCGGAAACGGCATCGTTCACGGCGGCGGACATCGGGTGGATGAGGTTCAGGTTGGAGGTGACCGTGCCGTCATCCTTCGTCACTGCCTTGCCGGATTCCATCGGCCCACCGGAAACGAATACCGTCGGAACGTTCAACCGCAGCGCAGCGAGGAACATGCCGGGGGTGATCTTGTCGCAGTTGGAAATACACACCAGCGCATCCGCGCAGTGCGCATTGACCATGTACTCAATGGAATCAGCGATGAGTTCACGGCTGGGAAGCGAATACAGCATTCCACCGTGTCCCATGGCGATGCCGTCGTCGACCGCGATGGTGTTGAACTCGCGTCCGATGCCGCCGGCGGCGCCAATCGCGTCGCTGACGAGCTGACCCATGTTGCGCAGGTGGACGTGGCCAGGCACGAACTGGGTGAACGAGTTCGCCACGGCGACGATGGGCTTACCGAAGTCTTCGGGCGCGACGCCCGTGGCGCGCCAGAGTGCGCGAGCCCCTGCCATGTTGCGGCCATGCGTGCTGGTTTTCGACCTCAGTTCGGGCACTTCTGCTCCTCGTGTGACGACGTAGTGCTGTTGTGCCAGGGTAGTCGGAAAGCACCATCTCGGGCAGGCGGTGCCCACATTCGGAATGTGTTGCAGTTCCTTGCACCACGCCAGGACCTGGGAAGTCCATGGGGACGTGTCTCCCCATTTGGGCTCCGGTTATGCTCGAGGTACATCAGGAAGGACCAACCATGAAGATTCAGGACAACGGCCCGAAGCCCAATGCGTTTGATATCGAGACGGCAACTCGTGAGAACCGCAATTACCGCACCACCGCATGGACCGGCAAGTACCTCCAGGTGACGCTGATGTCCATCGAGCCAGGCTCCTCCATTGGCCTCGAAGTGCACCCCGAAACCGACCAGTTCCTCCGCCTCGACGCAGGCCAGGGACGCTGCGTGATGGGGCCGAGCGAAGATCAGCTCGATTTCCAGCAGGATGTGAGCGACGGCTGGGCAATCCAGGTGCCAGCCGGTGTGTGGCACGACGTGATCAACACCGGCGATGAACCCATGCAGGTGTACGCCGTCTACGCCCCCTCACACCACGCTCAGGGCATTGTTCAGGAGACAGCGGAGCAGGCTGAACAGGACGAAGAGTCCGGCAAGGACGTGCCCCCAGAGTGGACCGTCCAGCCCGGCAACCAGGTTGCCGACGGCCACGCCTAGGCCAATGGCGATGCGTAGCCTGGTCGCGAGCAACCGCGATCAGGCTACGCGGCGTCGCGTGCGGGCAGCACGCGGCTGAGGGCAACCATGAGGACGATCAGCCCTGCGGTGATCGAGATGTGCCCCAATCCCGCGATACCGGAGATCATCGCGTTGGATTCTTTGCCGAGTACGGTGAGGCAGCCGTGCCAGATCAGCATTGAGACAGTCACTACCACGCCGGCGTTGTAGAGCCAGAAGAACCATGAGATCAGTTTCGGGTTCTGCGAGATGCCGAACACTTTCTCCAGCGCAAGCACGATCAACGACATCATGAACCCGAGCGCCAACAAGTGTGTATGGGCAACGCCGAGCTGTGTGAATTGCCCCGCCGGAAAGTCGTTCATCTTGGTGAATTCGCGGTAGAAGAGGCCTGCGAGAAGACCGGCCGCCAGATAGCAACATGAGGCGGTGAACAGTCGTTTCATGACTGGGACTTCCTTTCCGAGACTGCGTTGTGGAAGTGGTTGAGCGGTGTGCGCAGCTCACTGCCCATGCTAGGCCAAACGTGTCGTGGCTATGCACTTTACGTCATGCGTTCTCTCCGAGTCGGGGGGATGCTGCAGTACCTGGTAGTCTGAGCCTCATGTTGCTGTGAAACCTGTCGTTATCACCTATCCGATGCACGAGGTTTCCGCATGCCCACGCCCATATTTCCCAATGTTTTGCCATCTGGCGCTCATCTGCGCCTCGACGGAGTCTCTAAGTCGTACCCGGACCGCCGGGTGCTCACCGACATCAATCTGAGCGTCAGCCAAGGCGAACGTATAGCCCTCATCGGTGAAAACGGCGCGGGCAAATCCACGTTGCTCCGCATCGTTGCTGGAGTCGAACAGCCCGATAGCGGATCGGTGGAAGCTCCCGGCCGCGTCGGTTTGTTATGGCAGCAAGCCCCGTTCGCACTGACGGACACTGTCGACGATGTCGTTGCGCAAGCGCTGTCCGCGCCCCGAGCCGTCCTGCACGAGTTCGAGGATGCGACAGCCGCGCTGCAAGACGACGATGCCTCCGCCGCGGAGCGCTACGACCACGCGCTAGAGCTGGCCACGCGGCACGACGTGTGGAACCTAGAACACCGAGCCCAGATCGTGCTCGACGGTGTCGGCCTGTCGGGGCTGAGCGGCAGCCGTCGTGCGGGCGAGCTATCCGGCGGGCAGCGCGCTCGCCTGCAGCTCGCATGGTTGCTGCTGAGCCGGCCAGACACACTCCTGCTCGATGAGCCCACCAACCATCTCGATGACGCTGGCATCGACTTCCTCACCCAGTCGCTGCTCGACTGGCCCGGGCCCGTGCTGTTCGCCAGCCACGACCGCGCGTTCATGGACGCCACCGCCAACGGCATCGTGGACCTCGACCCGGCACCCCAGCCTCATTGCCTGGTGAGCGAGGTTGCCGTCGACGGCCCATCCACCGGCATCGGTGTTACGCGATACACCGGTGCGTTCAGCGAGTATCTCCTTGCAAGAGCATCGCAACGTGAACGCTGGCAGCAGCAGTACGATGCCGAACAGACTGAACTCAAGACTCTAGCCCGGGCAGCCCGCGACAGTCACACCGTCGGTCACGAAGGCGCAGCTCCCCGAAGCGAGGTCAGGATGGCGAAAAAATTCTACGCTGATCGAAACGCGAGGGTGGTTGCTCGACGGGTGAATGACTTCACGCGTCGGTTCGAAGAGCTCAGGAGAGAGCAAGTCCGAAGGCCACCACGCGAACTCGAGTTCCAGGGCCTCGATGTGGGCCGGCGCGGCACGCGCAGTGCCCCGCCCGTACTCGTCGCTCTCTCGCGGGCCGGGGTCACTCATCGGCTCTCCCCTACCTCGCTCACCATCGGCAGGCAGGACCGCTGGCTCGTCACGGGGCCCAACGGCGCAGGAAAGTCCACCCTGCTTGCGCTCCTCACGGAAACGCTACAACCAGATACCGGCACCATATCCATATCCCGCTCTGCAACCGTCGGGATATTGCCCCAGGAGGTGGCGCTAAACCCTGCGCCCACAGTGGAGCAGCTCTACATGGACACGCTCGGAGTCGAACTGGCCGAGGAGGTTCCACTCACCAGCTTTGGACTCGTAGCACCTCGAGACTTGGCACGCACAGTCGGGCATCTGAGCACCGGGCAACAACGCCGCCTGGCGCTGGCGATGGTGCTGGCCCGCTCGCCTGATCTATTGATTCTCGACGAGCCCACCAATCACTTCTCGCTGACGCTGGCCACCGCCGTCGAGGAGCATCTGCCCCACTATCCTGGCGCCGTCGTCGTGGCGAGCCACGACCGGTGGCTGCGACAATCCTGGACCGGGGAGCGGCTCGAGCTGGAGAGTGATCAGCGGCCGTTCCACGAATTAGCATTCGATGAGAGCCCCGCGTCGTCGCAGTGCACAGATCCTCACCACGAGGGTGTTGCCTGCGGTGCGGGTCTGACAAATCAGACGAAGGGACACCAATGACCACCGTCCTCAAACCAGCCGTCACGTGGAACGGCGACACCGATCAACCCGCAACTCTTGAAGAGATGGTCGGCTACGAGCGGCCTCTCCAGTCGCTCGACGCCAAGAGTAACTACGCATACTGCTTGTGGCACTACCCCGCCGACGCTGAGTTCGAGGCCCCCACCTGGCTTTCGCACTACCTTCAGTGCGCCGGCGCGGCCGAACGAATGACGGTTGAACTCCGCGTCACCCACGATGACGGGTCCTACAACCACTGGGGGCTCGGCCGGGCGCCGCTCACGAGCGAAGCGACCGAGCGGGTCGTCTGGGGTCAGGGGCAGAGCATGATCCATCCAGAAGAAGTTTGGACCGCCGAGCAAGCAGCGCCCCTGTTCGAGCAGTACTCCCGTGAACGCACCATCCCCGACTGGGTTCATCGACGTGAACTCGACGTTTGATCTGGCACTACCGATCACTGTGAGCAACAGCACCGCGGAGACGCAAGGTCGTTGCGCGAGGCACATGCCCCACGCAACGCCCTTGCATCCGAACGTTAGCTGCAGCCGCTGGTGGCGCCGCAACCTTCACAGGCGTAGCAGGAACCCGACGGACGCATCTTGGTGCCGCAGGTCATGCACAGCGGCGCATCGATGGCGTGGCCCGTCATGTTCTCCAGCAGTTCCGCTGTCGTGTGGGCGTCGATGAGCGACGGTTGGCGAGCACCGTCGACGTCGAAGTTGTCGGCGTCGTCGTTACGCAGCTGCTCGTACTCGGGCAGTGAGGACTCATCCTCTTCCGAAACGTACTCGCCGGTCTGGACGTATCGGGCGCGCTCGGCCGCGGTGTAGATGCCCAGCTCGGAGCGGTCGTCGAAGTCGAGGTAATCGAGCGCGAGACGACGGAAGATGTAGTCCATGATGGACTGCGCGATGCGGATGTCCTGGTCGTCGGTCATGCCTGCGGGCTCGAACTTCAAGTTGGTGAACTTCTGCACGAAACTCTCCAGCGGCACGCCGTACTGCAGACCGATGGATACCGCGATCGAGAACGCATCCATCACGCCCGAGAGCGTCGAGCCCTGCTTACCCAAGCGGAGGAACACCTCACCCAGGCGGCCATCATCGTACGACGACGACGTCATGTAGCCTTCGGCACCGCTCACGGAGAAACTGGTGGTGCGCGACATTCGCGACTTCGGCAGGCGTTCACGCTTCGGGCGGTACACCACCTTTTCAACGATCTTCTCTTCCACCTCCTTGGCGGATTCGCTCTGCTTCTTGCCGTCGGAGAGCGGCTGGCCCACCTTGCAGTTGTCGCGGTACACAGCCAGCGCCTTGAGCCCCAGCTTCCAGCCCTGCATGTACACGTCGGCGATGTCTTCGACGGTGGCCGACTCGGGGAGGTTTACCGTCTTAGAGATTGCGCCGGAGAGGAAGGGCTGGACCGCGGCCATCATGCGCACGTGGCCCATAGGCTTGATGGAGCGTTGCCCCATCGCGGTATCGAAGACTTCGTAATGGCGTTCCTCGAGGTGCGGAGCGCCAATGACGTGACCATGTTCGGAGATGAAGTCGACGATCTCGGTGATCTGCGTCTCGTCGTAGCCGAACTTCTGCAGCGCCCTCGGGATGGTCTGGTTCACGATCTGCATGGAACCGCCACCGACAAGCTTCTTGAACTTCACCAGGGAGAAGTCGGGCTCGATGCCGGTGGTGTCGCAGTCCATCATGAAGCCGATGGTGCCGGTGGGAGCCAGCAGTGAGGCCTGTGCGTTGCGGAAGCCATCGGCCGCGCCGAGTTCGATCACCTTCGCCCACTCGCGAGACGCAGCGGCGTGGATGCCCTGGTCTTCTGGCATCGGCTTGAAGCTCTCGTTGGCAGCCTGGTGCTTGCGCATGACTTGCTGGTGCGCATCGGCGTTCTCTGCATACCCGGCGTACGGGCCAACCACTGCGGCGAGTTCCGCCGAGCGTCGGTACGACGCGGCGGTCATCAACGACGTGATCGCTGCGGCCGTCGAGCGGCCACCCTCGGTGTCGTAGCCCTTGCCTGTGGCCATGAGCAGCGCGCCGAGGTTGGCGTACCCGATGCCGAGCTGGCGGAAGTTGCGCGTCGTCTCACCAATTGCCTGTGTCGGGAAATCCGCGAAGCAGATGGAGATATCCATGGCGGTGAAGATGAGCTCTACGGCCTTCACGAAGCGCTCGACGTCGAACGTGCCGTCGGCGTTCAGGAACTTCAGCAGGTTCAGCGACGCGAGGTTGCAGGAGCTGTTATCGAGGCTCATGTACTCCGAGCAGGGGTTGGACGCCGTGATGCGGCCGGTGACGGGGTTGGTGTGCCAGGCGTTGATGGTGTCGTCATACTGAATGCCCGGGTCGGCGCACTCCCACGCCGCCTTGGCGATCTTCTCGAACAGCTCCTTGGCATCCACCTCTTCGATGACTTCACCAGTGTGCCGAGCCTTGAGACCAAACTTGTCCCCGGCTTCGACTGCCCGCATGAATTCATCGTTGACGCGCACCGAGTTGTTGGCGTTTTGGTACTGCACCGACGTGATGTCTTTGCCACCAAGATCCATGTCGAAGCCCGCATCACGCAGCGCGCGGATCTTGTCTTCCTCGCGAGCCTTCGTCTCGACGAACTCCTCGATATCGGGGTGGTCGACGTCGAGCACCACCATCTTTGCAGCACGACGGGTAGCGCCGCCTGACTTGATGGTGCCGGCGGATGCGTCTGCTCCGCGCATGAAAGACACCGGGCCGGAAGCAGTGCCGCCGGAGCTCAGCAGCTCCTTCGAGGAGCGGATGCGGGAAAGGTTGAGGCCTGCACCGGAGCCCCCCTTGAAGATAAATCCCTCTTCCTTGTACCAGTTGAGGATGGACTCCATGGAGTCGTCGACGGAGAGGATGAAGCAGGCGCTCACCTGTTGCGGCGATGAGGTGCCGACGTTGAACCACACGGGGGAGTTGAAAGCAAAGACCTGGTTCAGCAGCATCCAGGTGAGCTCTTCTTCGAAGATCTTGGCGTCGTCTTCAGTGGCGAAGTAGCCGAACTCGCGACCGGCTTCGACGTACTTGCCGACGACGCGGTCGATCAGCGTCTTGAGACTAGCTTCACGCTGAGCGGTGCCAACGGCTCCGCGGAAGTACTTGGTGGTGACGATGGTGGAGGCGTTAATGCTCCACGCCTTGGGGAATTCGACACCATGCTGCTCGAAGACGGTCTCGCCCGTCTTCCAGTTGGTCTGCACGACGTCGCGCAGTTCCCACTCTTGCTCGTCGTAGGGGTGCACACCCTCCGTCGTGAATACTCGCTCGATCGTGAGGCCGCTGGGTGCCTTCTTCGTCGAGCGTGCTTTGCCTGCTGTACGCCCGCTGGCGCCTTTGGTGGCGTTCGCCGTCATCTCTTACTCTCCCAATTAACCGATGAGTGGTTCTTGCATCGTGCCCCGGTGTCTTCTTCCGGAGGTACTTGGCGTCGAGCCCTTCTGCTGGTCGGGCTCGACCTCGTTCATGTCGTCGATCTCGCGCACAAAATCGTCGACGGATTCGAAATTCTTGTAGACGGACGCGAATCGCAAGTAGGCCACGGAGTCAAGCCGCGCCAGCGGGCCAAGGATGGCCACGCCTACCTGCTCTGCCGGAATCTCAGCAACCCCTGCAGAACGAAGATTCTCTTCCACTTCTTGTCCGAGTGCCGCAAGTTGGTCAGGTGTGACGGGCCGGCCCTGGCAAGCCTTGGACACGCCTTTGATGACCTTCTCGCGGCTAAAGGGCTCGATCACCCCGGAACGTTTCACCACTGTCAGGACTACCTGCTCCAGCGTGGTGAATTTCCTGTCACATGCGACGCAGGTGCGACGTCGACGAATTGCGGAACCGTCCTCTGTTGCACGCGAATCTGACACTCGGGTGTCAGAGTTACGGCAGAACGGGCAGTGCACTTCGAGGACCTTTCCAGCGTGATCGGGCGACCCAGCTAATTACACCCGACACCCCCGAAAAACACAAGCCCTTGGGGAATGACGTCGGTGTAACTACTAGATATAGGGGGTACGCTACGCAGCCGCCAGCGGAAGGTCAACAGCGACGCGCGGGGTAATTCAGGGCTCGACGTGCGCCCACGCGGCCGCATCGGAAGCATCCGGCGTGGCGTGCATATCGGCAACTGCAGACACGTAGCCGGTGACCCCAACAACGCCGCCCGCGACCGCGATGAACCCAATGGCAAGCGACTTGATACGCAAACTCCACCTGGACGTCAGCGTGCCAGCAGAACGGACCTCACGGCGATCCACGATGCAGGACGCCACCGTCTGACGAGGGAGCCCACGGCTGACCCGCCTGGGGTGCGCCTCAGCGATATGGGTATTCGGGCGCCCCACAGGTGCGTGCGACCGACGAGTGGAGAGACTCTTCATGACGGTGCTCACAGCGACTCCTTACAGTGTGTCAAACGTTTGTTCGATTAGATAGTAGCTCATCGATTCGAGGTATGCAACACATGTTCGATAGTCCGCATTTCCTCGACACTGGACACCCCATCAGAGACCTCTGACAAAACTGCACAAGGCGCCGACACGCCCGCTCAAACCCAGCGCCGTTTTCGAACATGTGTAGGGTATGTGGCATGACGACCCCGAATAAGCCACGTGGCAGCGGCCGCCCCTCACGAGCCGACATCGAAGCGGAGTTCGGCACTGGCGGGCCAGTTGAGCCTGGCCTCACTCCCCGTGCATCGAAGCTCCTGGGCATCATCCGCGAATCCATCAACCGCCACGGATACCCCCCCAGCGTGCGCGAGATGGCGGAGCAAGCAGGGCTGTCCTCACCGTCGAGTGTCACCTACCAGCTGAAAGCGCTCGAGAAGGCCGGTTACCTCCGTCGCGACCCGAACCGCACCCGGGCCATGATGGTGATGGATCCTCTCACTGGAGAGCCCGAGGCCGCTGCCCCCGCTGCTGACAACGTCGACACACCGGGCGCCGTCTCAACACCTCTGGTCGGGCGTATCGCAGCCGGCGGGCCAATTCTTGCAGAGCAGCACATCGAAGACGTGTTTGCGCTGCCCGAACAGCTCGTCGGGCACGGTGACTTCTTCATGCTTGAGGTGAAGGGCGACTCGATGATCGAGGCCGCCATTTGCGAGGGCGACTGGGTGGTGGTTCGTCGCCAGCCCACCGCCGTCAACGGCGACATCGTCGCAGCACTGCTCGACGACGAAGCCACCGTGAAAACCTTCAAGCGTGACGGCAACCAGGTGTGGCTACTTCCACACAACGAGCGCTACTCCCCCATTGACGGCAACCACGCCACCATCATGGGCAAGATCGTCGCGGTCATGCGCCGCGTGTAACCCGTAGCTGGTTACACGTTCGCAGGAGTCGGGAGCTCAGCGACGAGATTGTTGGTCGATTCCTTGGCGTCGCCAAAGTACATCAGCGAATTCTCGTTGAAGAACAGCGGGTTCTGCACACCCGCGTAGCCTGCACTCATCGAGCGCTTGAACACCACGACGTGCTTGGCTTCCCACACCTTCAGCACGGGCATGCCCGAGATTGGCGACCCCGGTTCATTCGCAGCGGGGTTGACCGTGTCGTTGGCGCCGATGACGAGCACGACATCTGCACTGCCGAAGTCGTCGTTAATCTCGTCCATTTCGAACACGATGTCGTAGGGCACCTTGGCTTCCGCGAGCAGCACGTTCATGTGCCCAGGCAGTCGGCCAGCAACCGGATGGATGGCGAACGCCACCTCCGTGCCGTTGGCCTGCAAACGCTGTGTCAGCTCCGCCACGGGATACTGCGCCTGCGCGACCGCCATGCCGTAGCCGGGCGCGATCACGACCTTCTTCGCATCTCGCAGCAATCCCGCGACGTCCTCCGTCGTGGCGGTGGTGTACTCGCCCATCTCACCTTGCTCAGCAGGAGCAGCATCGCCGAACCCGCCCAGAATCACCGACGTGAACGAACGGTTCATCGCCTTGCACATGATGTACGAGAGGATCGCGCCGGAGGCACCCACCAGGGCACCGGTGATGATGAGGATCGACATGTCAAGCATGAAGCCCGACGCCGCAGCGGCCCAGCCTGAGTACGAGTTCAGCATCGAAATCACGACGGGCATGTCGGCGCCGCCGATGGCCGCCACCAGGTGGAAGCCCAGGAACAGCGCGAGCACCGTCATGATGACGAGGGGAATGATTGACTGGGTATTGCAGTACCAGAACCCCAGCGCAAGCATCACAATGACGTTGATGAGGTTCAGCCAATGCCTGGCGGGCAGCATGAGCGGCTTAGATGCGAGCTTGCCGTTAAGCTTGCCCCACGCCACGAGCGAGCCGGTCAGCGTCACGGCACCAATCAGCACGCCGAGGTACACCTCGAGCAGGTGCAGCAGGTCTGCGCTCTCGCCGAGAATATGCACGTTGTACCCGACGAGCACCGCGGCGGCACCCACGAAGGAGTGGAGCAACGCGATGAGTTCCGGCATGCCTGTCATCTCAACCTTGCGGGCGCGCCAGATGCCAATCATGCCGCCGATGGCGATGGCGACGTAGAGCGCCACCGCCGAGAACCACTGAATGTTCTCGCCCACGATGTCGGTGTAGGCAATCGCAAAGTTCGTCGCGACGACAGCAAGCACCATGCCCATGACGCCGAACGCGTTGCCGCGCTTGGCCGTTTCGTGCTTCGACAGCCCCGCAAGCGCGAGGATGAACATGATGCCGGAGAAGATGAATGTGGCGTTGATGAAGTTGGCGAGGTACATCGTCAGCCCTTCCTAAACATGTTCAGCATTCGGTGGGTGACGGTGAAGCCGCCGAACACGTTGATCGATGCGATAAGCACTGCGATGAAGGCAATGACTTTCACCGCAATGTTGTCGTGTGCGAGCTGTGTCATTGCACCCACGATGATGATGCCGGACACCGCGTTGGTGACGCTCATCAGTGGCGTGTGCAGCGCGTGCGTGACGTTCCAGACGACGTAGTAGCCGACGATGCACGCCAACGCGAACACACCGAACAGGGTGACGAACGAGCTGGGCGCGATGGTGAGCAGCGCGATCATCGCGGCAGACCCGAGCCCTACCACTGCGACGGGCATCCACCACGGTTTGGGCGGCTTCGACGGCGCGGCCGGCGCTTCCGGCTCCACCGCGGGTGGCTGCGCCGCGGGCTGGGGCGCAGCAGAAACTTGAATGGGCGGCGGTGGGAACGTGACTTCCCCATCGCGAGCGACGGTCATGGTGCGAACGACTTCATCGTCGAAATCGATCACGATCTGCCCGTCCTTGCCCGGCGTCATGAGCTGCAGGGCGTTGACGAGGTTCGTGGCGTAGAGCTGCGACGCCTGCCCAGGCAACCGGGATGCCATGTCGGTGTACCCGATGATGGTGACGCCGCCGTCAGTGACGTAGCTCTCACCTCTGCGGGTGAGTTCGCAGTTGCCACCGCCGAGCGCCGCCAGGTCGACGATCACTGAGCCCGGCTTCATCGACGCCACCATGTCGGCGGTGATAAGCCTCGGCGAAGGCTTACCCGGGATGGCGGCCGTCGTGATGATGATGTCCACCTCGGCGGCTTGCTGGGCATAGAGTTCTGCGGCGCGTGCGGCGTAGTCAGCGCTCGCTTCCTTGGCGTAGCCGTCGGAGCTCACACCCTGGTCGGCGGCGACGTGTAGGAATTCGGCCCCCATGGATTCGACCTGCTCAGCCGTTTCCGGGCGAACGTCGGTGGCCCGCACGATGGCGCCCAGCGAGTTGGCGGCGCCAATGGCAGCCAGGCCGGCGACGCCGGTGCCCGCGACGAGCACCTTCGCGGGCGGCACCTTGCCTGCCGCGGTCACCTGTCCGGTGAAGAACCTGCCGAAGGCATGTGCCGCCTCGATCACGGCGCGGTAGCCGGAGATGTTCGCGAGCGAACTGAGCGCATCCAGGGCCTGGGCACGCGAGGTGCGCGGCACCATGTCCATGCTTAGCGCGGTCAGGCCAGCTGCCGCAAGTTGCTCGGTGAGCGTGATGTCTTGACGGGGGCCGAGGAAGGTGATGAGCACTGCACCTGGCCGCATCTGGCTGATCTGCTCCGGCGTGGGCGCATTCACGGCGACGACGATGTCGCAGTGCCAGGCTTCGTCGACGATCGAGGCGCCGGCGTCGAGGTATGCGTGATCCTCGAATGATGCCAGCTGCCCCGCACCCGATTCGACGAGCACGTTGTAACCGAGCTTTCGGAGGCCTTCCACGGATTTCGGTGTTGCCGCTACGCGCGCGTCACCCAGTTCCTTTGGTACACCAATATCCATGGCTCTTACCGTACCGACGAGCTCACTCGCGCTGACACCGGGGCAGGATTGACGCGGTATCAACTACTCATGGTGCGCCCCGCAGGCGGCGCAGCGCGTCGGATGCCACCTCCACGTCGTTGGTGATCCAAAACTCTGGCATCGAGCGCAAAAGGAATGATCCGTAGCGAGCGGTGGCGAGCCGCGAGTCGAGTACAGCCACCACACCCCGATCTGACGAGCGACGGATCAAGCGACCGGCACCCTGCGCCAGCAGCAAGGCCGCGTGCGTGGCGGCCACCGACATGAACCCGTTGCCACCGGCGTCGCTCACCGCCTTCTGCCTCGCCTGCATGAGCGGATCGTCTGGACGGGGGAAGGGAATCTTCTCGATGATGACCAGCTGACACGTCTCCCCCGGCACGTCCACGCCTTGCCACAGCGACAGCGTGCCGAACAGGCTCGTCTCTGGGTCGTCAATGAATCGGCGGGTGAGTTCTGACAACTGCGCGTCGCCCTGGCACAACACCGTAAACGACGGCAGCGCCTTGCGCACGTGATCCGCGGCCTGCTCCGCCGAACGCCGGGAGGCAAAGAGCCCGAGGGTTCTCCCACCTGCCGCCCAGACGAGTTCCGCGATCTGCTCTTTCATGGCCTCGGACATACCGTCGCGGTCGGGTTTGGGCAGCGACTTCGCCACGTACAAGATGCCCTGTGTTCCGTAGTCGAACGGTGAACCGACGTCGATGCCTTTCCACTGCAAATCCGAGGGAATCAAGCCGACCGAACGCGCCACTGAGTCGAAGTTGCCGCCGAGCGAGAGCGTCGCCGACGTCAGCACCGTCGTCGTTTCCCCAAACACGTGTTCACGTAGCAAGCCAGCGACATTGAGCGGCGCGACGAACACCGCTCGCCCCATCACTTCGGATTCTGCAACCCACACCACGTCGGCGTCGGCGAGGGTGGCGATGCGGCCGGCGATGTCGTAGATCTCGCGCACAGCGCCCAACACCTGAGATTTCTCGGCGTCGTCCTTCGCAGTGCCGATGGCCGTGGCCACCTTGCGTGCGACGTCGCGAACCAGCGCGGCGGCACGCGTGATCTCCAGGTTGGCATCGAGTACGCGCCCCACGTCAGCGTCGGCGAGGGCCTCTCGGAATTCGTCGGCAACTTCGAGGAAACCAGCACCTAGATCGTCGTTGACATGGTCGAGCGCGCGCTTCGCGGCGCGTTCGATGATGCCCGGGGTGAGCTCGTCGGTGGCGGCGTTGGTGATCCGGCTCACCAGCTCGTGCGCCTCGTCGATGATGACTGCGTCGTGCTCGGGCAGCGCAGTACCACTGTGCATCGCGTTGATGGCCAGGAGTGCGTGGTTGGTGACTACCAGGTCGGCTTCACGGGCCTGCTCGCGCGACAGCTCAACCCGGCACTCGTCGATGAATGGGCACGAAGCGCCTAAGCATTCGCGGGTGGGGATAGAGACCTGCTGCCACGCGAGCGGGGTGTGCGCGGGAGCGTCGTCGCGGTCAGCCAGCCCGCCGGATTCCACCTGCTCCTCCACCCACTCACGCAGCCGCAGCACCTCGGAACCCGTGTCGCTCACCTGCACCGTCTCCGAGCCCAGTAGCGCCGACTGCTCTGGTTGCACACCGTCGCGCGCTCGGTACAGACACGCGTAATTGGTGCGCCCTTTCAGGATGGCGGTGCGCGGGCGTTCGCCCGTGGTGCGCTCCATGGCGACGAGCGCCGTCGGAATGTCCTTCGTTGCCAGCTGGGCTTGGAGGGCGAGGGTGGCCGTCGCGACGACGATGCGCTCTCCCTTCTCAGCCGCACGGTGCAGCGCAGGTATCAGGTAGCCGAGCGACTTACCCGTACCCGTGCCTGCCTGCACGAGCAGATGCTCCTGAGTGTCGAGAGCGGCGCCCACCGCTTCGACCATCTCTTGCTGCCCAGCACGCGTCTGCCCGCCGAAGCTCTCGACGGCGGCCTCCAGAACGTCGAGGGAGCTAACCATGGCGCATCAGCTCATCGGCGAGGTCGGGCTTCGCGAACCCGACGATGTGCGTGCCCTGCTCGACGTGCTCGATGCTGTGGATGAGGGCCTCCTTGTGCACGCGGTCGACGAGATCGCCTCGCGAGTACGGCACCACCACGTCGACGGGCACTTCCGGCTTCGGCAGACGTTCGGCGATCACATCGCGCAACTCGTCGATGCCGCTGCCGGTGCGGGCCGACGTGACAACTGCGTCCGGATAGTTGGCACGCAACATCATGAGAGTGGTTGCATCCGCGCGGTCAGCTTTGTTGAACACGAGTTGTTCGGGCACCGAACTCGCACCGATCTCATTCAGCACCGTGCGCACCGCGTCGATCTGGCCCTCAGGCGCGGGGTCAGAGGCGTCGACGACGTGCAACAGCAGATCTGCATCGACGGATTCCTCCAGCGTGGAACGGAACGCCTCCACCAGGTCGTGTGGCAAGTGCCGCACGAACCCGACGGTGTCCGTCAGCGTGAACACACGTCCGTCGTCGGTTTGGGAGCGTCGCGTCGTGGGATCGAGTGTGGCGAACAGGGCATTTTCGACGAGTACGCCGGCGCCGGTGATGCGGTTGAGCAGCGACGATTTTCCAGCGTTGGTGTATCCGACGATGGCGACGCTGGGCACAGCGTTGCGTTTACGTTCGGCTCGCTTCGATTCGCGCTGCTGCTCCATCTCGTTCAGCTTGCGACGCAGTTGGGCGATGCGCACGCCGATGCGCCGACGGTCCGTCTCGATCCGGGTTTCGCCCGGGCCTCGGCCGCCGATACCCGCGCCGCCCGCCGCGCGCCCACCGGCCTGGCGCGACAAGTTGCCACCCCAACCGCGCAGCCGCTGCTTCAGATACCCCAGCTGGGCCATCTCGACTTGGGCCTTGCCTTCCGCAGATTTCGCGTGTTGCGCGAAGATGTCGAGGATCAGCCCGGTACGATCGACGACCTTGACCCCGATGCGGTCTTCCAGGTTACGTAGCTGGGCCGCCTCGAGTTCGCCGTCGCAAATCACCGTGTCTGCCCCTGTGGCCTGCACCACCTCGCGAATCTCGGCCACTTTGCCGCTACCGACGTAGGTGGCCGGGTCAGGCGTAGAGCGGCGCTGGACGAGCGCGTCGAGCACCTGGGAGCCCGCGGTTTCGCTGAGCAGCTTCAGCTCGGCCATGGCGTTGTCGGCGTCGGCTTGTGTGCCGGACGTCCACACACTCACGAGCACCACTCGCTCGAGCCGCAGCTGGCGATACTCGACCTCGGAGATGTCGCCCAGCTCGGTGGACATGCCAGCCACGCGCCTGAGCGCATGGCGATCCGCAAGATCTTCTTGGGCGCCGTCGTAGGAGAAGTCGTCGTTGGTCGTCATGATTGGCATATTCTCTCAGCCACCACTGACAGCTCCAAGTGGGCGCGACGAACCTGTGGAAAACCCGGCTCAGTGCTCGTGAAAATCACCACTTGCGACGATCACCGCCGGGCCCGTGAGTACTGCCTCATCGCCATTGAACTCAACGAGCAGTTGTCCGCCTGGCACGGTCACTTGCACTGGCCCGTCGACACCGAAGCGCGAACGGTACGCGGCCGCCGCAGCGACGACGCCCGTACCGCAGCTCATGGTTTCGCCGACCCCGCGCTCGTGCACCCGCATGGCGAGCTCGCCTGAGCCATCGACGCGCACAAACTCGACGTTCACGCCGTCTGGAAAGAGGCTGCTTGGTTCCACCACGGGCGGTGTGTGCAGGTCGAGAGCAGCGAGGTCCTCGTCGCCGATGAACGCCACGGCGTGGGGATTGCCGACGTTGACCGGCACGGCGTCGAAGGTCACATCACCGACGGTGACCCGTGCCGTATCATCGCCTATCGCCGCACGCCCGACACTCACCGCGACGCCGCCAGCCACGAACCGCGCGTGCTTCACTCCGGCGCGCGTGGCCACGTCGAATTCTCGTTCGTTCAGCATCTGTTCACTGCGCAGGAATTCGGCGAACACGCGAAGCCCGTTGCCGCACATCTCTGCGAGGGTGCCGTCGGCATTCCAGTAGTCCATGAACCACAGGTCCGGGTCGCCTTCCCAGCCCTCGACGAGCCCGGCGCGCACCGCGCGGATCACGCCGTCGCCGCCGATGCCTCCCCGCCGGTCCGCCAAGGCGCGAACGAGCTCAGGCGTCATCTCTCGCATGCCACCCGGGTCTTTGAGCAGCACGAAGTCGTTGTGCGTGCCGTGTCCTTTACGGAAATGAATACCCATCCTGGCTCCTTCATGCCTGCAGCGCTTGGGCGACATCTGCGGTAATCGTCGACACGTTGCTGTCGTCGCCTGCCACCAACCAGCGTATGCGAGGATCCCTGCGGTACCAGCCCAGCTGTTTCCGGAAGAACTTCCTCGTGGCTCGCTTCACGGCGTCCTTCGCCTCGTCCTCGGTGAGTTCCCCGTCGAGCATCTGCACCACTTGCCGGTACCCGATGGCGCGCAGCGCTGTCCGGCCTTCTCTCAGGCCCACATCGAGCAGCGCGCGCACCTCGTCGACGAGCCCCGCCTCCCACATACCGTCAACACGAGCATCGATCCGAGCGTCGAGCACGTCACGCGGCAGGTCGAGCCCGTACTGTTGGACCCCTTCTAGCTCGTACGTCCATTGCGGCAACGTCGGTGTGTGACCGCCCGTAAGTTCGTGAATCTCGAGCGCGCGCACGATGCGCCGCCCATTGCCCGGCTCAATGTTCTCTGCAGACGACGGCGCCACCTCGCGCAACCGCTCATGCAACGCTGGCGCTCCCACGCGGGCAAGCTCCGCTTCCCACTTCACACGCACCTGTTCGTCGGACCCCGGGAAATGGAATGCATCGGTGATGGCGCGGGTGTACAGCGGCGATCCGCCCACGACGATCGGTACGCCGCCTCGGTTCCGAATGTCCGCTATCACGGCTCGAGCCTGCACCTGGAACTCCGCCACCGATGCCTGCTCAGTGACCTCCATAATGTCGATCAGATGATGCGCAATGCCCTGGCGCTCCTCATGCGTCGGCTTGGCGGTGCCGATGTTCATTCCACGGTAGACGAGCATGGAATCCGCGTTCACGATCTCCGTGAGAATCCCGGCGGCTCGCAGCTGCACCGCGACGTCGACGGCGAGCGCGGACTTGCCGCTGGCGGTCGGGCCAATCAGGACAATCACGGGTTGAGTCATAGGCCAAGTGTGTCACCATGGAAGCACCAGGTTGGTATGGATTCGCTTTCAGCACTGATCTGGATATCACTCCACGAATTGTGAAAGGAAGCGACATGGGAATGTTCGACGACATTAAGAACAAGGTTGCTGGCCAGGATCCAGACAAGCTTCGCGAGGGCGTCGAAAAGGCTGGCGACTTCGTCGACGAGAAGACCGACAGCAAATACGCCGACAAGGTCGACAAGGCGCAAGACTTCGCCAACGACCAGCTCGACAAGCTCGGCGGCAAGAACGACAACAAGTGAACCGGTGCGGGCTGAGCCCCGCAACGTAGACGCTCACCCGAAGGCCGGGGCCTCCTGACTACACGCTACTTGTGGGTACAGGTTAGGTTCCGGCCTTCGGCCGTAGTGTGGGCATGCCCAGGCCCACCCCCGTCGGGCGGGCAGGGCCTTCCTCACGTAGCTGCCATGCGTCGCCACCGCGAGTGCGACGCAGATCGCGGATGGGCTCGTCGGAGTTCAGGTGATGCGGCGCGGCGTAGGTGATGCGCGCTGTCGCGATGTCGCCGGGGCGCGGGCGCTCGGCTGGATCATCGCTCACCGCCACGTGCACCAGTCGGTTGTCGCGCGCGCGTCCGCTCATGCGCTGCGTCTCGCCGTCCTTGCGCCCTTCGCCCACTGCGAACATGACCTCGACGTCGGTGCCCTCCAGCTTGCGGTTCTCCTCCCACGCAATCTGGTCGACGAGCTGCACGAGGCGCTCGTAACGCTCCTGCACGACGGGCTTCGGCACCTGGTTCTCCATCTCGCCCGCCGGTGTGCCCGGACGGATCGAGTACTGGAACGTGAACGCCGCCGAGAACCGCGACTGCTCCACCACGCGCAGCGTGTCTTCAAAGTCCTCGTCAGTTTCGCCAGGGAAGCCCACGATGATGTCGGTGGTGATCGCCGCATGCGGAATCGCATCGCGCACGTTCGCGAGGATGTCGAGGAACCGCTTCGAACGGTACGAGCGCCGCATGGACTTCAAGATGGCATCCGATCCAGACTGCAACGGCATGTGCAGGCTCGGCATCACGTTGGGCGTTTCCGCCATGGCCGCGATCACGTCGTCGGTGAAATCCTTGGGATGGGGCGACGTGAACCGCACGCGCTCCAACCCGTCGATCTCCCCACAGGCGCGCAGCAGCTTCGCGAAGGCCTGGCGGTCGCCGAATTCGACGCCGTAGGCGTTCACGTTTTGGCCGAGCAAGGTGATCTCCTGGACACCCTCGTCGACGAGCATGCGGATCTCGGCGAGGATGTCGCCGGGTCGACGGTCGGTCTCCTTGCCGCGCAGCTGCGGGACGATGCAGAAGGTGCAGGTGTTGTTGCAGCCCACCGAGATGGACACCCACCCCGAGTACGGCGATTCGCGCTTGCTCGGCAGATTCGACGGGAACGTCTCCAGCGCTTCCTTGATCTCTACCTGCGCCTGTTGTTCCACACGGGCGCGCTCCAACAGCGTCGGCAGCGAACCGACGTTGTGCGTACCGAACACGACGTCCACCCACGGCGCTCGCTTCACGATGGTGTCGCGGTCTTTTTGGGCCATGCATCCGCCCACCGCGATCTGCATGCCGGGGTGCTGCTCCTTGACTCGCGCCATGTGCCCGAGGTTGCCGTAGAGCCGGTTGTCCGCGTTCTCGCGCACCGCGCAGGTGTTGAACACGACGACATCCGCCCCAGCCGAGGGGCCCTCGCCCTCGGCGCGCACCATGCCCGCGTCCTCGAGGAGGCCGCTGATGCGTTCGGAGTCGTGCACGTTCATCTGGCACCCGTAGGTGATTACGTGGTAGCTGCGCTCAGTCATAACCGCACCAGGGTACCTGGCTGAGCGCGGCCACACCCAACCGCGTCGGGGGCGCATCAAGCCCAGCTACTCTGGTACGCACGGCACACGGGAAGGACGAACGCCATGACCTCACCACAACTTCGCCAGTTTCCCTCTCTCGCAGGCGCAACGAGCGTCACCGCGCAACGCAACTCCTTGAGCGCAGACCTTGCCATCGCCGAGGCGCCAGAGCGTCGTCGGTTCCACTTCCCCGGGGCTTGCCGCTTGCCCGACGGCACGTTGCTCGTCGTCGCTCGGCAGGGGAAAGAGCACGTTGATCCGACGGGCATCATTCAACTTGTGCGCTCCACCGACGACGGGGCGACGTGGAGCGAGCCCGTCACTATCTGGGATTCCGATCATGACGACCGCGATCCGATGGTGAGCGTCGGCCCCACCGGGGGTGTGCACCTCATCTTCTTCACGCGGACAGAGCCGGAGCTGGGCGAGATCGAGGCCGCAGGAGTGCGTGTCATGTCGAGCGACGACGGCGGCTACAACTGGACCATGCCGACCCGGCTGGAAAACTCGCGCCCGGGTTGGCTGGCCTCGCACGGCCAGGTCATGGAGACGACCAACGGCACACTCGTCGCGCCGGTGTATGGCCGCACGTGGTCGGGTATCTCCCGGTCGTTGGACGGCGGGGAGTCGTTCCCCGCCTCCGAGCAGTACGTCTTCGACACGTTGGGCGTGGCCACGAACGAGGTCACGTTGACACTCATGGACGGGGTGCTCATCGCCTGGTTGCGCCCGGCGAAGGCCGGAACACCGTCGCTGCTGTTCCGATCACACGACGATGGAGCAACGTGGGAAGGCCCCGAGCCCACCAGCATTATGCAGTCATCGGCCGCCGCTCAGCCTCTTCCCGACGGGCGTCTGCTGGTGGCTTGGGGGGACGTTTCCGGGCGCTACGGAGATCGACGTGTCACCTGCGTCGGCATCATCTCCGATCCGCTCGCACCATGGACCGATGTGGCGCCGCTTCCCGTATGGGACGCGCTCAATAACGACCAGGCCAATCCCGCGCTCACGTTGCTGACCGACGGCACACCGCTTGTGGTCGTCAACGACTACGCGTCGCGTCAGCTCGTCGGCATCCGCATGCCAATCGCAACGATCGACGCCACCGTGCGCGACGAGGCACAGCTGGAAGGAAGCATCGATCTGCTCTCGATGGTGCTCGACGGCCGGGCCGCACTCGAGACGAATGCCCCCGAACCAACGGAAGGGCCGGCAGCGCCCGAACGCCTGTTCGACGGCAAGCTCCGGCTCGCGACAGCGCTCATGGGCGCTGACGACCAGACGGAGCTCTGCGCCACGCTGCGCTTTGCTCACCCACTCGCGGTGCGCGAGGTGGGCGTCGCCCTGCGCCCCGGCGAATGGCAAAACGCCGAGGTCGAGGTAGAACGTCAAGACGGCGGTTGGCACGTCGCAGGCACACTCGAGCATGGCTGGCGGCTGGGCGACGTCGATTGGCTGGCGCTCGACGGTGGCGAGGTGCAGGCGGTGCGTGTCACGTCGCGCCTCAATCCGGCTGAGCGCCCGCGGTGGAGCGGCGAGGAGTCGCCAACGATTGCCATCAGCCAGATTGCTCTGCGATGATGCGCACCAGGCTCCCGGCAATGCGCATGGGCCGATAGGCTGCTCCACATGAGCATCTCGCCGACAGGAACGCAGTACCGCATCGCCAAGGGAGATTTCGCCGCAGTCATCGGCGAAGTGGGGGCCACTCTTCAAAGCCTCACTTGGCAAGGTGCGGAAGTGCTGCAGTCGCTTCCGGAAGGCGAACCGTTCAAGCCCTGGTTCGGGACGTCGCTAGCGCCTTGGCCCAACCGCGTGCGTGATGGGCGTTACACGTTCGATGGCGAGGCCCTCCAGCTGCCGATCAATGAACCGGAGCGCGCATGCGCCCTGCACGGATTGGCATATGCGCTGGAGTGGCGCCTGGTTGAACGCACCGACGAGCACGTCACCCTGAGCGCCACCGTCTACCCGCAGGTCGGCTGGCCGGGCATCTGCCAGGTGGAGAGCCGCTTCGAGGTGGTCGACGAGGGCCTCCAAGTCACGTGGCGCGCGAAGAACGTCGGCTCCGTGGCATTTCCGTTCGGCTACGGATCGCACGTCTATTTCCGCTTCGACGACCTTGCCGAGGTGGTGCTCACCTCTCCGTTTGAGCAAGAACTCTACGTCGACGAGCGCCTGCTGCCGACGGAACTCGGCGAGCTCTCCCCCGAGCACGACTTCCGCACTGCTCGCCCACTTGGTGATGCAACATTCGACACCGCCTTCACCGCGGCGCCCACCGGGTGGGAAGTGGCGGTGGAAGGCTGCGGGCGCACCGTCTCGCTGTGGGGCGACGAACACCACCCGTGGATTCAGGTGTTCACCCACCCCGACCTCCCCGCCATCGCCATCGAACCCATGACGTGCGGCCCCGACGCCTTCAACGAGGGCATCACCCACGACGACACACTCCGCCTCGAGCCAGGCGACGAAGCCAGCGGAACGTGGGGCATCCGGGTGCAGGGATAACCCTGGTCAGTGTGCTGTCGCGCTGGCGCGTGATTCACGCACGACAGTGACGTGAATGAGGCCTGGATATGTGAGCGCCTCTTCGATCTCTTGCGCAATGTCATGCGCCAGCACCTGGGCTGCGGCATCGTCGACCTCTTCGGGGTGGACGAGCACCCGCACCTCGTGACCAGACTGCATCGCGAATGCCTTGGCGACGCCGGGCTTCACGGTAGCGATGCGCTCGAGCGCATGCATGCGCTCAAGGTAGGCCTCGAGCGACTCTCGCCGGGCGCCAGGCCGCGACCCGGAAATGGCGTCAGCAGCTTGGGTGAGGAGCGCTTCGACCGTGCGAGGTTCTACTTCTCCATGGTGGGCTTCGACGGCATGCACGATGTCGTCGCCCTCCCCATGGGTTCTCAGCAGCTCGGCCCCGATCAGGGCATGCGATCCTTCTCGTTCATGCGTGAGGGCCTTGCCGATGTCGTGCAGGAACGCGGTGCGCTTGCAGCGCGCAATGTCGAGCCCCAATTCCGACGCCATCGTGCCAGCGAGGTGCGCGCATTCCACCAGGTGATCGAGGACGTTCTGGCCGTAACTCGTGCGGAAAGCGAGCGTGCCAAGGTATGGCAGCAACTCGGGGTCGAGGTCAGCGATGCCCACCTCAGCCAACGCGCGCTCAGCCATGTCTCGCATACGCTGCTCCATGCTGCGCTTCGCTTTGGACACCGCGTGCTCCACCCGCGCCGGATGGATAGTGCCGTCTTCAATCAGCGACGCCAGCGCCAGGCGCGCGGTTTCACGTCGGACGGGATCGAAGCAGCTGATGGTGACAGACTGACCTTCGTCGATGAGCAGGTTGGCACCAGTAGCTTGCTCAAACGCCCGAATGTTGCGGCCTTCCTTGCCGATGATGCGCCCCTTCATATCTTCGGAAGGAAGCCTGATCGACGTGACCACCGTTTCTGCGGTCTGTTCGACGGCAACGCGCTGAATTGCGCCGACGACGACCATGCGCGCCTTCTGCTCAGCTTCTCGCCTAGCCTGCTGTTCGATCACTCGCGCCTCGCGCAGTGCCGTGAGCTTCGCACGCTGCAGAACGTCGTCGATGATCTCTTGCTTCGCCTCTTGACAGGTGAGGCCAGCAATGCGCTCCCGTTCTGCTCGAAGCTGGGCTCGCTCGTCGTCGAGTGCTTGGCGCGCCGCCGAACGTTCGTCGGTCCACCGCGTTCGCTCAGCCTCAAGCTGGAGTCGCGCTTCGGCGAGCTCCTCGCCTCGGCGATCAGGTTCTGGCTGGGACTGGGATTGGATGGATCGATTCTGCCGAACGAGGACGACCACCACAGCTATGAGCGCCGCCACCGCGACGATCCACGGCAGCCAATCCATGCACGGTCCTCCTCACCATTCTTCGTCGTACAAATCTACCAGCGTCTCATTCGTCACCTGCATCACAGCGCCCGGCCCGAAACCCCGTCGAGCGAGTGCTCCGGCCAAACGACGCTTGGCCACATGGGGTTCGAGCCCAGACAAGCTGCGCAACTTCCGCTGCGCAACCGCACGGGCTGCGTCAAGCTCGGCGTCATCGTCAATCTCGTCCAAAGCAGCCTGGGCATGCTCGTCGGGCACGCCCTTGTTCCGCAGCTCTTGACGAATGCGGCGCTTGCCATGGTGGGAGAACGACGAGCGGCTCGCCACCAGCATCGACGCGAACTGCGCGTCGTCAAGCAAGCCCACCTCGGTGAAGCGCCCGCACAGTTCGTCGATGAGTTCGTCTGGCACGTTGCGTTTGGCCAACGCTGTGCGCAGCTCGGCCTCAGAACGAGGCCGAATGCTCAGCAGGTCGAGGGCGATCTTGCGTGCGAACTCGATGTCAGAAATCGACTTCACCTGTTTCCGGATCGACACCCTCCGGCACGTCCTCGGAGCCATCGATGCCGAGGTGGAGGCGGATACGACGCTCCAGTTCTTCGGCCACGTCGGGGTGTTCCTTCAGGAAGTTACGGGCGTTTTCCTTGCCCTGGCCAAGCTGATCGGATTCATAGGTGAACCAAGCGCCAGCCTTACGCACGATGCCCGCATCGACCCCCATATCAAGCAGAGAACCCTCACGGGAGATGCCTTGGCCATACATGATGTCGAATTCGGCCTGCTTGAACGGCGGAGCCACCTTGTTCTTAACCACCTTCACGCGGGTGCGGTTGCCCACCATCTCAGTGCCGTCTTTCAGCGTCTCAATGCGGCGCACGTCGAGGCGCACCGACGAATAGAACTTGAGCGCCCGGCCACCTGTGGTGGTTTCAGGGTTGCCGAACATGACACCGATCTTTTCCCGCAACTGGTTAATGAAGATAGCTGTGGTGTGGGCATTCTTGAGTGCGCCCGTCATCTTGCGCAGCGCCTGGCTCATGAGTCGGGCCTGAAGGCCAACGTGCGAAT